>JAAYLN010000161.1 GCA_012521875.1 Lentisphaerota bacterium | reverse complement strand
TACGACGCCGCCCGCGGCAAAATCACCGCCCTCGACACCATCCGCTTCGCCATCACCACCCACCGCGGCTGCTATGGGGAGTGCCACTTCTGCGCCATCACGGCGCATCAGGGCCGCGCGGTACAGTCGCGCAGCGCGGCGTCCATTCTCGACGAGGCGCGGTCGCTCTCGCGCCACC
The DNA here is from genome assembly GCA_012521875.1 of Lentisphaerota bacterium. Taxonomy (GTDB): domain Bacteria; phylum Verrucomicrobiota; class Kiritimatiellia; order RFP12; family JAAYLN01; genus JAAYLN01. The sequence goes on along the minus strand of JAAYLN010000161.1, from coordinate 15,427 downwards.
CCCGCTTCCGCGGCGTCATCAGCGACGTGGGCGGTCCCACGGCCAACATGTACGGCTTCGCCTGCGCCAGCATGGAGACGCGCGGCCCGTGCCCGCACCGTGCCTGCCTCACCCCGGAATGCTGCCCTAACCTGCGCCCCGACCATGCACCGCTCACGGGGCTGCTGGAAGAGATGCGCCGCCTGCCGGGCATCCGCCATGTCTTTGTAGGCTCCGGCATACGCCACGATCTCGTGATGGCCGACGAGCAACACGGGCCGGCCTACATCGGGGCGCTCGCGGCGCACCACGTCTCCGGCCAGCTCAAGCTGGCACCGGAGCACAGCGAGCCGCACGTCCTCGCCCTCATGGGCAAGCCCGGTGTCGAGTGTCTGCTGGCCTTCAAGCGCCAGTTCGACGCCGCCACGCGCCGCAGCGGCAGGCAGCAGTATCTCACCTACTACCTGATCGCGGCGCATCCCGGCTGTACCGAGGCCGACATGTGCCGCCTGCGCGACTTCGCCCTGCGGCATCTGGGCGTGCTGCCGCGCCAGGTGCAGGTATTCACCCCCACCCCCTCGACGCTCTCGACGGCCATGTACTGCGCGCGGCTCGATCCCGGCACGGGTGAACCGCTCCACGTGGCACGCGGCACACGCGAGCGCGAGCGCCAGAAAGAAATCATCGTACCGAAGCCCCCACGTCAAAACAGGAGAAAATAGACAGAATGCGAAAAGAGATCCAACTTCTACTGGCGGCGTCAATGGCCGTCTGTCTGGCCGCGGGCGGTGCCGCCGCGGCCGGGCTGACCCTGCACTCGGAGGCGCTCCAGCCCGACGGCTCGCTCCGCCTAAAGGTGCGTGAGTCGGTCAGGGTCGAGGTGCGCCTCGATGGCGAGCCCGTGACCGACGCCAAATTCGCCAGCGGCAACAATGGCTTCTTCTCCGTGGACAAGGAGGGCGTGCTCAAGGGCGTCCACGAGGGCGTGACGCTCCTCAAGGTCAGCGTAGGCCAGCAGACGCTTGCACCGATGGTATTCGTCGGCGCGCCCGAGCTGGTGGACACGCCGATGGGCGCCGGCATGCGGCGGGCGGCGGTGCTCGGCATCCTGGCGGCCAACGAGGGTGGCGAGGTGCCGGTGGGGCGTGTCGAGCGCGTCATCGCGCACCTGCTGCCCTACGAGACGGTGGGCTCAAACCCCTTCCGCATTGCCAGTTCTGATCCGTCGGTTGTGCGCGCGGACGACAAGGCCAAGATCGTCGAGGCGCTGCGTCCGGGAAGCGCCACGGTCACGGTCGCGACAGAGGACGGCAGGTTCAAGGACACGGTTGAGTACCGTGTGGTGGCGCCACCACCCCCGGCGCCGGTCAAGGCGCTGACAGCCGATCCGAAGCGCTTCGGCCTGGTGTACGACAAGGCCGACGAGGAGTCGGCCAGGGCCAACTGCAGCGGTCTGCAGGCGGCGCTGGACTTCGCCGGCTCCAACGGCATGAACCGCGTGGTGCTGGAGAAGGCGCGCAAGCTCTACATCGAGCCGCGTCCGGGCATCGGCATGGTCTCGGGGGTTGTCCTCGATCTCAACGGCTCGGAAATCTGCCTGCGCCCCAACAACTATCCGAACTACGGCGCGCTGCGCTTCGCCGCGCGCAAGGGCTCCAGGCAGCCGGTGGAGAATGCGGCAATCATCAACGGCACGATCACCGGCGAGCGCGACGGGAAGGAGGCCCACTTCCCGAACTGGCAACGCACGCCCGCCACGGAGGGCGGCTGCTCGATCATCTTCGGCGAGGGACGCAACAACGGCATCAGCAACCTGGTGGTGCGCATGTCGATCGGCTTCAACATCGCCAGCGGCAACGGCGTCAACGCGCCGGGCGCGGTCAGCTTCGCCCACCGCACGCTCGGCATGCGCAACATGGAACTGGGCGCCTTCGACGCTCGGGGCAATCCGGTCGCCGAGCCGGCGCGCATACGCACCACGCAGCCGATTGACCTGGCGGGGCTCAAGTCCGACTTCTACGTGGTGGGCTACCCGCTCGGCTACCAGGGCTACCCCTATGTCAACAGCCGCATCTACGATGTCTGCTTCTACGATGCGGAGAAGAAGTTCACCGGCATGGAGCGCGGCTGCTTCCGCTACCGCAAGTATGCCATTCCGGAGGGCGCGGTCGCGGCGCACTTCTCCTTCTACCACCCCGAGGTGCCCAAGTCGGGCAACACGGACTTCCACGGCGGCTTCGCCTTCGTCCTCAATCCGCAGCTACCCGACGGCAACTACATCATAGACTGCGTGAGCGAGGACAACTACTCGTGCGGCTGCGCCGCCTGCGGCGGGCAGCGCGGGAGCATCCGCAACAACATCTTCCGGCGCAACGGCGGGCGCATGCCGGGCTGCGACATCGACTGGGAGGACGGCTGGGAGTACATGCAGGGCGATCTGATCGAGGGCAACACCTTCGAATCGGGGCTCAACGTCATCACCTGCGCCGGTGCCGGGTTCGTCTTCCGCAACAACACCTTCCGCGGCCAGTTGCTCTTCTACGGCCGCACGCACCACTACTCGTTCGTCAGCAATACGGTTGATGCGGCGGACACGGGCAACAAGGCCTCGGCCACCTTCAGCTCTCAGTCGGACTTCTACGCCACCGGCAATCTCTACCGGAATGCGCGAGTCGGCTTCGGACGCGAGCACACCAATCTGCCGGGTGCCGACTACCACGGACGCCTCTTCGGCGAGACGTTCGACAAGTCCCACGCCGTGGGCGGGCCGGCCATGACGACATTCGCTGAGTGTACCTTCATCGGCACCACCAACATTCTCGGGCTGTCCGGGGCGAGCTTCGACAACTGCACGATCCGCGGCGGAGAATGGGATACCGCCGGCACCTTCCGCAACGTAAAGGCCGAAAACGTCAAGTTCCGCGTCAATCGCGATGCGCTGGTCACCTTCAAGGATTCGACTTTTGTGAATCCGGTATTCGACTCGCCGTTCGGCAGCATCGGCGCCAGTCTGGACAACTGCCGCATCCGGGTGACCAAACCCCTGACGCTCCTGTATCCAAACAACATGGCGCGCTTCGCTATCGCGAACAGCGAGCTGTCGTTTGGCGCCGGCGCTTCACCGTTCGCCCTTGCAGGGGGCTGGAACTCGCAGGGCGCCTCCACACAGATCGATCTGGTGGATGTGGTGTTCAAGGCCGAGCCGTCCGTCGAGGGCTTCCTGCATAAGTTCCCGTGGAATGCCGCGAAGAACGATCCCGTGAAGATGACCTACAACCTGACGCGCACCAGGCTGCCCAAGGGATTTCAGGAGACTGATGAACGAGGCAAATCCGGCAATGCCGTCTTCAACTTCAACAATTGAACTCTTGCAAAACCCCTCGTGGCATGGGCGTCCCGCCCATGAAACACGGGCAGGATGCCCGTGCCACGTGTGCATGCGAGGGTTTTGAGAGAGCCTGCGTAGAGAATCCCGATGAACATTATTGAAAAACACATGGTGGAGATGCCCGACGGCGTCAAGCTCTTCACCATCGTCCAGCGTCCTCCAGATACGGGGCGCGCCCCGGTGATCTTCCAGCGCGGGCCCTATGAGAACAAGGAGATCGACGAGGAGCCGTTGCGGAACGCCGATTTACGCGGCTACTGCATCATCACGCAGCACTGCCGCGGCACGGCGCTTAGCGAGGGCGACTTCATTCCCTACGACGACGAGCGCCGCGACGGGCTCGCCACGCTCGAGTGGATCCGGCGCCAGCCCTTCTACGGCGGCGAGATCTACCTGCAGGGCGTCAGCTACACCAGCGCGGTGCATCTCTCGTATCTCTCCGCCCGTCCGGCGGACGTGCGTGGCGGCTGGCTCAACGTGATGGAGACCGAGCGCTACAACATCGTCTACCGCAACGGCGTCCTCAAGACGGGGCTCCACGGCAGTTGGTCCGTGGACATGTACAAGCGCAACTCGATCCTGCGCAAGAACTTCGTGGCGGAGACCTTCCTCACGCATCCGCTGGCCGGCATCACGCCCTACATCTTCGGCGAGGAGGCCCGCTGCATCGAGGAGCTGTTCCTGCACGAGTCTAAGGACGACCCATTCTGGCAGACGCCCCCCGGCGGCTCGGAGTACCGTGACGCCATGGTGGATCTCCCCTTCCCCCTGCTGCTCACCGGCGCCTTCTACGACATCTTCATGGAGGGCATGTTCGACATGTGGGAGACGATGCCCGCGGAGATCCGTCAGCGCAGCGCCTTCATCGTCAGCCCCTACGATCACGACATCAACGGGGGCGAATCGCCGCTGAAGTTCAAGGACGCCTCGCTGCAGAAGTTATACCCCGAGTTCAACCTCGACTGGTACGACCACCTCCGCACCGGCGCCCCCCTGAAGTTCATCCAGCCCGGCAAGACCACCTACTACCCCTGCTTTGGCAGCGAGTGGCGTACCCGTGACTTCCTCACCGATGGCGACAAGGCCTGGACGCTCTACCTCAACGACGGCACGCTCGACACATCGCCCGGCCCCGGCGGCGCACGGCACTATGTCTATAATCCTGCCGCGCCCGCACGGTTTCTCGGCGGTCTCTGCCACACCTTCGGCGGCATGAAGGAGCAGGATCCGCCCAACTCGCGCTACGACATCCTCAGCTTCATGGGTGCTCCGGTCGAGGCGCGCCACCTCTTCGAGGGACGTGGCTCCGTGCGCCTGCGCGTCAGGAGCGACCGTCCCGACACCGGCTTCTACGTGCGCCTCAGCGTGGTCAAGGGCGGCAAGACCTGGCCGCTGCGCAGCGACATAACCTCCCTCGGCCGTCAGCATCCCGGCTACCAGCCGGGCGAGGAGGTCTGGCTGGACTTCGAGCTGGCACCGCACGCCTACTGGCTCGAACCCGGCGACCGGCTGCGCCTGGACGTCTCCTCCTCGTGCTTCCCCCATTTCCTGCCGCACACGAACCGGTGCGGCATCCAGGCGCTCCAGACCGGTGCCGACATCGCCCGCAACACAATCGTGCTCGGCTGCTCGAGCATGACGCTCCACGAGAATACGCAAGGATGACAGAAGGATGAAGGAAACATGAATAACATGACAAACCAGACACCTCCCCTGCCCCGCGCCTTCGGCGGCGTTGTACCGAGCCTCTGTCTGAAGGCCGAGCTCGGCCCCCCGCGCTCCGAATGCGGTGTGGGCGCCCTCATACCCTGGGCCGACCGCCTCTGGGCCATCAGCTACGTCTCCAGCCTGCGCAACTCCGGCATCGGTACCGGCCTCTACGAGATCGACGAGAATCTCCAGATGACCAAGCGCCCGGAGAGCCGCACTGGGGTCTATACCAACCGCTACATCCACACGGCCAGCAACCAGCTCATCATCGGCCCGCATGTGATCGACGCCAAGCGCAACGTCCGCACCATTGATGCACTCGACATGCGCATCACGGCCACCATGGAGCATCTGGCAGATCCCAAAAACATGGTCTATATGCTCGGCATGGAGGGCGAGTTCTACGAGATGAACGTCCACACGCTCGAATGCCGCAAGCTCTACGCCCTCGTCAAGGAACTCGAACTGCCCTACGTCCACTTCAAGGCCGGCTACACCTGCCACGGCCGCGTGGTCGTGGCCGACAACAGCTACGACAACGAGGAGTTCGAGGGTCGCCGCAACGCCGGCGTGCTTGCCGAGTGGAACGGCGAAACGTGGAAGATCATCGAGCGCTCCCCCTTCGTCGAGGTGACCGGGCGCGGTGTGGCGACACCCATCTTCGCCACCGGCTGGGACCGGGCCTCCGCGCTCCTATACGTCTATACCAGCGGCAACGACCGCTGGACGCGCTACCGCCTGCCCAAGGCCAGCCACACCTTCGACCACATGTGGTCAACCGAGTGGCCGCGCATCCGCGAGACGGAGCACGAGCGCTTCCTCATGGATCACCACGGCATGTTCTATGAGCTGCCGAGCTGGACCTACGGCAACCGCATCATGGGGTTGCGTCCCATCAGTACCCATCTGGCGGTGCTGGGGGATTTCTGCTCCTACCGCGGCATGCTCGTGATGGGCTACGACAATGCCAGCCCGGCGCATGAGGCCAACCGCTTCCAGGGCGAGCCGCAGTCGGGCATGTGGTTCGGCAAGCTCGACGACCTCTGGCAGTTCGGCAAGCCGGCCGGATGGGGCGGCCCGTGGTGGAAGACACCCGTCAAGGCCGATGAGCCGTCGGATCCCTTCCTGATGCTGGGCTTCGACAAGAAATGCCTCCACATCAGCCACGACGCCGCGACCAACGTCCTGTTCACCATCGAGGTGGACTTCCTGGGCGACGGCTCGTGGCACAGCTACGGGCCAAAAATTCTGGTCGGCAGCGACGGCTACTCCCATTTTGAATTCCCCGACGGCTTCAGCGCGCAATGGGTGCGGCTCAAGGCCAGCCGGGATTGCACGGCAACGGCACAGTTTTACTATACGTAAAAAGCTCCTGCCAAACCCTCGCGGCATGGGCGTTCCGCCCATGAAACACGGGCAGGATGCCCGTGCCACGCCTGAAAGCAAGGGGTTTTGCAAGAGCCTACGCAAGGCAATGGTGCCTCAGTTAACGTTACACCACAGGAAAGGACAGACAGAATGAGTAAGTTTGTGTTCGCAGTTCAAGAGCTCCCGGAGATTCTCCAGGCCGGCTTCGCCGCGCTGAAGGGTGATCACCAGGGACGGTTTGCAACCGGGCCCGACGCCATCGCGTTGCGCTTCGTCGAGGATGCCGCGCTAGGGCGCGAGGGAGCAGCCTCGGCCGTGGATTCCGCGGGCGTCACGGTACGCTTCGGCAGCAAGTCCACGGCCTTCCGCGCGCTGGGCCGTCTGCTGGCCGCCGGGACACGCGATGAGCTGGAGTTCAGTGAGAACTCCGCCTGCACCATGCGTGGCCTGATGATCGACAGCAGCCGCAACGGCGTGATGCTCCCCTCCGCGGCCGAGGAGTTCATGCGCCGCGTGGCGCTCATGGGCGTGAACATGCTGATGTTCTACACCGAGGATACCTACGAGGTGCCCGGCGAGCCCTTCTTCGGCTACCTCCGCGGCGGCTTCACCCAGCAGGAGATGAAGGCGCTCGACGACTACGCCGACGCTCTGGGCATCGAGCTGATCCCCTGCATCCAGGCCCTGGCCCACCTCGAGCAGATGCTGCAGTGGCCGGCCAACTTCAAGTACCGCGACACGGCCAACATCCTCATCGCCGGCGAGGAGTCCACCTATGAACTGATCCGCAAGTTCATCAAGGCCGCCTCCTCCTGCGTGCGGAGCAGGCGCATCCATCTGGGCATGGACGAGGCGCACGGACTCGGCACCGGCCGTTTCAAGGAGAAGTTCGGCGAGAAGCGCTCCTTCGACATCATCAACGACCATCTGGCGCGCGTGCGGGACATCTGCCGCGAGGAGGGGCTGACGCCGATGATCTGGAGCGACATGTACTTCCGTCTGGGTTCCAGGACCCACGACTACTACGACATGAACTGGCAGATCCCGCAGGATGCGCTCGAGAACATCCCCAGGGACGTGCAGCTTGTTTACTGGGACTACTACCATGCCGATCCCGACTTCTACCGCAAGATGATCGCCTTCCACCGCAAGCTGGGCAGCGAGCCCATCATGGGCGGCGGCGTCTGGACCTGGTCGCATCTCTGGTGTGCCCTGCCGTGGAGCTTCACCGCCGTCAAGGCCTGCATGGAGGCCTGCCGCGCCGAGGGGCTCAAGGAGGTCTTCATGACCATGTGGGGCGACGACGGCATGGAGGTGGATGTCTTCAGCGCGCTGCCGGGCATCCAGTATTTCTGCGAGTATGCCTTCGGCGCCGCCGATCCGATGCAGGCCGCGCGCCGGAACTTCGAGGGTGCCTGCGGCTGTCCCTTCGACCCCTGGGTGCGCGCGGCGGGTACCGACTCGATCCCGCTGGTCAGGAAACCGCACGAATCGATGACCGCGCTGGGCCGCGCACTGCTCTGGCAGGATCCGGCGCTGGCGCTCTTCGATCCCGTGCTGGGCGACCACGATCTGCGGGCCTGGTACGGCGACCTGGCCGGGGAGCTTACCGCTGCGGCCTCCGCCGGCGGTCTGGCGCAGCGCCTCGGGTTCCCGGCGGGCATTGCCGCCACGCTCGAGCTCAAGACCCATCTGCGCCGCGACCTCGCCAAGGCCTACAAGGCGGGCGACCGCGCCGCGCTCAAGGCCATCTCCACCGGCGACCTGCCCGAACTGCGCCAGCGCGCCAGGGCGCTGTGGAAGCGTCACCGCGACATGTGGATGACCACCTACAAGCCGTTCGGCTGGGAGGTGATCGAGGGACGCTACGGTACGCTCATGGCCCGGCTCGAGACGCTGCAGGAGCGGCTGGACGGTTATCTGGCCGGAACGCTGGCAGAATTGCCCGAGATCGCCGCCGAACTGCACAATCCATGGCCCGGCAGCGAGATCGGCGATATCCATGTCAGCGCCAGCCGCATGAGGACACCGAGCTGTATCAAGTAGTAACACCTTGTCTCCACGCTTTGTCGGCTACGCTTCATCCCCGCACTTTGTCCCTACGCTTTGTCGAAAGCGTAAGATGGGGCGGCAGAAGTGCATAGGACCAGACCAGTCGTCCTCGAGACCTCCGGCACTACCGGTACTGCCGACGGGTATCGATAGGTGGCGACGGGATCGATGGGCAACGGTCTCCACGTTCACTTCGGATGCGCCTTGGAGCCCGCGGTCTCCGCGGTTCATTGATGCGGCGCATGAATAGCGAACGATACCGCCGGGGACGGCGGGCTCCAGCGTTCCGGCTTTTCCGTTCACATTCGCTGCGCCTGTACCGAACCACCCCGTCCGCCGCCCCGGCACAAGCTCACGGTATAGCAACCGAAAGGTGGGGCGAAGCCGTCCCGGCTAGCCGCAGCCATGGAGTGATGGAGCGTGCAAAAACGCGCAGTTTCCACAAACAAATTCCCGATTTCATGAGTTCCTGATTAATATGCAGCAGGGATTCGCAATAAGTCAACACTCCCTGAAGGGAGTGCCGAGCTATCGCATTTCCCCGCATCCCACCGACTCGGCATTATTCCTGCTGGAAGAATTAGTAATTCGCGCAACATTAGCTTTACAGGGAACTTGATGTGCCTCATTTTCGACAATTCCTGACCATCTGTGCCGCCACACTGCTGGTTCTCACAGTCGGCGCTGCGGTTAAAACGAACGCCTACCGCATCATCCTGCTGGGCGACACGCATTTCGATGCGGATATCTACCACAAGGAGCTTGTCGAGAAGAACGAGAGTCTCGCCAAGAGCCGACAGCCTGAGTTCGCCCGCAACAAGGCGTTCTGGCAGGAGCGGGCGGCGAGGATTTTCGCGGCGGCACGGACGAAAGTCACCCCGGACACGGCCTTCGTCCTGCAACTCGGCGACTTGGTTCAGGGTGACTGCGGCACTGCCGAGGCCCACGAGCGCATGCTCACCGATGCGCTGGACTATTTCAAGAAGGCCTTCCCCGGCCTCCCCTTTCTCACCGTCGTGGGCAACCACGACTACCGCAGCCCCGGCGGCAAGAAGGTCTATAAGCGCGTCATGACGCCGCGCATGAAGCAGGAGATCGGCGCCATCCCCGGCAACGCCGGCACCACGGTTTCCGGAACGACATTCTATTTCAGGCACGGGCCGGATCTGTTCGTCTTCATCAACTTCGAATCCCCGGATGACGCAGTCATCGGGAAGGCCTTCGCCAGTCATGCGGATGCCCGCCACAAGTTCGTGGTCTCGCACGGCCCGGTCATTCCCCTAGACAAGGGCAAGCGGCCTGATTGGATCCCGTACGGACGCAACGCCGAACGGCGTGCCTGGATGCGCGACCTCTTTCTGAAGCACAACGTGATTGTGCTGACGGGCCACGCGCACGTGATCAGCTACCTCCGCTACGCCACGGAAGCCGGAACAATCGTCCAGTTCATGGCCAACACCATTTGGGACAACGCAACTCCCGAGACACCCAAAGTAATCGGACGGACTGTGGCAGGCTACGGCTCGGTCGTCGCGAAGACCAAGATTGAGGCGAACATCAAGTTGCTGGCCGAATACAAGCCCGGGCTCAAGGAGTACTACCATGCCCGCGGCGCGGGTTACTGCACGCTCGATATCTCGCCCGGCGGCGTTGAAGCCACCTACTACCATCGCGACGCCACGACACCGTGCAAAACGTTCAAGCTGCGTTAACAACGTACAGATGGTTCCACTCCCCCTTCTTGCCAGCGGGGTGGCAAACTGGTAAGCTCGGCACTGTTGATTTGGTTCCATCCCGCGAGCACTCCCATGCCGATTCCGATAGCCTACTGGTCCACCCGCAAGTCATCCGAGGCCATTGATGCCTTCCTGAAGCGTCCGGCGTTTGATCCGGATGCCGAACGTGCCGCCGCCACCGTGCTGGCCGATATCCGCGCCAATGGCGATGCCGCCGTGCTGGCGGCAGCCAAGCGTTTTGACGGCGTTGATCTCAAACCTTCCGAAATGCTGGTCACAGCCGAACAACTGGCCGAGGCCTCGCGTGAGGTTGCCCCGCCCGTGCGCCGCGCCGTGCGCGAGGCGTACCGCCGCGTAACCGCCTTTGCCAAGGCCGGTCTGCGCAAGGACTGGCAGATGACCACACGGCATGGCGGACGCCTCGGCGAGCGCTTCCTGCCGCTTGACCGTGTAGGGGTCTATATCCCCGGCGGCGGCGCGCCGCTGGCCTCGACGGCCATCATGACCGCCACCCTGGCCAAGGTGGCCGGCGTGCGCGAGATCGTGGCCTGCACCCCCTGCGGCAAGGATAAGAGCGTCAACCCCGTGCTGCTGCATGCGCTCAAGATCGCCGGTGCCACCGAGGTGTACCGCATCGGCGGCATCCAGGCCATCGGCATGATGGCCTACGGCACGCAGTCGGTGCCTGCGGTACAGAAGATCGTCGGCCCCGGCGGGGCTTATGTAACCGCCGCCAAGCGGCAGGTCTATGGCCACGTGGCCCTCGACCTCGTGGCCGGGCCGAGCGAGATCGCCATTCTGGCCGACAAGACGGCCAAGCCGGCCTGGGTGGCGGCCGACCTGCTTTCGCAACTGGAGCACGGCACGGGGCACGAGAAGGCGCTGCTGGTGACCGATAGCGCCGAGCTGGCCCAGGGGGTGAGCGACCAGCTCGCCTGGCAGACGCCGCAACTGAGCCGCGCCGCGCGTGTCACGCCCATGCTGGAGAAGGGGCTGCTGCTGGTGGTCGTGCCGACGCTCGACCAGGGTGCCGAGCTGTGCAACCGCTTCGCCCCCGAGCACCTCGAACTGATGGTGTCGCGTCCGAGGCAATTCCTGCCGCGGCTGACAGCGGCAGGCGCGATCTTTGTCGGTCACTGGACCCCCGAGTCGGCCGGCGACTTCGCCGCCGGCCCGAGCCACGTCCTGCCGACCGGCGGCGCGGCGCGCAGCTTCTCGGGGCTGACGGTGGATGACTTCCGCCGCCGCACCAGCATTATCGAGTACGCCCGCAACGACCTGCGCGACGCGCTGGAGATCATCGAGACCTTCGGCGCCATCGAGGGGCTCGACGCCCATGCACGTGCCGGCACGATCCGCTTCGAGAAGTGAGGGACGTCCCCATGCAGCCCTTCACAATTGACGAGGCGGAAGTCTATCCGGCCACGCACCATTTCCGGATCATCGTCGCCGCCGGCAGCACCGCCCGGACGGTGATCGAGACCCTGCTGGCGGATTTTGAGGTCGTCAGTCCGCTAAAGACCGGCCAAAGCTCGGCGGGCGGGCGCTACCAGTCGCTGCAGGTCACGGTCAATCTGGCCTGCCGCGCCGACCATCTCCGGCTGGATCAGGAGATCCGCAAGGTCGAGGGCGTCCGCATCCTTTTATAGACCCGCTTGATCCATTTTCATCAGGAGTTTTGTCGATGTTGTATTTATTTGGCAAATGGTTTGGTGATTCCTGGGGCCCGCTGCGGCTGCTCAACTCCCATCTGATGCTGCTCTCCATCGGCACAATGCTCGGCGGCCTGCTGGTATGGAGCCGTCTGCCGCGGCTATGGCACCTGCTGCCGCGCGACAAGTGCAAGGTGCTGGCGGCCGACGGTGGCAGCAAGGCGGCAGGCAAGCCCACGGGGGCCGGACTCATGATCAGCCTGCTGCTGCTGCCGGTAATCTTGCTGGTCGTGCCCATGGATGTGAGCATTCTAGGCGTTGTCATCTGCCTCTACCTGGCCATGCTTTTCGGCTATCTCGACGACGCGAGCGCGAAGCCCTGGGGCGAGTTGAAGAAGGGGCTGCTTGATGCGCTGGTGGCGCTGGCCGCCGCCTTCTGTATCTGCAAGGGGCAGCCGGTGGAGATCTGGCTGCCGGTGATCAAGAGCACGCTGACGGTCGGCCCCTGGCTCTACATCCCCTGCGCCGCGGCGCTGCTCTGGTTCACGATGAACGCCACCAACTGCAGCGACGGCGTTGACGGCCTGGCGGGCTCGCTGACGCTCATCTCGCTCTTCTCGCTTGCGGCGCTGCTCTACGGCGTCGTGGGCTACCTGCCGATCGCCAGATACCTGCTGGTGCCGCACTATGCCAATGGCGCCCGCTGGGCGATCCTGACCGCCACGGTGGCCGGGGGACTGGCCGGCTACCTCTGGCACAATGCCGAGCCCAGCCGCGTGCTGATGGGCGATGCCGGTTCGCGCATGCTGGGACTGCTGGTCGGCGTGGCGGTGCTGGCGGCGGGCAACCCCTTCCTGGTGATCGTCGTGGCGCCGGTGGCGCTGGTCAACGGCGGCACCGGCCTGCTCAAGATGGTGCTGCTGAGGCTCCTCAAGCGCGTCGGGTTCGACACGACCCCGCCCAACCGCCTCACGCCAGAGGCCGCCGCGCACCAGCATCTGGTCGTCCGCGCCCTGCACCACTACCGTTTCCCGCTGCACGACCACTGCCGCAAGAACATGATGTGGTCGAACGCGCAGGTGCTGATGCGCTTCGTCCTGGTGCAGGCCTTCCTGACGCCGGCGCTCTTCGTGATCCTGATCAAGATCCGCTAGCGCAGGCACCGCGGCACCCCCACCCCATCCACCCCCGCCCGGCTCTGCCGGATCATTATCGTTGCGGCGGACCTCCGTGTCCGCTGACAAGGCCAGCTTTCGACAAAGTGTGGGAAGGGCGAATGGAGGGTGTTTGTTTTTAACCGCGAAATACGCAAAGAGCGCGAAAGAAGTTCTAAAGTTCGGGAGTTCTAAAGTTTGGGATGGACGTCTGTACCGAACCACCCCGCCCGCCGCGTCGCCACAAGCTCGCGGTATGGCAAACAGAAGGTAGGGCGAGCCGTCCCTGTCTGCCGCTACGCGGCATGACCGGCGAGCCGCACAATTGATAAACCGCCAAGACGCCAAGAGCGCCAAGTTTAAGTCCATATTCCGACTAGCCGCCCCGGCCGGAGTACCGCCTTCAGGGAGTGTCGACTTATTGCCATTTCCTGCTGCTTATTTATCAGGAACTCATGAAATCAGGAATTTGTTTGTGGAAACCGCGCATTCTTGCATTCTTCTTGAGTTCTTGAGTTCCTGATTAATCTGCGCGGAAAATAAATCACCAGTCCCTTCAGGCGGAAGTGGTTCAGGGGCTTCAGCCCCGTTCCCATAACCCCTTTTTTTCAAGAAAAAAAGGGCTTCGCGGGCCTGAAGGCCCGTGTTGGCTTCCGGCTGAAGCCGGTACTCCGACGCGACTGGCGACCCTTATACATGACCACATCAATTACAGACGAGGGCTGAAGGCCCGGGCTATCAGTAACGGATGGGTGCCTTCTTCCAAGACTATATCCCGCCCCTACAGGGCTAGTAATTTTTTGGCCTTTACCCAGGGCGTTGCCCTGGGCTGGCATATCGCGCCCCTTCAGGGCTTGCATTCACAACCCATCAGCTTCCCCCTCTATTGCCCCTTATTACAGGCGTCGACAAACTTTAGAACTTCCGCGCGAAGGAGCGTTCTACAACTGCAAATCCCTGACTAGCGTCTATTTTGCCGGCAACGCGCCGACACCCGGTTTGAGAATGTTTTATTCCACCCCGGCCACCGTCTATTACCTTCCCGGCACCCGTGGATGGAAGGAAACCTACGCCGGTCGCCCCACCGCAGTCTGGCAAAGAGAAGCCCCTGTATTGACGGGAGCGTTATGATTTCCGAGAGCAAATGAGGTTCTAACTCACAGTGTCGTCAGCGGTGTCTTGCCGACGCCGTAGACATTGAATCCGAGCTTGAAGAGGGCCGCGTGGTCGAGCGCGTTACGTCCGTCGAAGATGAAGGCCGGCTTGCGCATGGCGGCGAAAATGCGGGCATAATCGAGCTCGCGGTAGATGCGCCAGTCGGTCATCAGGCACAGCGCATCGGCATCCCTGACCGCCTTGTAGGGATCGGGCTCGAAGATGATCCGGTCGCCGTAGTGCGCCAGGTCGCGCCGCGCATTGTCCAAGGCCTGGGGATCGGTGACGACTACCACGGCGTGCTCTTCCGCCAGCAGGCTGGCGATGCGGATGGCAGGCGATTCACGCGTGTCGCCGGTGTCGGCCTTGAAGGCGAAGCCCAGCAAGGCCAGGCGCTTGCCCGCGACCGTGTTGAACATGGCCTTCAGCATCCGGGCCACGAACCGCTCCTGCTGATGGTCGTTGAAGTCCACCACCTGGCGCCAGTAGTCAGCCGCGGCCTTGAGCCCGTAGCTCTCACAGAGATAGACCAGGTTGAGGATGTCCTTCTTGAAGCACGAGCCGCCGAACCCCACCCCGGCCTTGAGAAACTTTGAACCAATGCGCGAATCCATGCCGATGGCACGCGCCACCTCGTCAACATCGGCCTCGGTGGCCTCGCAAATCTCGCTGATGGCGTTGATCGAGCTGACCCGCTGCGCCAGGAAGGCATTGGCGGCCAGCTTGGATAGCTCGCTGGACCAGACGTTGGTGGTCAGGATGCGCTCGCGCGGCACCCAGGCGGCGTAGAGCTCGACCAGTTCCGCGACGGCGGCGCGGCCGGTTGCGGTATCGTTGCCGCCGATCAGCACCCGGTCGGGGTTATTGAGATCGGCAATGGCCGTGCCCTCGGCCAGGAACTCGGGGTTGGAGAGCACCTCGAAATGGACAGGGCTATCGCCCGAGCTGAGGATGCGCGTCATGGAGGCGGCGGTACGCACCGGCAGCGTGCTCTTCTCGACGACGATCTTGTCGCTGGTGGCGCAGCGCAGGATCTGGCGCGCGGTCTGCTCCCAGTACTGCAGGTCGGCGGCGCACCCGGCACCCTGGCCGAAGGTCTTGGTGGGGGTGTTGACGCTGACGAAGATGATGTCGTTCTCGCGGATACCGCGCTCGATATCGGTCGAGAAGTGCAGATTGCGTCCGCGGCACGCCTCGACGACCTCCTGCAGGCCGGGCTCATAGATCGGCAAC
>JAAYLN010000160.1 GCA_012521875.1 Lentisphaerota bacterium | reverse complement strand
GTCGAGGTGCTGCCCGAAGAGGGGATTGATCCGGCCATGCTGGACAGCGTCCGCGCCTGGGTGCGTCCGCGCCTGCCGGTCGCCGAGTTCCTCGAGACCTACTCCCGCGCCGGTGGCACGCACCACAGCGCGCTGGTGCCGGGCGCCGCGCCCGAGGCGCTGGCCGCCTTCGGCCGCTTCTGCGGGCTGGAAGTTGTCGTGATTGGTTGAAAAAATGGTGAAAAAATGGTGAAGCAATTTGGTGCTTGCATTTGTCGCGGCAATATACTAAGTTACTCGCCGTTCAGCGCCTCTAGCTCAATTGGATAGAGCATCTGACTACGGATCAGAAGGTTGCAGGTTCGATTCCTGCGAGGCGCGCCAGATAACCAATTTATTGCGGGGTGGAGCAGTCCGGCAGCTCGTCAGGCTCATAACCTGAAGGTCGTAGGTTCAAATCCTACCCCCGCTACCAGTTTCAGACCCCGGTTCCTTTCGGAACCGGGGCTTTTTCTTCTATTGAGGGCTGGTTGTTTTCTTCACGGCATGCCGTGAAGATATTGAGGGTGGGTTATAGGAGGGTGATCTCTTTTTCCGGGGCGGCCTCGTGGAGGATTCAGGCGAGCATACCATCCGGGTTGAGGTGCCCCACCACCGCGCGGTGGCAGTGGGCGAGGACGTACTGGTTACACCACACTGCACGGCGGACGTTGGGGGTGTCCGGAGTCTCGCCGAATGGCGCTATTACGAGCAGCCGCCCCTCCTCAATAGCATCACGGCATGCCGTGATGCCATCGAGGCCGGTGGGCAGTACCCATATCATGGGGCGCTTGTATTTTAGGCCTGCCCGGAAGACGGCGCGCTCCATAGGGGAAAGGAAGCCGGAGATGATGGCCTCGCCGGGTTTGAGCGGCAGGGTGCCGTGCAGGCTGGCCTGCCCGCGCGACGCCAGAAATCCCACCTTGGGCATTTGCAGCAGAGCCTTGTTGCCCAAGTACTTGGGCTCGCTGCCTTGCATTACGGCATCGAAGTTGAGCGGGTTGTCGCGGATGTAACGCCGGATATTCGTACGGGCGGCATCGTCGTAGGCGCGAACTTCGTAGAAGCGTCTATGCCACACGCTTCGGCCAGGGCCCGCGAAACTGCGGACTTGTACGAGCGTACAATGGTGGAGATGGAACCTGCAACGGGCTTGCCGAAGGCCTCAAGGCGTTCGCTGCGGCCTTCGATGCTCCAGTCCGCTGTAGTGAGTTGAAGCAGACCATGCACATGGTTTGGCATCACAACGTGCTCATCCACGACGGCACGCGGGAAGTGCGCGGGAATCTCGCGCCAGAACCTCTCGGCAATACGTCCGGACTCGTTGAGGTTCATGCGGCCATTGACAACCGTGCCGAATTCAGAGCGCATCTCCTTGGTGCTGAGAGTCAGGAAGTACCAGCCGGGACTGGTAAAATCCCACCCCTGCATACGTAGATGCTTGGGCTTCATCTGGCCTCCGCGATCTGGAATAGCCATTTGATTATCCGTATGAGGTAAGGAAACGCAGGGGGTGTTATCCACGGCATGCCGTGGATGTATTGAGAGTGAAGAATTCGAAGAGCGCACCCGACCAGGTCGGCTCACCTTCCAATGCACGCGTCGCCTTGACACGCGCATAGCGCATTGTAACCGTTTCCGGCAACTGCTGGCGCTGCATGACGGGATTGGCGCGCAGGTTGCCAAACTCGCCTGCGGCTAACTTCGTCCATGCCTTGCCGTCGTCGCTGACGTACAGCTCGTACTGGTCCGGCACGCCGTCGAATCGGTCCTTGACGGGAATGTAATGGAAGGCGTTCACCGAGACCTTGCGCAGGAAGTCGAATTCGAGCGTACCCCGCACAGATTCCGTCACCTTGCACGGCGACCGCCGCTGATCGAACGTATCCGGCTCCTGTTCTTCCGGGACGGCATCGGCGAAACGCAGGGCTAGGGACGTCAGCGACGGTACACGCGTGCGGCCGCGGCAGGTCAGGCGGATCGCGGATGCCGTCGTGACGGGGAAGCGCTCCATGCGGCGGAAGCCGGCCGTCGTTCCCGTGACGAGATCCGTCCAGACTCCGTCCTGAAGCGCCTGCAGCGTCCAGTCCGCGATCTGCTGTCCGTGCGAGAGATCCTCGCCGAAGTCGACCGCGTTGAACGTCGCCGGCTTTGGCAGATTCATTGTGACGGCCAAAGTCAGCTCCGTCCGGCACTCCTCCCGCCGCGCATCCGCGGCAAGATCCGTAGCCTCGAACTTCCGCACCCAGTCGCCGAATTCGGCTAGGCGCGTGACATCGCCCTCGTCCAGCAGTCCGTCACGGTTCGGCGCCAGGCCGAGATTGAGGACGGCACCGCGGCCGACGGAGAGGAAATAGACCTCGACGAGCTCGGCGAGCGACTTCGCGCGGTCGCCGGGATGCCAGAACCAGCCGCCCTTGCGGAAGGGCGTGTCGGCCTCGTAGGGCACGAAGGGGCCATGCTCGTCGTTCCAGCGCGTGTCGGCGTTGAAGCCCTTCTCGTTGCCGATCCACTTGACGCAGTTTTCCGTGAGGCCGCCGCCGAAGGAGACCGCGTTCGGATTGTGCGCGGCGAGTTTCACCAGCAGATCGTCGAAACGGTAGTAGTCGCGTGGAGCACACGGCAGACTGCGTGTCTCCTTCGCGCCACCGTACCAGCCGTCGCCGCCGTTCGCGCCATCCAGCCAGTTTTCGATGATCGGCCCGTAGTTCGCGAAGACCTCGTCCCACTGCCCATGGAAATAGTCGACGTATGCCGGCGTCGCGTAGTCCGCCCGGCGGCGGTCCCACGGCGAGAGGTAGACGCCGAACTCCAGACCGTGCTTGAGACAGGCGTCGCGCACCTCGCGCACGAGATCGCCCCTGCCGTCCTTCCATGGCGTGTTGGCGACGGTATAATCGGTGTTCAGTTTGGACGGAAACAGGCAGAACCCGTCATGATGCTTCGCCACCATGATCAGCCGTCTGAGCCCGCCGCGCTTGGCGGCGACGACCCACTGCTCGGGATCGAGCGCCTTGGGGTTGAACACCGACGGCGGCGTGTCGCCCTATCCCCATTCACGGTCAACGTAGGTGTTGAGGCCGTAGTGGATGATGCCCATCACGCCGGTCTTGAGATAGGCGAGCTGGGCGGCGCTCGGCGCAGGCGGGTCGCGGAGGGCCGCTTCGTCGCCGGATACCTTCCCGGCTTCCGTTTCGCCGGACACTGATCGGGATACCGGGTTTTTCCCGGCGTGTTCGTGGATGTTCTCCTGCTTGTATGTTGGACGTCGATTCATTACGCGTAGAACCTTGCATTCCCCGATCAATGATCGAGGCGGGGCTATCCTGGATAGCCATATGATCAACCTTGGACGACTTCACTTTGGAATGTAGCATTCAGGTTGCGGATTGTCGAGACTATGCGCGCCGACAGCCGGGTGCGCTCCACAATAGTGTGGATGCGCACCCAGAATTCAGAATCCAGACTTCAGAATTCAGAATGAAAAAGCGCCTCCTTTTGCTTCCCTTTTCGTGTCCAAGCAATTGACACAACATCCGGGACGGGTAACAAAACGTATAAAGTGTTGCCGTTTAACATTCTGGATACTGGATGCCTTGCTGAATTCTGGATTCTGTGCGATTCAACCAAGTTGACTCGCACCCTTTGTCGAAAGCCAAAGGGTAAGCGGTGGTTCAAGACAAGGTGTGGGGGACAAGGTGTGGAGACAAAGTGTGTGGACAAGGTGTAGGGACAAGGTGTAAGTGCGAAGCACCCACTTAAACCCCGCACTTAAACCCACTCTTAATCGGCACGCTTCATCCACCCGCTTACTCTATTTCGCGTGGATTAGCGTGTATTGGCGTCCATTCGCGGCCCCCTTTCGCGCTTTTCGCGTTTTTCGCGGTTAAAAAACACCATCCATTCTCGCGCATTTGTCCATTCGCGTCCATTTCGCGGTTCCCCTTGGCATCCTAGGCGTCTTGGCGGTTTATAACCTGCGGGTGGTTCGGCACAGGCGCCAGCTCAAACTTTAGAACTTTAGAACTCCCGAACTTTAGAACTTCCCCGCGCCTCTGTTTCCCCGCGCCTCCGTGTCCCCGTGCCTCCGTGCCTCTGTGAGAGACTACCATCTGCTTTCGACGAAGGCGACAAAGTTACCGACAAGGCTTGCGACAAAGTTGATGACAGCCCTGAAAGGGCGCAACATACCAGCCCAGGGCAACGCCCTGGGTAACGAGGCCAAAACAGTCGCGCCCTGAAGGGGCGTGACATAGTCTTGAAATGAGGCGTCTGTCTGCCGGATGCAAGCCGTTGTCGATTGACGTCGCCTGTCGTCGTGTGTCAGGGATGCTCCTGAAAAGGCGCGCCAGCACAGGTGGGGCGACGCCGTCCCGGCTAGCCGCAGTGATGAACGATTGCTATAGCCTGGCATTTGTGCATTGTGCTAGGATACAGGCGTGAACATCAGCGAAGCCATAGCCGACATCTCCTCGACCGGCGATTTGCTTGAGCGTGCGCTCAAGCTCGCCGGTCTTGTATCCGCCTTGTTTGCCGAGGCCGGGTACCGGCTCATTATCGTCGGAGGATCGGCAATTGAATTCTACACCGAGGGTGGATACATGTCGGGCGACATCGATTTCTGCCGACTTGAACTTCGTATGCCCCTCAGGCTGGCCCAGGATATCATGGCCAGGCTCGGTGCCACGGGTGGGCCCAGGAACTGGCGGGTGTGCGGCCTTTTCGTGGACATGCTGGGAGTTCTCGAAAACGAGTCGAACGCTCCGATGCGGACAATCGAGACCCCGTATGGCCCCGTGACATTGATGCCACGGGAATTGGCGCTGGTGGAGCGGGTGCTGGCGGCCTATTACCCGCAACCATCCGACGAGGCCTTGAAGACCGCCAAGCAGATGATGGCCTCCAGCCTTGATGATCCGTCCACGGATTGGGGAGAGGTCGAGCGTTTGGCCGCCATGCCCGGCTTCAACATTTTGGGAGAACTCCGGCGTCTCAAGGCGGAGGTGGAGAATGGCTAGGGAGATCCGCATCACTTGGGAGGAGTGGAAGGCGGGACGCGCGGCCAGGCGCGAGACGCTCCGCAAGTACGGCCTGGATTCTCCTTCCCGCCGCAGTTCCAGCTCTTCCGACAAGCGCCTGCGCAAGGCGTTTGACGGTAAACGCGCCCCGGATTTCTCCGGCTCGCGGAACGGCGACAAGCGTGGGTAGTGAGTGGTGCCGCGGGATTTGAGACTTGAGATTTGAGATTTGAGATTTTTGATTTGTGATTGGTGTCCGCGTCCTCATCCGCGATGCGGAGGCTGCGACTGGTTTTTATATGGAGCGTGGCAGTGTGGGGCAGACATTCCTGTCTGCCCGCGCAGTTCCGTGCAGACAGGAATGTCTGCACCACATTGGGGCTGTTCCCCACAAAGACGGATAGGTGGCGGAATGGGCGTGGTTGGCGTTGAAGTGCCCTGCGCGCGGCTCGCCGGTCACACCGCGTAGCGGCGTGACGGGGACGGCTCGCCCTACCTTCCGGTGGCTGTGCCGTGTGCTATTGCAGAGGCTTTCCTGCATTCTGCCTGCCAGCGGCGGTTTGACCGGATTATAGAACGGGCTTTCAGCCCTCGTTTGTATTTGGCCTGTTTTCCTAGCAGGGCTTCACCCTCGGCTGGGATGGGGCGCGCCATTGGCGCTTTTCTCCTATTTCGCGATTTTAGCGCATTTCGCGGTTAAACAACACCATCCATTCTCGCTCATTCGCGGTTCCATCCCTTGGCGCTCTTGGCGTCTTGGCGGTTCAATACCTGCGCGCGGCTAGCCGGGACGGCGACGCCCCACCTTCCGGTTGCTGTACCGTGAGCTTGTGCCGGCGCGGTGGGCGGGGAGGTTCGGTACAGGCTCCAGCCTAACTCTAGAACTTCTTTTACCCTCTAAATTGCGAGCCACTGTGTGGTCGCAATAACTGCCCCTGCCTACTGCTACTTCCTGTTCCCCTGTCTCCTGCCCCTGCCTACTGCCACTTTCCTCTCCCCATCAGGCGCTTGCCGCGTTGACGCTCACCGCTAAACCGTGTACGATTACCTCCAATCGGCGGATGCTGGTGGCTTGGCATCGCCTGTGGGACGCTATTGATGAGCGCTGCTTCTGCCCGCCCCGGGGCTTTCCGGTCTGGTTCCGGTCCGGGAATATGCGCCTGCCACGCGTACAACTTCCGCAAGGGCACCATCGGCGATGCCTTCGGGAGCCTGCCAACGGCTTGGTTCGTGAATTGAAACAGTAGAGACACAGCATGAAACAGAGACTTCTTCTTCTGCTAGCCGCCATCACGCTGGCCGCCGCGGATATACCCGCGGCACCGGCGGCCTCGCGACTCGAGGCCGATGCGGTGAAGGCCGAGCAGGCAAACAACATTGAGCGCGCGCGCACTCTCTACGCCCAGGCCGCGGAGCAGCGCATGAAGGATGCCGAGGCTATCTATCTCGGCAAGGCCAAGAAGTCGCTCGACGATCTGCTTGACGAGGCCCTGCTCGATCCCGGAATGGAGGATGGCCTCGAGTCGGCGTCGTCGCTTTCCCCCGCCGAGAGCCAGAGGGCGGCGGATGCCAAGGCCGGTATCCTCGTCACGGCGGCGAATGATTACGAGAAGGCCGACAAGCCCGCATCGGCCGACAAGGCCTTCGCCCTTGCACTGGAAGTGCCGAAGATTTCGGATTCCGCGCGCATCGACATCCTCCATGCGATCTCTGATGTTAAGCTCGGGCGCTACGACTGTGCCGCCGCCGCCGCGAACGCCGATAAGGCGCTGGCCCTCTCGAAGGGCAATGGTGAGCTTGCCGGGAAGCGCGCCGAATCATACCGCCGTCTCGCCACGGCCAGACTGGAGGATGGCGATGTGGACGGCGCCGTCGAGGCCCGGTTCGCGTGGGCGGCGGAGGCCGTGGCCGCGAAACAACCCCTCGAACCGCTGCGCGACTTCGTCAACGAGCTGCTCGGCGGGAAGCATCTGGACGCCGCCCTCGCGGCATGCGGGCGCTACGCCGCGCTCGCGACCGCCACCGCCAAGGATCGTCACTGGGCCTGCCTCAAGGAGGCGGAAATCCACCGCCGCAGGAAGGACGCGCCGCGCGCGCTGGAGGCGATCGACCGCGCGCTGGAGCTGCGCTGCGACGTCACGGGCGCGCTCCTCGCCGGGTTCGACATCCGTCGCGCCATCGCCGGCGATGACGAGGCCTGGAAATGGTTCGCCGCCGCGATCGCGGACGTGGGCGCCAACTTCAGCGCGGGCGACATGGCCGCTCTCTGGAGCCAGTACGGCTACAAGGCCTACCTGATGTTCCGCCCCGACCAGGCCACGCGGGCGCGCGACGAAATCGCCAGGCTCAAGAAGCAGCAGCCGTCGCACTACGCCGGGCGCTGGCTCCACACCATCAAGGCCTTCGACGACTTCGCCAAGTTCCCGCGCGCCGAGAGCGAGATCAAGTTCCCGAAGGACGTCACCGACTTCGGCGTGCCGTTCAAGGCGGAGGTATTCGCGGGGGATTTCGGCTACGATGCGCGCGACGCGACCGAGTGCCTCCAGAAGGCCATCGACTTCGACGCGACGACCGTCATCCTGGAGGCCTCGAAATCGCCGTGGCGCATCTCGTCGGTGAAGCTCCGCTCCAACATCAACATCGTCTTCGAGAAGGGCGTCGTCGTGCTGGCGGACGAGGCGTCGCAGAAAGGCAACGCCAAATACCCCATGTTCGAGGTCAAGAACGTCTCGAATGTCGCCTTCATCGGGCGTGGCGACAAGCCCGGGGACGTCTATATCGGCAAATACCGCGACAACGAGGAGCGCAGGCGGATGTGCCATGACTACGGCGGCAGCGGCTTCGCCATCGAGGGGGCGCAGAACGTCGTGATCCGCAACGTGAAGGTCGCGGAGTGCTCCGTGGACGGCATCTCCCTGAGTTCGCTGGGCCGGTTAAACTCCAACATCTACGTCCAGGACGTGATTCTCGACGGCAACTACCGCCAGGCCTGCTCCATCTGCAACGCCGACGGCCTCTACTTCAAGAACGTTGCCTTCCTCAACACCTCCGGCGGCGACCCGATGTGCGGCATCGACCTCGAACCCACCTACGAGCTTGAACCCAACTCCAACATCTACCTGTTCGACTGCCGCTTCGAGGGGAACGTCGGCGGGGGGCTGAACTTCACCTCCTCCTCGTACTATCCGGTCACCCTGCACGCCAAGCGCTGCGACTTCGGGCCGCACGGCAACGGCGCCATCGTCATCTTCGCCCGCTGTGGCGTCTACATGGGGGCGAACGTCAAGGCACCCGGCAGGATCATCATCGAGGACTCGACTATCCGGGGGTTTGCGGACGCCTCACCGGTGCGCTTCTCGACCGCCTCGCTCTTCGACGTGGCCTTCAAGAACACGCAAATCATCGCCGAAGAGGCACGGAATCCCAAGAACACCGCGCTGGCGAGTCCGGTCCTCTTCAAGCTCGACCGCGAGTTCAACCTCCCCGAATACACCGGTGATCCTTCAAAGGAGGGCGACATCGTCTTTGAAAATGTGACCGTGAAGGGGTTCGGAAAGCCGTTTGTACGCTATTTCGACACGGCGGGTCACTACTCCGTCACGAAGATCCGCGGCGAGGCGGTCTGCGATGGCGAGCAGATCGACGTTGCGTCGTTCCGCCACCGGGGGCCGGACATCGGGCGCGTGGAGATCGCGCGTTTTGATGCCGCGCAGTACCTCCCGCCGCCGGAGACGGTGGCAGCCGATGCGCCCGACACCGCGCCGAACCGGTTCACGCTCGGGTGGAAGGTTCCGTGGTACGTCCACACGCCCGGCTATGTCGCCATCTACGGCGAGGGCGGCACCTGGAAGACGAGGAAGCTTATGAAGTGGAAGGACATCGCCGGCATGAAGGGAAAGCCTGTCGCATTCTACGTTGACGATCCCGAGCACACGCTCAGGCTGGGGCAGGGGAAGGGGAACGAGGGCGACTCGTTCTTCTTCGAGGTGCCCGCCGGCGGGAAGACTTGCACCTTCAAGTCGTTTGGCGAGATCGAGCTCAAGAACCCCAAGGGCGAGGTCGCCGGATCCGCCGCCTGGGGCGACGGCATGAAGTACTTCGATGTCAAGCCGTCGTCGGACGCCGCCGAAATCTGGAGCATCCGCATCAAGTCGTTCGCCAACATCAAGTTCTTCGCGCCCTTCTCCGGCATCATCGCCGAGAAGCCCGAATGGCTGCCGCGGATGAAGGCGGTGGCGAAATGATGAAAGAGTATCTTGCAAGCGCCAACGTGGCATGGGCGTCCCGCCCATGGACGGAACACGGGCATGATGCCCGTGCCACGTGCCTGCAAGCAAGGTGTCCGGCAGATGCGCCCGTGGCATGGGCGTCCCGCCCATGGACGGAACACGGGCATGATGCCCGTGCCACGTGCCTGCAAGCAAGGTGTCTGGCAGATGCGCCCGTGGCATGGGCGTCCCGCCCATGGACGGATCACGGGCAGGATGCCCGTGCGATAGGGGAGATATGACCGTCCGCTTGTCATTCATCCTTATCCTTGCGCTAGGCGGCACGCTGGCGCAGGGGGCGTGGGCGCAGACGGCATTCAAGCTTGAGCAGTCGGCGGCGGCAGAGGTCAATCCGGTCGCGGCGCGAACCCGATTCTCGCGCGCTGCGGAACAGCGTCTGTCGGACGCCAAGAATTTCGGCGGAGCGAACAAGTCGGTTGAAATTCCGGCCGGCGATGATTTTGGCGGTATCGCGTTTCTGCCGGCCTCAGCCAGAAGCGTGACGGATACGAGGATGCTCTCCTCCGTGGCGGCGGCGCTGGACTATGAAAGAGCGGGAAAGAGGCCTGAAGCGAGCAAGGCTGGCGATGCCGCCATGAGAATGATCCCCACGGCGGGCGAGGCGTGCCAATTCGCGACCTGCCACACACTGGGCGGTCTCTACCTGCGGAACGGAGAGACCAGGAAAGCCCGGTGGTGTGCGGACAAGGCGCTCGAAACCGTCAAGGGCGATGCGAGGGCGGAACGCCGGCGGGCCGCCTTGGCGCTGGTTTCCGAGGTTTCGCTGGCGGAGGCGAATATGCCGGCGGTGATCGCCGCGCAAACCGCCATTGTCCGGGAGTCCGGTGATCCGGCGACGCGATTGGATGAGCCCAAAAGGTTGATCGAGAAACTGCTGCTGCGAGGGCGGACAGCCGAGGCCGCCGCCGTCTGCCGGGGACTCCAGAAAGCCCCAGCCCTTACCGACGACGAACTGCTTTGGCTCGCCAAAAGAGAATCGGAAATCCACGTGATACGGGGCGATATCCCGGGCGCGCTCGCCGCCTCGGAGCGTACACTGAATGATGTCACCGACAAGGGAAAGGCCATTATCAAGATCTTCGAGAACCGCGCCAGACTGCAGGAGCCGAATGCGGCCTGGGATTGGTTTGCGAAGGCGACCGATAGATACGCCACGTCGCCAAGCGAGAAGCGCGGGTATTGGAGCCGGTTCGGCTATCAGGCGTTTCTCTACCTGCGCCCGGATCAGGCCAACCGTGCCAAGGCCGAGCTGGCTAAATACCACCTCGAACCCGGCCACTACCAGGATCGCTGGCTGCAGACTCCGGTCCAGTTCGAGAAATTCGCAAGGTTCCCACGACTCGAAAGTGAAATCGTCTTTCCTAGGGACGCTGGTGACTTTGGCGTCAAGGCGGGGAAGCGGGTCATTGCCAGCAGTTTCGGCTACAATGCCTCGGACGCCTCGGGCTGTCTGCAGCGGGCGATCGACTCCGGCGCGACGACGGTCGTGATCGATGCCGCTCCAGGGCCGTGGCGCATCTCCAGGGTCAAGCCGAGGTCGAACCAGAACCTTGTCTTCGAGAAGGGCGTCGCGGTGCTGGGCGTCGGACTCGCGCCGGTGAAGGACGACGACCTGTTCATCCTCAACAACGTCATGAACGTCGCGCTCGTCGGCGAGGGAGATAAACCCGATGACGTCTACATCGGCAAATACCGCACCCACGAGGAGAAGCTGCAGCACTGCCGCGACTACGGTGGCAGCGGCATCTCCTTCGACGGCACGGAAAACGTCGTCGTCCGCAACATGAAGATCGCCGAATGCTCGATGGACGGACTGTGCTTCGGGGGACTCGGCAAGCAGAATACGAACATCTACATTGAAAACGTGATTCTCGACGGCAACCACCGCCAGGCGGCGTCCATCTGCGCCGCGGACGGACTCTATTTCAAGAACGTCGCCTTCCTCAACACGCACGGCGGGCAGCCCATGTGCGGGATTGATCTGGAGACCTCCTATGAATTGCAGATGCAGTCGAACATCTATCTCTTCGACTGCGTGCTCGAGGGAAACAGCGGCGGGGGGCTCAATTTCACGACGTCCTCGTACTACCCCGTGACGCTGCATGCCAAACGCTGCACGCTCAAGGGCAAGGGCGAGGCCGCCGCGCTGACGATCTTCGCCCGGTGCGGGGTCTACATGAACGCGATGTCCAAGGCGCACTCGAGGATTCTGATCGAGGACTCGACGATCGAGGGAAGCCCCTGGTTCCCGGTGGTCAGGTTCGAGACTTCGGCCTTCTTCGACGTCGAGTTCCGGAATGTGAAGATCATCGAGCAGGGGGCGGCGCAAGGCGGATCGAGAGCCACGACGGCCCCGGTACGGTTCACTCTCAACCGCGAGTACAATCTGCCAGAGTACACGCAGGACAGGAGCAAGGAGGGGAGTGTCGTCTTCAAGGGGGTGCAGATCTTCGGTTACGACAAGCAGCCGGTGGTCGCGTTCCTTGACACGGCAGGCCAATACTCCGTCACCCGGATATCCGGAAGGGTTGTCCACAACGGCCGGTCGGTCGACATGTCCAGATTCCGCCATATCGCCCCTGACGACGGGTTGGCAGAGATCGCCGCCTTTGATCCGGAGAGCTATCAGCCGCCGACGCGCTCGGCCGACAATCCCGCCGAGGAATCGCCGAGCTCCTTCTCCTTCTTCTGGAAGGTGCCTTGGTTCGTCCACACGCCAGTCTATACGGCGATCTACTGGGACGGAATATCGTGGAAGACCGAGGTCATCGGCAAGGAAGCGAAATTCACCGGTGCAAGGGGGCGCGGCGTCGCCTTCTACGCCAAGGGTCCGTCATCCGTGCTCCGCCTCGTGAAATCGCCCTCGGCTAACGAGGGCGTCCTCTATTTCGACGTGCCACCCGGCAAGCCGTGTACATTCAAGGCCACGGGCGAGATGCGGCTCTCCAAGGTCGGCGGTGGCATGGCAGGGGTTTACGATCCCGCCAAGGACATGGGGATGAAGCACTTCACCGTCAAGGCCTCCGGCATCTTCCCGGAGACGTGGTGCGTCAAATTCAAGTCGAACCTCGACATCAAGTTCTTCGCCCCCCTTTCCGGCATTGTGGCCGAGAAGCCCGAATGGCTGCCGCGGGCAAAGGCGGTGCCAAAGTGATGAGAGAGTATCTTGCAAGCCCCAACGTGGCATGGGCGTCCCGCCCATGTGCGGTCCACGGGCAGGATGCCCGTGCCACGTGCCTGCGGGCAAGGGGTTTTGCAAGAGCCTCAAGAGTGCAGCATCCAGACCTGAATCATGAAAACTGACAAAACGCGCTTGCTTCTTCTGCTGCTTCTGACTCTGGTGGTCGGCTGTGCCATGTACGAGCCGGCCGCCGTGCCGGCCGGAGCAGAAAATGCCGCCACCCAGGCGGTTGTAAGGGTCGAAAGCCCGCTTCGCTGGAATGAGGCGCAGACGCTGCACCGGGGCATCAAGTACTTGAAGCTCGAGTTTGACGAGCCGCGGATGATCAAGGCGTATCTGGTACGGATCGACCTCAAGACGCGGGGGTTGAAGTTCACCGGCACCGGGCGCGCCGACAGGTGGGGCGAGCCGATGCTGGATGTCACGAACCGGGTCACCATCATCCGCACGCGCCGTCAGACCACGGTGAACTTCATGAGGCAGTTGCGCAAGCCCGTGGCAGAGGGCGGCCGCGGACTCGATGCTGTGCTCGCCTTCAATTCGGCAGCCTGGGAACCCTGGGAGAAGCCCTTTACCCACCGCTACGCCTATCCCTATGGTCTTCAGATCTCGGATGGGGTCATCATCAACAAGGGCGGCGGCGGCGGAACCTTCGCCGTCAGAAAGGACGGCAGCGCCTTCATCGCCCGGCGGATTCCGCAGGAGCAACACGGGGAGTTGTCACTCGCCCACACGGGATTCGGGGTCATCATGGAGAACGGAAAGAGTCTCGCGAAACCGGGGGACACCGCGCTTGCCCCGCGCATGGCCTACGGGCTGTCCGCGAACAAGCGCTGGCTCTACGTGCTCGCCGTGGACGGCAGGCAGGAGGGATGGAGCCTCGGCGCCAACATGCATGACCTCGTTGCCATCCTGCGCGCCGCCGGCGCGAGCGATGCTCTCAACATGGACGGCGGCGGCTCGACATCCCTCGTCCACTGGGACGAATCCCGCGGCAGGCCGGTCATGCTCAACCGCCACGACGAAAGGGGCTCTGCCAGATCCGTGGCCATGAACATCGGGATCTACTTTGAATAGAGGCTTTTGCAAAACCCTGCGTGGCACAGACGTCCCGCCCATGAACAACGGGGCAGGATGCCCGTGCCACGGGTGTATGCAGGGGGGCATGAGCCTCAACAGGAGAAGACACAGCATGAAAAGAATCACCTTGCTCGCAACATTTGCCTTGGCCGCTTCAGCCGTCTTCGCGGCGGGTGCGCCGGATCAGCGCGTGGCCGAGCTGCTGAAGTCCGCCGAGGCGCACCGGTCGTCCGGCGAAAGCGAGCGCGCGGCGGCGATGTCCGTCGAGGCGGCGTCCGTCGCGGACGCCACCCCCGCCGTGGCCGCGATGGCACGCAACGTGGCCATGAACGACTACGCCAGATGGCAGGCGGAGAGCAAGCCGTCCGACGCGCTGCCGGAGCTGCGCCTCAACGCGCTCTTCTCCGACCACGCCGTATTGCAGCGCGACAGCATGCTGCCGGTCTGGGGGTATGCGAAGCCGATGAGCTATGTGACGGTCGGTTTCGACGGCCAGTGGCAGACGACGCAGGCCAACTCGGTCGGCTATTTCATCGTCTATTTCCCGCCGCATGCGGCGGGCGGCCCCTATACGATGGAGGTCTTCGCCGATGGCGCGTCCGTCACGGCTAAGGACATCCATGTCGGCGAGGTGTGGATCGCCGGCGGACAGTCGAATATGGAGATGCCGCTCAGCGGCTATCCGATTCCAGTGCCGGAGGAGGATCTGAAGGCGCTCGCCGCGCCGCGCCCCGTGCGCATGATCAAGGTTGGACCGAACAACGCCTACCGCGTCAACACCGAGTTCTCCGGTCAGTGGATGACGGACTGGAAGGGCAACGAGAAGACGTGGAGCGCGGCGGCCGGGTTCTTCGCCGCCGCGCTCGCCCGCAAACTCGACGTGCCGGTCGGGATCGTGCTCTGCGCCTACAGCGGCTCGCGGGCCGAGGCCTGGATCCCGGCGCGGACGCTCGACACGCTGCCCGGACAGGCGGGGAAATTCGCGTCGTTCCAGTACACGAACCGGACATCGTGGATCGAGGCCGACGGCAAGCTCGTGTTTTCCAAAACCTACGGCATCGCGGCGCCGGCATACTCCCAGATCATCCGGGCGGTCGAGGCCAATCCCAAATTCGATCTGATGCAGGGGAACGAGGGGCGCGAAAAGCCCGGCTTCGACGACGCGGCATGGAAGCGGATTCCCGTCCCCGGCGATTGGCGCGACAGCCTAGGCCGCGCCAATGGCATAGTCTGGTACCGTAAATCTGTCCAGATTCCGGCGGCGTGGGCCGGCAAGGAGCTGAAACTCGCCCTGGGTGCCGTCGACAAGCAGGACGTGACGTTCTTCAACGGCGTCCAGGTCGGCGCCACCGGCAAGGGCTTCGAGCATCGCTACTGGGGAACTCCGCGTGAATACACCGTCCCGGCCAATCTCGTCAAGGATGGTGAGGCGCTGATCGCCGTGCGGGCGCTCAGCTTTGCCGACGGCGCGGGTCTCATCGGCCCCGCCGAGAGCATGAAGCTCACGTGCCCATCGGTGGCCGGCGGCGAGATCGCCCTGGCCGGCGAATGGGCCGCCTTCATGTCACGGAACATCGACGCCCGCGAGGGCGGTTCGCGTGTGTACCGCCACTGGCCGGGTTTCCTTGCCGACAGCATGCTCGCCGCGATCACGCCTTGCGCGGCACGCGGTGCCATCTGGTACCAGGGCGAGTCGAACGCCCACGAGGCCGCCCTCTACCGCAATCTGATGGAGACCCTCATCCGCGAGTGGCAGGGGCGTTTCACAGCACGGGATTTCGCCTTCCTGCAAGTGCTGCTGGCGGGCTATCCGGGCAAGGGTACCGCCTGGGCGGAAATCCGCCAGGCCCAGGTCGAGGCGGCCGGGGCGACGGGCACCGGCTTCGCCTCCGCCACCGACCGCGGCCACACCTGCATCCACCCGCCGCAGAAGAAGGATGTCGGCGAGCGCCTGGCGCTGCGTGCCCTCACGGATGTCTACGGCTTCACCGATGTCGTCTCGCGCGGCCCGGAGGTCGCCTCGGTCCGCATGAGCGGGGAGGAGATCGAGGTTGCGTTCCGCCATGCCGACGGACTCCGCGCGAACGGTACCGCGCCGCTCGGCTTCGAGGTCGCCGACAAGGAGAAGAAGTTCGCCACCGCCGAGGCGCGGCTTGAGAACGGCAGGGTATTACTGAAGGTTCCGGACAGTCTGAAGCATCCCGCCCGCTACGTTCGCTACGCCTGGGAGAACTATCCCGAGAAGGCCAACGTGTACAACGGTGCCGGGCTTCCCGCGATCCCCTTCATGCGGATGATCGGGGGTACCATACTCGCGGCGACGGCCAAGCCGGTTTCGGAGGATCCGCAGCACTGGTGGAACAAGGCGCGCGCCTACCGCCACAACCAGAAGCTCAATAACCTCGATGCAGAGCTCGTCTTCATCGGCGACTCCATCACCCACTACTGGGAGGCGGAGGGCAGGGAGGTGTGGGCCAGGCACTTCTCCGGCACGAATGGCGCGGCCTTCCACGCGATCCAGTTCGGCTACGAGGGCGACGAGACGGGCAACGTGCTCTGGCGCATACGCCAAGGCGAGCTGGACGGTCTGCGGCCGAAGAACATCGTGCTGCTGATCGGCACGAACAACTTCGGGCACCGGGCCAACGAGGCTCCCGAGGATGTCTTCCTCGGCATCCAGGCGATCGTTGACGAGCTGCGCCTGCGCCAGCCGCAGGCGCGCGTCGTCCTGCTGCCGCTCTTCCCGCGCGGCAAGCAGGAGAACGCGGCCTGGCGGGGCGGCCGTGAGACGAACAAGCTCCTGCCGCGCCTTTGCGATGGCCGGCAGGTCGTGCTGCTCGACTTCACCGCCAAGCTGCTGGATGCCGACGGGAAGGTCGCTCAGGCCCTGCTCCACGACTTCCTCCATCCATCTCCGGCCGGCTATGCGCTCTGGGCGGATGAGCTGATCCGCTTCCTCCGCGGCAGGTAGCGTACGGGTGCGATTCAACTTGGTTGAATCGCACAGAATCCAGAATTCAGAATCCAGAATCCAGAATTGTGATTTGTGATTTGTGATTTGTGATTTGTGATTTGTGATTTGTGATTTGTGATTTGTGATTTGTGATTGGCGGGGGCTTCGCGCTGAATCATTCGCGATGCGGAGGCCGCTGGGAAGTCTCTCACGGAGGCACGGAGGCACAGAGGCGCGGGAAGGGGAGACAGTGGCTGTATGCAGTGGCAGTAGGCAGTAGCAGTAGGCAGTAGCAGTAGGCAGTGCCGATGCTGTCATTTACAAGCCTCGATGGGGGTTGATGGGGCTCGATGGGGGTTGACGGGGGGCGAGTGCCGGGGGAAGTTTCCGCAGAACCGCGGAGACCGCGGGCTCCAAGGCGCATCTGGAGTGAACGGGG
>JAAYLN010000159.1 GCA_012521875.1 Lentisphaerota bacterium | reverse complement strand
TACCGCCTTCAGGGACTGTTGATTTATTCACCGCGCGGATTAATCAGGAACTCAAGAACTCAAGAAAAGAGCAAGAATGCGCGTTTTCCACAAACAAATTCCTGATTTCATGAGTTCCTGATAAAAAAAGCAGCAGGGATGTGCAATTAATCTACACTCCCTGAAGGTACTCCGACGCGACTGCGGCAGCATGCAGGGCCTGTACCGAACCACCCCGCCCGCCGCGCCGGTACAAGCTCACGGTACAGCGAAGATGGCAGTGTCATGCGATTATGTCGAGAACCGTCAGACCGGTCGGACCGGTCGGACTCGTCAGACTCGTCGGACAGAACAAACCAGCGCCAACGGCGCGCTCTATCCCAGCCTAGGGTGAAGCCCTAGGAAACCACGGCAAAGGAAACGAGGGCTGAAAGCCCGTTCTATCATCCGGCGGACAAACCCATTTCCATGACGCTATGTCCCGCCCCTTCAGGGCTCGTCTGTTTTCACCTCGTTACCCAGGGCGTTGCCCTGGGCTGGTATATCTCGCCCCTTCAGGGCTTGCATCAACTTTGTCGCTTTGTCGGTAACTTTGTCGCCTTCGTCGGTATCAACAGAAAAAGCTCACGCGAGGACGAGAGGAACTGGAACCGCGAATGCACGAAAATGGAGTGAGCGGGTGGAGTAAGACGTGCTTGGATCTGAGTTCTGCATGAATTGAGCCGCGCGCTTACCGCGCCTCCCAGATACACTCGCGATCAAGCCGGACTTCAATGACCTGAGCGTTGACTCCATACCTGTCGGAGAGCTTGTCGGCCAGAGCGCGCCGCAGGTTGGGAAGAGCATGCCACTGTGGCGAAATTTCGGCGGCACGTACGGCAAACCGTTCGTAGTCCTCCTCCAGACGATCACGGGGCACGAGGAGACGACCGGCGAACTCGTTGGCCTCTTGCTCGACACGATACCGCTCGGAACTCTCTTCATGCAACCAACGGAAGAAGGCTAGGAAATCGGAGAAATCACGGCTGGCTGCTTCAGCGCGATGCAGGAAGAAATGGCCGAGTTCATGAGCGAACGTGAATCGCAGACGCTTCTGCTTCCAGACGGGACCTAGTTCTAAAAACTGGTAGGCTTCCGTATCGACGTAGATACCGGTAAAATCCTGTCGGAGCATGGCATCCATACCGTACTTTCCGAAGAGATCGTCGAACGGGATGACGTCTAGGCGTAGATCGAGTTCGGCGACTGTGAAAACGTCGACTGGCAGTGATGCATGCCGACCCGCAAACCATTCGCCACGGAACCGCTCAACCTTCGCCCAGATTGAATCCATGCCGCTCATTCATTCGATTCCTTGTCAGGCGTGTTCACGGCGCGAAGATCACTAATGAACTGATCCATTTTTTCCTGATTCATTTCGTTGCCCCGAACAGCGCGGAAAAACGCCGGCAAAGCCCGGAGCAAACGAGTGTTCGAAGCAATGTCCTGGGGGATTTCACGACGCGACAGTGCCGCGGCATCAAAAAATGCCTGCCGCTCACTCGCTTCCAAATGAAAAAACGCCGCCCACGATTCCAAAACGCCAATGTCCTTGGGTGCCGGATTGACCCCCCGTTCGACCTTACTCCAATTGCTGGCATCGACGCCGAGATGGGCGCTGCACTGCCGCAAGGTCAGTCGGTTCCGAATCCGTGCATCCTTAAGCAATTCTCCGAAGTTCATGAGCTTCTCCCTTGTGTGGTTAAAATATTACCACACTCGGTGCTGGCACGGGAAGGCAAATCTGGGGTTAAGAATGAGTTTAGTCTGCCACGCTGCTCCGCCGCGCAGCAGTCTAAAATCAAATCCCCCCCCGCATTCCATGCCCATGCACCATGCCCCCGGCCTGCATCCCGGCCTGCATTCCACCCTGCATACCACCTGTGGCTATCCTGTCGCTAACCGATTGACCACCCTTGCCACATCAGCTATGCTTGCGGCAAACAGGCCTTGCCAATGACTTACCGCCCAACCATCCTGCTGCTCCTCTCCCTCGCCATACCCATGGCCCGGGGCCAGGCCTCGTTCATCGTGGATGGCGAGGAGCTGCTGCCACGCCAGCCGGCGCCTATCTCGCGCGCGCCGCTGCAGATGGCCAGCCTGGCCGGTACGCGCCTGCAGGGCGGGCCGGAGGTGCGCAGTTGCGCGGGGGGCACATGGCGCCTCGCCCCGGGCACCATGCCGCCCCTGCTGGCGGTGACACCGCTGGACGACACCGCCGTCCGCGATCTGCAATACCTGCGCGCCGTGCTGCAGGGCGTGGCACAGGTGCTCGCCGAGGAGCGGGCCGACCGCGTCTTTGTAGATATGCCGGTAGTGCGCGGACCGCACGGCTACTACCGCGACAACATCGTCAAGCGCTCGCCCCGCGACATCGAGGCGGCTGCGGAACGCGCCACGCTCCGCGCCGCGCAGTCGCTGGAGAAGTTCATGCGCACGCCCAACCGGCGGCTCGCCGCCGTCCGCACCAACGGCACCTTTGTCTCGCCCGAGCTGCCGCCCGGCGAATACCTGCTCTGCGGCTTCGCCCGTCCCCGCGCCCGGCGCGCCGGACTGATGCCCGGCCTGGGCATCTGGTGGGCCGTATTCACCCTCGGCCCGCACGAGCAGATGCGCTTCGCGCTGGACGAGAAGAATATGATCGGCTGGGATGGCATCTTTGTTGGACAGTAGCAGCGGGTTAAAACATACACTTGGTCGAATACACTTAGTCGCTTCACGCTTAGTCCAGACACTTAGTCGAAATGCAGGGACAGACAGCGGGAAGACTAAGTGCAGCGACTAAGTGTAAGGCGACTAAGTGTGGAGACAAGGTGTGTAGAGTAAGCGTCTCACGAACACCATCTATCGCTTTCCCCCGCGTTCGTGGATACTGGTGGGCTGAAAGGAACCAGTATCATGGACAATACGAGGACTGCGACGAGTTTTGCGGAGCTGCGCGCTGCGGCGCGCGCTTCCTGGGAACGCCTGATCGGCGAGTACGAGGCATGCGGCGGGACGGGTGCCGCGTTCTGCCGGGAGCGCGGGTTGCGGATATGGCAGTTCCGTTACCGGCTGAAGGTTCTGCGGCAGGACAAGGCCGCGGCGGAAGGGTTCGTCGAGCTTTCGTCCGGCGTCCGCGATCCCGGCG
>JAAYLN010000158.1 GCA_012521875.1 Lentisphaerota bacterium | reverse complement strand
CTGGAATCCATTGTGAAAGTCAGCGAGCGGACGCGGTTGCCGAAACTGGCGAGATCCACCCAGGTCCAGTCGGAGATGATGTAGTCATCCTCGTTGTCGGCAAAGCGGTAGTCGCAAGGTAGAACTCGTTCGTGCCGACCGGGTTTCCCGCCGCATCGTATCCCGTGATGATCAGCTTTAACCAGTCGGGATCCTTACCCGATTTACCGCCGAACTTCTTGGCAAAACTGTCTCCGTTGAGCATGGAATCGGCTGCGTAGGCGGTATTGTTGACGAAGAGCCCCCTGACGGTGCTGTCGTAGGGCAGCGTCAGCGATGCCGGACCACTCCATGAGCCATAGAACACCACGGCATAGCCCCCGCCGTCGCTACGATCGAGACCATCGCCCCAGACGGCATACTGGTTTTGCCAGCCCCCCACTGTGGGATTATTGACGCGCGACAGGGCAAAGCCATCCCAGGAATGGTATTGGAAGTTGTAATTGTTGTCGAACCGGACTTGGCCGCAATGATAGGCACCATAGCCATCCGAGCCGTTGACGTAGGTGCCGGGTTCCAGTCCGGTGTCGTCGAAACCGATGGTCAGCGTAACGGCCCGGACGGGAAGTGTTGCGGCCAGGCAGACAGCCGCGATGGCCAGAAGCGTGCGGTGAGACTTTTTAGTGAGTGAAGCGTGCATGGTGGTGTTCTCTTTCTGCAGTTGGTTTAGGGAGGGTCTTGCAAAACCTTTGCTTGCAGGTGTGGCACGGGCATCCTGCCCGTGTTTCATGGGCGAGACGCCCATGCCACGAGGGGGTTTGCAATAATAACCTCTAGGGGGTGGATTTGGCGGCGGTCCAGGCCTCAATGGTCTCCTTGTCAATACCGGCGGAGAGCAGGCGTCCGCGGAATGCGGCACGCAGGTGCATGGCGGCACCCGGCTCTAGATCTCCAGCGGCGATGTCGCGGTCGATGGTCTGCATCAGCGCGACCGCCTGCTCACGGGTCTCGGGCACGGAAGGCGCGGAAGAAGAAGAGGCCGCCGTCCGCTGCTGCGTTGCCGGGGTATGCCTACGTTGCGCGGCAGCCGCGGCGGCCGCCGCCTGTTCAGGGCGCATGCGCGGCATTTCCCCTTCCGCGGTGCCGGACAAGGCGGGGGAAGGCTGCCGCGCGGCCGCAGACGGCGCGGCGGGCGCGGACGAGGCGGGAGGAGGTGAAGGAGGCGGCGGTGCCGGTCGTCGGCAGCCCGCACTCATCAGAAGCAGGAGTGCAAGAGCCCCTGCCGGAAAAAGATGATGCATAACGCGTTACCTTTCCCGGAATCTGCATCAAGGGGAGAGGCAACGGCGATGCCTTGCTGCGTGAAACCCGGCAAGCCGGAAGCAAGGCGGTGTGTTGCGGTTCCCATTGCGCGACAGGATTCCGAAACCGTGCCGGGCTCGTCTTCTGGCTTGCCCCGGTTCCGACCGCCTTCCCATCCGCCGGCTAGCCGGCAGGACAGTGGCAAAGATGGATCGGATGGCCCCGCACCCGCGGGGATGGCTTACAGCGGCGCGACCGCGTCCGACTTTAACGGACTTCCGTACGCCTGGCACTTGTGGTTGAGGGGTATGGTAGCAGAGTGGCAGGCGTATAGTCAAAGCCTATTTCAACCGCCCCGCATCAACCTCCAGCACGCAGCCGTGGCGTGAGCGTCCCGGTTGCGGCGGGCGTATGCGCACCTCGAGTTTCCAGCCGTTGCGGCGGCTGGGCCACTCCAGAACATCCACCGGACGCGTACCTACTACAGAACGGATCCGCATGGCAGGTGGCGCGCCTTCGGCAGGTGGGGTGAAACCGCGCAGCGGGGTCAGGGTTACCTTCCAGGGCGCACCGCTTTGAAATCCCTTGCCGCTGCGTTCAACCCGCTCGGTCAGACCCGCCACCGGCAGGCTCATTACCTCTATAGCGGCCACCTCGACACCCACACGTGTCACGGGCACCCAGGCCGACGCCTCGCCGCGGCTATCGAGCACGGCATCGTCGCTAGCCGCCCCTTCGGCAGATGCGTTGTCATCGGCATCCACCGCCGCTGTGTCAGAGCCAGACTGGGTCTCCGCCGCCGTTCCGTTATCCGCCGGCCCTTCCTTGCCGTCATCCGCCAGCACCGCCTGCCAGAAACGGGTCAGTTGCTCCGGGGTGGCGGTAACGCCCTGCTGCTGCAGCAGCGGCTGCAGACGTCCGGCAAACTGGGTATCGAGCAGTTTGTAACCCGATTCCCGCGCCGCATCCTCCGTGGCCAGCGCACGCGTGCAGAAGGCTGTCATCCTCTCGAGTGCCGGCCGCACCTTGGCGGGAAAAATAAACGTGTCCTCGCGCTCGAGTGTATCCAGAGCCTGTTCAAAGATCCGCACGCCCTGGGAGGCATCCGCACGGAGCGTGGCGTTACCCGCGATCCGGGCCTGCCGCTCCCTGCGACGCTGCTCCGTCAGTTGGCGTTCCAGTATGGAACGCAGCTCGGCACGGCGCTTTGCGGCGATGGCGGCGCGGCTGTCCTCGTACTCCTCGCGCAGCGCCCGGATCCCGGGCGTGCGCAGGTCAGGCTCAGCCGCGCATAGATATTGCGTCCCCAGCGCCAGCAGCACAACAACAAGCGCAGGAACGAGGCGTTTCATGACCTCTTAGATGTCGTCCGGCAGTTCAATGCGGATGGTGCGTCCCATCTGCATCTCGCTCGGTGGAGGCACGGGCATGCTATTCAGCGGCGGCGTACCTTCCGCGGAGGTGGGTTCGGAAGTGGGCGCGGCGGACGGTGCCGGCGGCTTCATCTCGGGTATCGCCCGGCCCCAGATCGTGCTCGGCTCGGAAACATACGGCACTTCGATCCGACCGTTGCAGGCGGGGCACTGGGAAGCACTGCCAGCCATGTCGAAGGGCGCCTCGATCTCCTGCCCGCAGGTACCGCAGCGGAACGAGACGAGTCCCTCGGGATTAAAGGGCTGACCCTCGGTTGAGGAGACCATCTTCTCCTTGGGGGCCGTGCCCGGCGCGGCATCTTCCGGAACCGGCTCGTACTCGATGTACTGCACCAGGCCGGGCATCCGCGGCGCTACGGCGTGCGAGGCACGCTTGAGCGGACGCGTCCGCAATGCCTTATGCGCACCGATAAGGATCCACTGCCCCGAGTGGGGCAGGCGTGCCCTGCGCTCCTTGCGCTTGACAACATCCAGCTTGCAGATACCCGGAACGGTGAAGCCGTTGTGCGCCTCACGATACGCGATCTGCGCGAGTTGGTTCAGCACCGCCTCGGCCTTGGTCTTAGGAATATCGGCCACCTCTGCCAGTTCGGCAATCAGGTCGCTCTTCAAGTAAGGTGTCTTCTTCGGAGTTGTGTTCATCGACAGCTCTCTTCCATGGAAACTCTAAGACTCTTAATCATGATGCGTTACTATTATGCACTTGAAAACGTTTTCAGGCAACATAAACGTTATGCTGGTCAAACCAACTTTTTTTTGGCATAGTTTATCTCACATAAGCGAACCGCTTCGTTCATGCCATGAGACTCTGGTTTAAAAAGGCAACAGGAGCCGGCAGTGCAGGAACCGCCGTGGCGGACACGGCAGAGCCGGATGTCATCACGGAACTGGAAGCCGCTGATGAGGAAACGGAAGCGGCGTTGGATGCAACGCCGCCGCCAGTGCCGTCTTCTACCCCTGCCCCCCCGCCAAGCGCACCACCACCGGTCGCCAGCGGGCCGAGTTCGCGTGCCCTTTTCCGGCAGGTTCTCGATAGCCAGTACGACGCCGTGCTGATCACGGACGTCAAGGGCCACATCGTCAACACCAACCGGCGCACGCATGAGTTGTTCGGCTTCGGGGCTGACGAGACTTGGGATCTGCATGTCAGCCGCCTGATCCCCGGCATCACCGACACCATGATCCAGCAGCTTCTGGCAGGGCTGTCCCGTGAACGCTATATCATGGTGGTGGGGCGCTGCACGCCCAAGGAGACCGACAGTTTCACGGGTGAGATCGCCATCAGCGAGATCACGCTTACCCAGGACGGCAATCTCCTCTTCTGCATCCGCAACATTGACCGGCGCTACCAGGCACAACAGCGTCTGCAAAGCGCCCGCCGCCTGCTGGATCATATCCCGACTCCCTCCATATCCTGCGACCGGGACGGCAACATCCGCGTAGTCAGCATGTCGCTGGCACGCTTGCTGGGGCATGAAAAGCCCGATACCCTGGTAAATCAGCCCTTCTCCAGCATATGGAACGAGCCGCGGGCCGCCGAGGTTATCGCCCGCGTGCTGAACGGCGAGAAGATCAAGGAGCCGGCGTTGTTGACGAGCCAGCACGGCAAGCCGCTGCAAATGATCATCACGATCGCACCCGAGCTGGATGCACGCAACAGGGTTGTCGGCTTCCTGGCCTTCTTCACTTCCGCCGGCGTCGTCTCGCTGAATAACCGCTAGGCCGACGCCGGTGCCCCTGCGGGGCGGCGGCAGGAGCAGTGGCTGCCGCCAAAGGCGGCAGGGGCGGCATGCGTGCCGCCCGTACAGGCCATCAAGCGAATGCGGAACATGCGTATCTTGTGGATCAACACCGTCGGAGCCATGGGCGGCGCGGAGCGCAGTCTGACGGAACTGCTGCCGCCGCTGGCCGCCCAAGGCCACGACATGGCCGTCGCCTGCCCCCATGGCACACTTGCCGCCTCCGCCGCCGCGGCTGGCGCCGACGTTTTTCCGATTCCCAGCGTCCGTCTGCGGCGCCCTTCGCTACGGCATACCGGCTGGCGGACCGGCTGGCTCTCTCTGCCGGTGGCACGCCGTAAGCTGGCCGGGATCATCCGCAGCCACCGTCCCGACATATTGCACGCCAACAGTCTGGCAGCCATGCTGGCACTGCCGTCACGGCGTGGCGCCCCGGCAATCTGGCATGTGCGCGACCTCCGGCTCCCTCCGGCGGCTGCCCGGCTGGCGGCGCGGCGTGCCGATGCCATCATTGCCATCTCAACGGCGGTGGAGACACGTCTGAGTGAACTGCTGCCCACCAGCGAACACGCCAAAATCAAGCTAATCCCGAACGGCATCGCATTACCGGATTCAGCCACGCTGCCGCAGCGGGAGGAGGCACGGCAGCGGCTGGGCCTGCCATTGGGCACTCCGATAATCGGCATGCTGGCCCACTTCATCCCCTGGAAACGCCACGACCGCCTCATCGCCGCTGCCGCTCTACTGGCCGAGAGCTACCCGCAACTGCACGTCGTCCTTGCCGGCGGTGATCCATGCGGCGAGCACGCCGCCTACGTCCGGCATCTGCGGGAACAGATCGCTACGACGGGGCTGGAAAAGCAGGTCTCTCTGCCGGGCGAGATGGATCAGCCGTTGCACTTCCTTGGCGCCCTCGACCTGCTGGTGCATCCGGCGGAAGACGAGCCCTTCGGGCGCGTAGTCTGCGAGGCGATGGCGGTCGGAACACCGGTTGTGGCGGTAAATCGCGGCGGGCCGGCCACGATCCTGGAACATGAGGTCACCGGCTGGCTGGTTGATCGCGGCACACCCGACGAACTGGCCGGAGCCGTGAAGCGGCTGCTGGACGACGACGCCCTGCGCAGCCGACTGGCTGCACGCGCCGCCGCGCGCGTGCGCGAAAGCTACGATATACGAGTCACAGCCGCAAGGATATCGGCGTGCTACGCCGCGCTGGCGCGTCGCGCCACCGCCACAGAGCGGGGCGGCGGCAGTAGCAGTAGGCAGTAGGCGGTGGCAGTTATTGCGACCACTCAGTGGCTCGCAATCTGGAGGGTAAAAGCGCTGCGCTGCCCTTTTGCTGCCCGGTGGCACACCTTGTCTCCACACCTTGTCTCCAACACCTTGTCTCCAACACCTGGTCCCCACACCTTGTCCCCACACCTTGTCCCCACACCTTGTCTCCAACACCTTGTCCCCACACCTTGTCTCCAACACCTTGTCTCCAACACCTTGTCCCCACACCTTGTCCCCACACTTTGTCGGCTACGCTTCGTCCCCACACTTTGTCCCTACGCTTTGTCCCCACACTTTGTCCCTACGCTTGTCAAAAGCTGAAAAGGGTTCGAGCGGGGTGTCCCAGACCGGGAATCCCTAAACTTTGTCGCGAGCCTTGTCGCATTTGTCGACACTGCCACTGCCTACTGCCTCCTGTCCCCTGTCCCCTGTCTCCTGTCTCCTGTCTCCTGTCCCCCGCCTGTACCGAACCACCCCGCCTGCCGCCCAGGCCCAAGCTCACGGTACAGAAATAGCGCCAATGGCGCGCCCATCCCCGCCTAGAACACGCCGAAGAAGATGCTCGAGAAGGTCGAGATGGGCGAGGCCTCGCGCAGATCGTCGATCATGTCGCGTCCATCCTTCAGCAGGCCCTCAACCTCGGTACTGATGGCCGACTTCTCGCTCATGAGCTGGCCCAGCAGACCCTCGCCGGCCTCGATGCGGCCGGTGATCGTCTTGAGGCTGGCGACCGTCTCCGCGAGGTCACGGTACATGGCATCGTCCGTTGCCAGCAGCTTGCCCAGCGTCCCCTCGCCAGCCTCGAGGCGTCCGGTAATCGTCTTTAGATTGGCAACCGTGTCCGTGAGGTCGCGGTACATGGTGTCGTCCGCCGCCAGCAGCTTGCCGAGCGTCCCCTCGCCCGCCTCGAGGCGTCCGGTAATCGTCTTGAGGTTGGCAACCGTGTCCGTGAGGTCGCGGCACATGGTGTCGTCCGCCGCCAGCAGCTTGCCCAGCGTCCCCTCGCCCGCCTCGAGGCGACCGGTTATCTTCTTGAGGTTGGCCATGGTGTCCGCGAGATCGCGGTACACAGTGTCGTCCGCCGCCAGCAGCTTGCCCAGCGTCCCCTCGCCCGCCTCGACACGGTCAACGATGGCACGGATGTCGGCCAGCGTGGCCTCGATATCCTTGTAGAGCGTATCGTCTGCCGCGAGCAGCTTGCCCAGCGTCCCCTCGCCGCGGCGCAGGCGCCCGGTAACTTCGGTGATATCGGCGACCGCCTGCTCCAGATTGGTGAGGACGCCGCCGCTGTTCAGCGAGCCGCGGACGTCGCGCACTAGTGCTCCGATATCCTCGATGACGTTGTCCGGCGACAGGCCCTCGAGCGGCGTGCCCGGCGGCACAAGTTCGCCGTATCCCTCGTCAATGACCAGTTGCATGCCGCCCAGCAGCGAGGAGCTCATGGCCTGGATGCGGTAGCCCTCGCGCAGTTGAACCCGCTCATCCAGCGTCAGATGCACCACGACGCCATCCTTGTTGAGTTCCAATTGCTTGACCTTGCCGATCGGCACGCCGCGGAAAAGCACCGAGTCGTGCCGCCGCAGCCCGCCGACCCTGTCGAAACGTACCGTCAGCGGGTGGGTACCGCCCGAGAATATCCTGCTGCCCGAGACCACGATCGTGAAGACGACGAGCACGATAAAGACGCTGCCGATAAAGGTGCCGACGATCATCTCCCGCGTCAGCTCGCGGTTGGAGTAGCCATCAGATTTTGCCATGTTCAGAATCCTCCCTCTTGCGCTTCAGGTGTGATGAACTGCGCATCAAGAAACTCGCGAACCGCCGGATTGCGGGACTTGCG
Source organism: Lentisphaerota bacterium (assembly GCA_012521875.1). GTDB lineage: Bacteria > Verrucomicrobiota > Kiritimatiellia > RFP12 > JAAYLN01 > JAAYLN01. The sequence continues at coordinate 12,724 of JAAYLN010000158.1, read as the reverse complement.
GAACTCCGCCGGGGTGCTGAGCTCGGCGACCTTGCCGTTCTTTAGCATCGCGATGCGGTCGCCGATCGTCAGGGCGCTGTGGAGATCATGCGTGACCACCACGCTGGTGATGCCGATCTGCCTGTTCAGCCGCGCGATCAACTGGTCAATCATGCGTGCCGTGACGGGGTCGAGCCCCGAGGTGGGCTCGTCGTAGAGCACGATCTCCGGATCGCGCACAATGGCCCGCGCCAGTCCGGCACGCTTCTGCATGCCCCCCGAGATCTCCGATGGCATCTTGTCGCCATCGTTCTCGAGGCCGACCATCGCCAGCGTCTCCCGCACCTTCCGCGCGATCTCGTCCTTGCCCATGCGCGTCTTCTCGCGCAGCGGCAGCGCGACATTGTCAAACACGTTCATCCACGCCAGCAGGGCCCCACCCTGGAAGAGGTAGCCGAAGCGTTCGCGCACACGCTCCAGTTCCCTGCCGTAGGCATGGTTGATGACCACATCGTCGATCATGACACGCCCCGCGTTGGGCGTCAGCAGGCGCACCATGTGCTTGAGCGTCACGCTCTTGCCCGTCCCCGAGGCGCCGACAATCACGAACACCTCGCCCTTGCGGATCTCGAAGGATATCTCGTCGAGCACCTTGCGCCGCCCGAACTGCTTGGTAACTGACTCGAAGCGTATCATCAGTTGTAGAAAATCCGCGTGACAAAATACCCTAGGACAAGAATCAGCAGGAAGGCGCTGATGACCGAACGCCGCGTGGCCATGCCGACCCCCACCGCACCCTGCTCCGTCGTGAAGCCCTCGTAGCAGGCCACCGTGACAATGGTCGCGCCGAAGATCACCGATTTGAAGAGTCCCACGTAGAGATCCTTGATGTCGGCAAAGTCCATTGCATTGACCATATACTGGCTCCACTTGAGGTTCAACTGGGTCATGGCCACGACGCCGCCGCCCAGGACGCCCATCATGCAGGTGTAGAAGCTCAGCACGGGGGTCATGACCAGCATGGCGACCATGCGCGGCGTCATCAGGAAGCGCACAGGATCGATCGACATGATCTCGAGCGCGGCAATCTCGTCGTTGACCATCATCGTGCCGAGCTGCGCGGCCATCGAGGAGCCCACGCAGGCCGCCAGTATCAGCCCCGTCATGAAGGGCCCCATCTCGCGCAGCATCGTGACCATCACGCCCGAGCCCACATAGATCTCCTGATTGTAGCGGCTTAGCACCAGACCGGTCTGGAGGGCGAGGATCATGCCGGTAAAGACGGCCACAATCGTGATCACCGGGATGCTGCGGATGCCCGCGACGTACATTTGCGCCACGGTTTCGCGGCGCATGCGCCGCGAAACCAGCAGATGGCGCGCGGCCCACAGTGACTGGGCCAGGAGCACGCCGCAGCGCCCCGTCTCGCCGATAATCACCAGGCACCGGCGCCCGAGGTTCTGCAAGGAGTTGGTGGTCTCCGGAAATTGGCGTGGCTCGCGTACTATCATGGCTGTTTCTCCGGAGCGGGGGGCGCCGCTTCCGGCGCGGGAGCGGAACCGGTAAACCGGAAGGCCCAGAGCAGTTGCACGAAGCGCCGCTGCTGCCCGTCGCGGCCCCAGGCCGCCAGCCCCCAGAGCAGGTCGGTCACGCGCGCGCCGTCGGCACGCTGGCGGCGGACGAAGAGCGACCAGAGGGGTGCGAAGTTGCGTTCGATCGGCGCACTGCGCCGGAAGAGGGTCAGCTCGGGGATCCGCAGTTGCGAGCCGTGTTCATTGCGTTGCCACGAGAAGAGCGGCCAGAGGCGGTCATAGGCGTCCGTCACGCGGGGCGTCTCACCGGGCGCGGCGGACGGCACGGTACGGCGCTCGCGGAAGAAGAGCGGAGTTATCGCGAACTGCCGCACGGTTTCCTGCGGGCGTCGCGCGACCGAACCCGACAGGACCGGCCACAGCGCATACCAGTCGCTGCGCATGCTGTTGGTGGTGCTGCCGTAGAGCGGCCACCAGTGCCGCGCGCGCTTGTCCTGGTCGTCGAGCTGGCGTATGAAGGGCCACGGTGCATGCAGGGAGCGGTAGCCGTCCGCGCCTCGTACCGCGCTGAAGAAGGGCGGCAGCACGGTCCAGCCCTCCTCCAGCCCGCGCCCAGTCCGCTCGAAGCGCGAGCGGCCGAAAAGCGGGAAGAGCACGAACCCATGGCCGCGGACGGTCTCGTTGTCCATGTGGACATCGCTCCAGAGCGGCCAGAGGAAGAGATGGCGCGTGTGGGCATGGCTGCCGCCCACGCGCCGCTCGCCGTAGAGTGGCCAGAGGCGGAACTGGTCGATCTCCGGGCCGTGCCGCGTGAGGTAGAAGGGCCAGAGCACGGAGCGTGTGCGCGTCTCGCGCTTGAGCGACGTGCCGTAGAGCGGGAAGAGCACGAAGCGCGCCTCGCCGAAACCCAGGAAATCCTGTATCTCGCCATATATGGGAAAGAGGGCGGCATAGTCCTCGCCGGCGCGTGTGCGCCCCTGGAAGTAGATGGGAAAGAGGCGGAAGCGGTAGGCGCCGTTGGCCCCGGGCGCCTCGTGGCCCGTGCCGTAGCAGGGCAGGAAGCGCCAACTGAGGCGGTCGTCGCGGCGGCGGAAGGTGCCCAGCGGCCAGAGTACGTCGGTGACGCGGCGGAAGGGCTCGTCGCCGGCCGTCTCGCGGCTGTAGAAGGGGCGCACCGCCAGCAGGCTGTCGCCCGATTCCAGCCGTGTACCCTCCAGCAGCGGGCCGACACGCCAGGCCGACTCCGCGCCCGGCGGCGGCAGCGGCGTGGCGCAGCCTGCCGCCAGCAGCAGACACGCGCCTGCCAGCCATGACCATGTAAACCGCACCCGTAGCTTCCTTTTTTCTATTATATAGTACTGCCTCGCGGCGTCCGGCCCGGGCTAGACGTTGGCGCGGTAGAACTCAAGGATGCGGTTCTCGCACCCGAAGGTGAGGGCTATCAGCGCCGAGCGGATCCACATGCCATTGCGCATCTGGCGCCAGTACATCGCCCGCGGGTCACGGTCAACCTCCCGCGCGATCTCGTCGCGCCGCGGCAGGGGATGCAGGATCACCGTCTGCGGCTTGATCATATCCAGTTCGCGCAGGCCGAACTTGAAGCCGGAGGTATCTACCGTGCGGCTCTGGTGCGTCTCGTCGTCCCACTCGTCCTGGATACGCGTCATATAGACCGCATCGGACTCGGGCAGAACGCTGTGGAAGTCGCTAGTCAGCTCGAAATCGACGCCCTTCGCGGTCAGAATCTTCTGGATATCCTCGCCGATCTGGAAGACCGGAGGCGCGACGAAGATCTGCCTGATGTTGGGATAGTTGGTCAGCAGTTGCGAGAGCGAGCGCACCGTGCGGCCGCGCGCGAGGTCGCCGACCATGACGACGGTGCGGTCGCGCAACCCGCCGACGCGCTCGAAACTGCGCTGGAGCGTGTAGATATCGAGCAGCGCCTGGGTCGGGTGCTGGTCATGCCCGGAGCCGGCGTTGATCACGGGGATCGGCCGGTCGGTGTTGGAGAGCACCCACGACATGTGCTCGGCCAGTCCCTTCTGGGGCGAGCGCATGATGATCAGGTCGAAGTAGGAGCTGAAGGTGCGTACGGAGTCCTCGCGCGACTCGCCCTTGAACTCCGACGAGATGGCGGGGTCGCGCACCTCGCCAATCGGCATGCCGAGGATCTGGCAGGCCGAATAGAAGGAGAGGAAGGTACGCGAGCTGGGCTGCGAGAAGTATAGCATGGCCCGCTTGTGGCTGATGAGCTGCTGCAGGAAGTCCATGCCCGAGCGTGCCTTGGCAATCATGCGGATGCTGTTGGCCAGCGTGCCGAGCCGCTCGAGCAGTTCCAGATCGAACTGCTGGGCGAAGAGTGTGTGGTAGGGGATGCCGTCGGCCTGGCTCAGGTAGGGTACCTTATCGTTGATGGGAAGCGCCTGGAAGTCTTCCCATGAAATATCGATCAGTTTTTTACGCATTGTTGTCTCCAAAACTCGCCGGTCTCACGCCTTTTCCGGGTCGGCCAGCGCCGACACCATCAGGGCCTTGATCGTGTGCATGCGGTTTTCCGCCTGGTCAAATACTTTCGAATAGGGAGCCTCGAACACCTCATCGCTCACCTCGAGGGCTCCCGTCTCGCTCGTGATGGTGGTCTGGTCGTCATGGAAGGCCGGCAGGCAGTGCAGGAAGATCAGCCCGTTGTCGCGGTTGCCGGTCGCCTCAACCAGCCTGGCATTTACCTGATAGGGGCTGAGAAGCGCCATGCGGCTGGCCTTCTGCTCCTCCTCGCCCATCGAGACCCAGACATCGGTATAAAGCGCGTTCGCCCCGCGCACATCGGCCACGGGGTCGTGGCCGATGGTGATGCTGGCGCCGTTCCTCGCGGCGATGGCACGCGTCTGCTCCACCAGTTCCGCCGAGGGCATCAGCTCGGGCGGCGTCACGTTCACGAAGTTCACTCCGGCCTTGGCACAGCCGATCATCAGCGTGTTGGCCACATTGTTGCGCCCGTCGCCGACAAAGGCCAGCGTCAGGCCGCGCAGGCGGCCGAAGTTCTCCTGCATGGTCATCAGGTCGGCCAGCACCTGCGTGGGGTGGTAGCTGTCGGTCAGGCCGTTCCAAACCGGCACGCCCGAGTAGCGGGCCAGGCCCTCGACCACCTGCTGCGAGAAGCCGCGGAAGAGGATGCCGTCGAACATGCGTCCCAGCACGCGGGCGGTATCGGCCACCGACTCCTTCAGGCCGAGGTGGATGTCGCTGCGGGCCAGATATTCCGACGCGCCGCCCTCCTCGCGGGCGGCCACCGCCGCGGCGCAGCGCGTGCGCGTGGAGCTCTTCTCGAAGATCAGCGCGAACTGGCGGCGTAGCAGCAGGTTGCCCCGTATCCCGGCCTGACGGCGCGCCTTGAGGGCCACGGCCAGGTTGATCAGATCCAGCATTTCGTCATCCGTGACGTCAAGCAGCGTCAGCAGCGAGCGTCCCCGGAGCGATGGATTCCATTTCAATCTCATGATGAGCCTTCTATGATAGGCGGCCGCACCGGTTCCACCGTGCATATGCCGCCACTTACCGCCTGGGCAGACAATGCCCAGCAGATTAACCAAGTAGTATAACGCACTTTCGGCGCACAATCCATACCGGATTTTACCCCGATTTTACCCCCCTTAACCCCCCATTCACACCCGGTAATGGGGTAATGGTCAGGAGACAGGGGACAGGAGACAGGAGAGTGGCAGTTATTGCGACCACACAGTGGATCGCAATTTAAGAGGGTAAAAGCGCTGCGCTGCCCTTTCGCCGCCCGGTGGCACACCTTGTCTCAACACCTTGTCTCCCACACCTTGTCGAAAGCAACAGGGGAGCTGACGGGTGGTTCATCTCGTCCTCGTCCTCGTCCTCGTCCTCGACACTGCAGCGCTCTTTGACTGCATTGACTTCATTGACCATATTGACGGGGTGGTGCTCACGCAAAAACCACTGTCAATAAAGCCAGTGAGGTCAATGAGGCCCATCTCCCGCCACAGACGCGCACCAGTGCAAGCGCGAAGCACCCCTTAAACACTAAAACGGCACACCTGCTCACCCCCCCCCGCTTAAACTTGGCCGCCCTCCCCCGCAAACATTCCTGCTTTCATGAGTTCCTGATTCAAAACGCCGTCGCATTAACGCCTTAGCGCTTAACGCGGTCGCCTTAGCGCTTGAATCTGACGCTCCAGCAACCTACACTATGCATTTTCAAATGCAGACGACACACACAGAAGAACTACCACCGGTCTTTGACTGCCACGTCCACCTCTACCCGGACGGGCTGGCACCCAAGGCGGTGGGCGCGCTGGCCAAGCGCTTCGGCAACCCGCCGGCCTTCGACGGTACCGTGACCGGGCTGAAGGCCGACCTCGCCCGCTCCGGCATCCGCGGCGCGCTCAACCTGCCCGTCGCGACCCGCCCCGACCAGGTGGAGTCGATCAACGCCTGGGCCGCCGCGAACAACCACGGACCGGTGTACAGCCTCGCCACCATCCATCCCGACACCCCCGACATCCCGGCCACGCTCGACGCCATCAAGGTGGCCGGGTTCCGCGGCCTCAAGATGCACCCCGAGTACCAGACCTTCACCCTGGACGATCCGCGTGTGCAGCCGATCTGGAGCGGGTGCGCCGAGCGCGGCCTGCTCGTCTTCCTGCACGCCGGCGGCGAGCGCGTCTTCCAGGCCCCCTACCGCACCAGCCCCCGTACACTGGCGGCACTGCTGGCGGCCTACCCGCGCCTGACGGTCGCGGCGGCGCACCTGGGCGGCTTCCAGATGTGGGACGAATCGGAGGCGGAACTCATCGGCCGCCCGATCTACCTCGATCTGTCGCATACCCTCTTCTGGATGCCCGATGAGCAGATCGTGCGCATGGTGCGCAAGCATGGCACCTCGCGCATCCTCTTCGGCACGGACGCCCCGTGGCAGTCGCCCGCGACCGTGCTGCAAGCCTTCCTAAAGCTGCCCTTCACGGCCAGCCAGCAGCGGCAGATTCTCTGGAACAACTCTGCGGAACTGTTCGGTATAACTTATGAATAAGCTGCGCTTTCCACTTTCCATCATCCTCCTTGCGGCACTGGTTCAGGGTTGCGCAAGCGAGAAGCCCCGGTTCGAGCTACGAACCGGCGACTTGCTGTTTTCGGTAGACAAGGAGAACTCGGAACTGGTTGCCGCTATTCAAAGCACCACGGGGCAAGACAAGGATATCCCCTTTTCACACGTCGGCATTGCCTGCCTTGAAAATGGCAAGACCTACGTGCTGGAGGCCACCTCCCCCCAAGGCGTGGTAAAGACGCCGCTGAAGGAGTACTTCGCGAAAACCGCCACCTTGAACGGGAAACTTCTCATCGCCGTGGGGCGGGTGAAGAGCGAGTTTGAATTCACCATTCCCGGCGCGATAAAGAACGCCGCCAAGCACCTGGGCAAGGGTTACGACTACGCCTACTGTGAGACAAACGACCAGTTCTACTGCAGCGAACTGGTGCGCTTTGCGTTTTTAGATGCGTCCGGCAAGCCCATCTTCGCGCCGCTGGCGATGTCGTTCAGAGACCCCCAAACCGGCGACATCGACGCCTATTGGATAAGGCACTTCGAGAAACTGGGCCAACCCGTACCAGATGGAGCGCCGGGCACCAACCCCGCCGACATGGCTCAATCGCCTGTCATCGAAATCATCTACAAATACTATTAAGCCGCATACACAGGAAGCCTAGTCCTCTATGGATTCGGCGAGAAAGCGCAGCACCGCCGCTTCCGACTCCTCAATTGCGATGCAGGAATTCTGCGCAAATCTGCGTGATCTGCGGTTAAAATCTGCCGTGTAGCGGCGCGACTGGGACGGCTCGCCCCCATTTGCGCACACTCGCATCCTTTCACCGCTCCGCTTCTTGACGATCCTGGCGTCTTGGCGGTTCAAATGCCGCCGCCCTCACTCCCCTGCTCCACGCAGGCAGTCCGCAACCTCGAGGAAACGGTCGATCTCTTCCCGCGTGTTGTAGTGCAGGGCCGAGAGCCGCACCAGCGAAGTGACACCCAGGGCCTCCAGCACATGCCTGGAGTAGGCATCGCTCGATCGGTAATGGACAATGACGCCCGCCTCGCGGTAGCGCTGCACCGCCTCCGCCGCCGCCAGTCCCTCGACATTGAAGGCCACCACGCAGTCGCGGTTGGTAGTCTGGCCGTCAAATCCGTACAGCGTGACGTGCGGCATCGCCAGCAGGCCGCGCTGCTCCCCTGCCCCATGCAGGACGCGCCGCAGCAGCGCATGCTCGTGCCGCGCGGCCAGTTCCATGGCCGCCATAATCTGCGCGCGCCGATCACAACTGGCCGTGGCCTTTTGACCGAGCCAGGTTAGATAGTCGATCACCGCACTCCAGCAGACGTAGGCCGCATGTTCCTGTGTGCCGAGGTTCCAGTCCTCGAATGCCTTACCCAGCAGGCGGTCATGCGGAAGTGCTGCAACACGGTCGGAAATCCAGCCAAAACCGATGCCCACCTTGCCGAGAATCTTGTAGGGCGCAAAGCAATAGGCGTCGCAGCCCAGCGCCTCGACATCCACCGGCGCGTGCGGCGCGTGCTGGGTGCCGTCGATCACCACCATGATATCCGGCTTGATACGCCGCGCCTCGCGAATGATGTATGCGGCGTCCAGCACGGCTCCCGTGATGTTGGAGGCGTGGATGAAGGCCAGCAGGCTGGTCTCGTGGTCAATCTCGCGCAGGATGGCCTCGGGATCAACGCCGCCGGTGGCCGGATTCAACGCCGCCACGCGCCAGGCCTTGCCGCCCGCCTCGGCATACAGCCGTGTCGAGTCGAAGATCGAGGGATGCTCCAGACTGGTGGTCACGATGTTCGAGCCGCACACGTTTTCGGCGATGGCGCGGATGATGCGGAAGATAATCTGCGTGGTCGTCTGGGCGGCGACCACCCGGCCGGAAGCGGCACCGAAGAAGAGCCGCGCGTCCTCGCGTCCGCGCTGGATCATCTCCGACACGTGGGCCGAAGCGGCGGTAATGCGGCCTTCGTTATCAGGAATGGCCGTCTCGCGTGCAACCGCCTCGCAGACCGATTTCAGGCGCAGGGAACCGCCCGCATTCTCCAGAAAGATGCGCGGACCCATGAAGGGATCGCTCTCGACATGCATCAGGCAGGCACGAATCTCATCCAGCAGTTGCGGAGCAAGCAGGTCAGCGTCAATCGGTTTAGACATGACATAAACGTAATTTGCCAAAGGACGGATGTCAAGCGGGGGCGTAATCCGCGGGTTGACGCGGGGCGTGAAGCGTGCGCATAATGCACGCATGAGCACACAGGAACAGACTCCATCTCCGAAATCCGACAACACAGACGGCAAGACATGCGGTACAAACGTATCCTACCCCGTATGGCACGGGGAGTTCGCCGTGCGGTCGGCGGATCTGGGCGCCGACGGACGCGTCGGGCCGGGGCTCGTGATCAGCTTCCTGCAGGAGGGCGCCGCCAAGCATGCCGATCAGCTCGGCATGGGTCTGCTGTCGCTGCTGGAGAACGGTCGCACCTGGATGCTGGCACGCATGCGGCTGGAGTTTGCGGGCTGGCCGGGTCTGAATGATGTGCTGAAGGTCGTCACCTGGCCTACCGGCGCACGCGGCCAGACCGTGGCACTACGCGACTACGAGGGCTATGATGGTGCGGGGAAACGGCTTGTGACGGCCACGAGCGAATGGATACTGGTGGATGTGGAGCGCCAGCGCATCGCGCGGTTGACGCCGGAAATCATGGCACTGGCACCTTCCGGCACCCCGCGTGTTGCGCTGCCTCCGGCGTGGCCCGCGGCACCCGCATGGTCACCGGAGTGGCAGGTGGCGCTGCCGGTGCGGCGCGCCGATCTGGACGTCAACCGCCACGTAAACAACGTCCATTATGTAGAGTGGCTCTTCGAGCCGCTACCCAACGAATGGTACCAGCGCCGGCTGCAGCGTGTGGAGATTCACTACAAGACCGGCGCGGTAGAGGGTGATACCGTAATCTGCGCCGCCGCTCCGGCCGGCAGCTCCATGCTTCATCACCGCCTTACGCGCGAATCGGATGGTGTTGTGCTAGCCGAAGCGACGACCGGTTGGGCAGAGGATTAGACGGCGCTCCGTCTTAATCCTTCTTCTGCCACTTGTCGATCCAGGCCTTGGCCTGATCCTTGCCACCGAGGCCGAAGGCCAGACCGACGGCAATCGCGGCACCGCCCAGCAGGGACGACACGGCGACCATGACGATCTCCTCGCCGATGCCGAACTGCTCGAGCGCCATGCTGAAGCCCAGCAGGTAGACGGCATAACGGGTCACGGTGGAGAGTACCTTGGCGTTCGGGCTGCCCTCGAGGGTGTTGGCCGTCAGATTGCCGAGGTAGCGTCCCAGGCTCAGCGCGGCCAGCAGGATCACCAGGCCGACGAGGAGGTCGGGCAGATAGGTAACGAACCGGCCGATAAGATCGGCAAGCTGGTCGAACCTGAGCGAGGCCGCGGCCTGCTGCGCCGTGATGAGGATGATCACCACCGACACCAGGGCACCCAGCACGCGCGAGAGCGGCGTCTTGCCGGCAAGGAAGTCGAGCCCGATGCGCTTCGGCAGCTCGTCGGCGCCGATGCCGCCCAGGAAGCTCTCGACGAGCGAGCGGACGGCGCGCGCCACCACGCAGCCGACGATCACGATGACCGTGGCCACAAGCAACGCCGGCACGGCGGCCAGAATGCTCTGCAGCGTGGCCTTGAGCGGATCCGAAAGGGCCTTGATGTTGAGGCTGTCCACCGCCGCCACCAGGATCGGGATCAGGATGAAGAAGTAGGCGATCTTGGCGGCGATCACCGAGAGCTTGTACTCGCCCAGCAGCTTGCCCAGTCCCAGCTTCTCGGCACCGGCATCGGCACCGCTGGCGGCGAGGAAGTTGCTGACGACCTCGCGCACGATGCCCGCCACAATGCGGCCGACGATGACAATCAGCGCGGCGGCAAACAAGTTAGGCAGGAAGCCGAGCGCCTTGGCCAGCATCTGCTGCAGCGGCGCCACGAGGGCCTGCTGCCCCATGGCCTGCAGGAAGGGCGGCACGCCAAAGAGGAGGATGACGTAGAACACCAGACGGCCGATCATGGCGCTGGGCGGCGTCGCCTCGCAGGCCTCACCCTCGCCCTCCTTGGCAAGCGGGCATTCGAGGTGCTTGGCGGCACGGCTGTCGAAATTGACGGCCACCAGCAGGCGCGTGACACCCAGACGGGCCACGGCGGCGAGCGCCCAGTAGATCAGCAGAATCGCCGCCGCCTTGAGCAGGGCGGGAATGGCGCTGAAGATGCGGTTGACGATGTTCTGCAGCGGTGCGGCCACCATGCCCAGGTTGAGGGCATTGAAGAAGGCCACGAAACCGACGAGGATCAGGATCCATTTCACGACACTGCCGGCCAGGCCGGAAAGCGAGCGCAGCGAGCCGTCGGACTGCTTCAGCATGCCCTCCAGCCCCCAGTCACGCACCGCACGGTCATCGATTTTCGTCAGATCCAGCAGTCGGCGCACGGCCGCGCCGGCCAGGCGTCCGGCAATCCAGAATGCCAGCAGCAGCAGCAGTGCCTTGATCAGGGCGGGAATGGCGGCCACCGTCCGCTGCGCGGCCGGCACCATCACCTCATGCCACAGCTTGCGCCCCTGCGCGATTCCCTGCTGGCCACCAGCGCGCAACGCACGACCAATATCCGAGCCAGCCTCGCCGACCGCGCCTACGCTCTTCTGTATTACCCCGGGTGCGGGATCCGCAGCCGCGGGAGCATCCTGCGCCTTGAGCAGCATGCCTAACGGCGACAGGATCAAGCCTACCACCATGGCACGCAACAGCAATCCGCTTATTCTTTTGTTACTCGACATGAATACACGTCCTTTCCTGGTTTCCTGGCAGCGCAGCATACGACACCCTGCCGAATACATGCCACCTTGAACGTGACACATTATAGCGGGTATGGTTTCATAAGGCAAACTCGCATTGCGCGTAACCGGCTGGCGGGCTAGCGACAGGGGAGCGCGCGACGAGCGCATGAAAGGTAGGCGGGGCGGCGTCCCAACTTTGTCGCGAGCTTTGTCGGCAACTTTGTCGCCTTCGTCGAAAGCAACAGGGAAAGCTCACGCGAAGCCACGAAGATTTGAAGCCGCGAATGGACGCGAATTCACACGAATTCACACCAAAAATGGATTAAGCGGGTGGATGAAGCGTACCGATTAAGTGTTGGTTCAAGAGAGGGTTTAGAGTGTGTGCTGCGCGCTTGCACCTTGTCCCTACACCTTGTCTCCACACTTTGTCCCTACGCCTTGTCGAAAGCTGTTCCAGTTACCGGACACGGAGGTCCGGTGTCACGAGAATGGCCCGGCGGAGCCGGGCGGGGAGCGGAGCGCTTTCTTTCGTCCTCGTCCTCGTCCTCGAGCCCCGGTACTGCCGATTCTGCCGGAACTACCGGTACTGCTGGTGGCTGCCGCTCCATACCCCCCACCATGCCGTATTACTGGCGGGAGCAGGTAGTAGACGCGGCGTCCCCGCCGCGTTTGCCCCATCACGCGGCGGGGACGCCGCGTCTACCATACCCCATTCCCCGGGGCGTTGCCCCGGGCCCCGCCAAGCAATTACTGCATTATACCCTTGTCCGCACCGGATAACGGAAGTTATCATGCTACTTAAGGTGCCTAACGTGATCCGCATGATTGCGCTGTTTGGCACAGCACAATGATTTTGCAGGAACAAGCCGTGAAGACGAGATGTGAATGGTGCGGTATGGATCCGCATGGCTTATGAGCCGCGATCTCAAGCGCCGGGGCTTCAAATTCGTCGGCCCGGGCGTCTGCTACTCCTTCATGCAGGCTGTCGGCATGGTAAACGACCACATCACCACCTGCTTCCGCCACAAGGAAGTGGCGGTACTGGCTGGGTAATCGAGCGTGCGGCTAGCCGGGACGGCTTCGCCCTTCTCTGTGCTGGCGCGCCTCTGCAGGAGCCTTCTCGGCGCTCGACGACAATCGACGACAATCGAGGCTTGCGAACCTCGACGGCGGCGACGGTGTGGCGAGGCGGAAGTGGTCGAAGGAATCGAGAGAGTCGAGCGAATCGAAAGAATCGAATCTCTCGAATCCATCGACTCTATCGATTCTTTCGACAAGGTGTGGAGACAAGGTGCGGGGACAAGGCGGGGGGACAAGG
>JAAYLN010000157.1 GCA_012521875.1 Lentisphaerota bacterium | reverse complement strand
GTCTGGCCGAGCGCCACGAGTATGTCGGGATCCTGCTGGACAAGGGGTTCGACTTCTCGCAGACCGAGTACTACCAGTGGAAGCGCAAGGATGCGCCCTGGCCGGCCAACCGCGCGGAGCAGGACGATCTCTGGCGCCGGCGCATCAAGAACGAATATCTGGGCTTCATAGTGTCGCGCGCCTACGCCGAATCCAACAAGCTCGCCCGCGCCGCCGCGCAAACCGCCACTAACGCGACGGCCGCCGCCGTCGTGGCTCCAACCAACGCTGTGGCAGCACCGGCGACGACAAACGGCGTGCCGGCGCTGGCAGCAACCAACAACGTGCCGGATCTCTCCCCTGAAAGCTTCATCACCAAGCGCTACCAGCAGTTCCGCATCGTCATGGACGACAGCGATGCCGAATGGGTGCTCGAGCGCTTCCTCGGCGCGCTGGCTGCCGCCTACGATCCGCACACGGCCTACATGCCGCCCACTGCCGTGGAGGATTTCACGATCGACATGAACCTATCGCTCTGCGGCATCGGCGCACTGCTCTCGCCGGAAGACGGTACCGCCAAGGTCATGGAGATCATCCCCGGCGGCCCGGCCTCGCGCGACGAGCGCGATATCCGCCTCGTTCCCGGCGACAAGATCATCGGCGTAGGCCAAGACCAGGAGCCGATCGAGGATGTGCTCCACCTGCCGCTGAACAAGACCGTGCGCAAGATCCGCGGCAAGAAGGGGTCGCGCGTCGTGCTGCAGGTCATCAGCGCCTCCGATCCCAGCGGCACCACCACGCGCCTCGTCGATCTGATCCGCGACGACGTCAAGCTCGAGGAGCAGGCCGCCACCGGCCACGTCGCCCGCGTGACATGGACCAACGGTACCACACGCGCCTTCGGTGTCGTCAAGCTGCCCACCTTCTATGGCTCGATGACCAGTAATCCCCGCGCTCCCGGCTTCCGTAGCTGCACGCTTGATATCGCCAGCATCATCGCGACGATGAATGACGATATCGAGGGGCTGGTGCTCGACCTGCGCGGCAACGGCGGCGGCTCGCTGCGCGAGGCGGTTGATCTGACGGGGCGCTTCATCCGGGTCGGCCCCGTGGTGCAGCAGCGCGAGGGCAGCCGCATCATGGTGCATACCGACCGCGATCCCGCCATCACCTTCCGCAAGCCCATGGTCGTGCTGGTCAACCGCATCAGCGCCTCGGCCTCGGAAATCGTCGCCGCCGCGCTGCAGGACTACGGGCGCGCGCTGATCATCGGCGATTCGCGCACGCACGGCAAGGGCTCGGTACAGACCATCCTGCCACTCTCCAACAGCGACGCGCGCCTCGGCTCGATGAAGGTCACCTGCGCCAGCTACTACCGTATCTCGGGCGGCTCCACCCAGTTGCGCGGTGTCGAGCCCGATCTGGTGCTGCCCTCCGTGCTCGAGCACATGGATCTGGGCGAGGACAAGCTGCCTAACGCCATCCCCTGGAGCCGGATCCCGTCCGCCGACTACAATCCGGTCTACGACCTTAAGCCCCTGATACCGATCCTGACCACGAATGCGCAGGCCCGACTGGCAGCGGACGAGCGCTACCAGCGCCACCTGCGTACCGTGGCGCATGTGCGCGATGTCACCCGCAAGACGGAAGTGCCGCTGGCCTTCGGTGAGCGCTACCAGCAATATGCTGCCGAGCGCGAAATCCAGCGCGCCCGGGAGGTGGATGACAATGGGGAGGAGGAGGAGCTGCAGACTCCCGCCCCTTCACGGCGACGCCGCCAGGCGGACCAGGACGACGTGATCCTCGATGCCGCCTTGCAGGTGCTGGCCGAACTGACGGATCTGCAGCAGGGTGTGGCCATTGATCCCGCGCACGACAAGAACACGCTCGATGCGCAGGAGTGGCTCCGGAGGATCTTCCAGCCATGACGATCTCCTTCACCAAGATGCACGGCGCGGGCAACGATTTCGTGATGATCGACGACCGCAGCCTGAGGGTGCCCTGGCAGGACTACCTGCGCATGGCGGCCCTCGCCACCCGGCGGCTCGGTGTCGGCTGCGAGGGCATCATCCTGATCCAGCCCTCGGACCGCGCCGACTTCCGCATGCGCTTCCTCAACCCTGACGGTACAGAGGTCGAGCTCTGCGGCAACGGTGCCCGCTGCAGCGCGGCCTTCGCCCACCGCCTCGGTGCCGCCGGCCGGTACATGACCATGGAGACGCTGGCCGGGCTGGTGGATGCCGAGATCCAGCCTACGGGCGTCAAGCTCTGGATGCCCGAGCCCTCCGGCCGCCGCTACGATCTGGCGGTGGAGGTGGATGACCGCCTCTTCGAGGGCCACGCCATCACGGTGGGCGTGCCGCACTTCGTCATTCCCGTCGACGACCTGTCAACGCTGGACGTTATGCGCTATGGCAGCCTGATCCGCCAGCATACCACCTTCGCCCCGCACGGCACGAACGTGGACTTCATCAAGTACTGCCCTTCCAACCGCATACTGATGCGCACCTACGAGCGCGGCGTAGAGGCCGAGTCCGGCGCCTGCGGTACCGGCGCGGTCGCGACAGCCATCGTCGCCATCGAGCGCGGCGACTTCACATTGCCGGTCAGCATCACCACCTCGACCGGTTTCGAGCTGCAAGTGGATGGCGACTGGCGCACCCGCAAGTGTACCGGGATGACGCTCACCGGCCCCGTCAAGACGGTCTACGAGGGCGTGATCGACCTCGACGGGCTGAGCATCGACGACGGCGCCAAGTAGCCGGCGCCCTGCCCCATGAACCGTATCCTCTTTGCCGCCGGCGAGTGCGACGCGGAGCACCGGCTGGTGCTGCGCGACCGGCGCGCCGCGCATATCCTGAATGTACTGCGTCCCGCAGTGGGCGCTACGCTCCGCGTGGGCCAGATTGACGGAGCCATCGGAGTCGGCCATGTGGAGCAGGCCTGCGGCGGCGAGGTGCGCCTGCGCATCGAGCTCAACGGCGCGGCACCGGAACCCTGGATTGATCTGCTGCTGGCGCTCCCCCGCCCCAAGGTGCTCGGACGCCTCTGGGCGCAACTCGCCGCGATCGGAGTCGGGCGCATCATCCTCGTCAATGCCGCGCGCGTCGAGCGCTACTACTTCGACACCCACTGGATCGAGCCCGGGGTCTACACGCCACTGCTGATCGAGGGGCTCGAGCAGTCCGGCGCCACGCGCCGGCCCGAGGTCTGGATCCGGCGCGGCTTCAAGCCCTGCATCGAGGACGAGCTCGATCCCGTCTACGCCGGCGCGCCCAGGCTGCTGGCGCACCCCGGAGCACCGACCGAAGCCCCCGCGCTGCCGCCGCCGGCGGCGGGCGCGGTACGTCCGCTGCTGGCGGTCGGGCCCGAGGGCGGATGGACGGAATACGAGTGCGGGCAGCTCGGGAGGCGCGGCTTCCGGCGCCTCTCGCTCGGCCCGCGCACCCTGCGCACCGATACAGCCTGCCTGGCATTGCTCGGGCGGCTGATGCCAAGTAAATTTTAGATTTGTGATTTTAGATTTGTGATTGGCTCCGCGCATCCTCGTCCTCGTCCTCGTCCTCGAGACAGCGGGATTGAACCGCCAAGACGCCAAGGACGCCAAGAGGGCACAGGGAGGTAGCAGTCGGCAGTGGCGGTGATGGTACGCAACCATCGTCAGGGTAACGAGTGACATCAGGGTAACGAGTGACTTGAAATTCTCGCCTTTACCGCTTACAATAACCGCCAACGATGGTTGCCGGAACGGCTCCGGCATCGCCTACGGAACGTTAGTGACACAGGAAGGAAACATAAAGTGAAGCAGTTACGCATAGTGTCAGTCGTTGTCGCCTCAATGCTGGCCCTCTCGTCATACGGTGAGCAGCAGCATGTCATTAGTTTCGTCGGCAAGGCCGAGGAAACGGTAAAACCGGATGTCGCCTACGTTACGCTCTATGCCCAGGCCGAGGGCATCCTCATGGTTGATGCTGTCAAGAGGGCGGGCAAGCTTGCGGAGGAGATTACTACGGCAGTCATGTCCGAGAGCAACATCGTCATGAGCGTGTCAGTAAACGATGTCGCCCTGGGCGAGAAGGAGACACAGTATTGGACGCCGGATCAGAAGGAGGAAGCACCTCGTCCACAGGTAACCAGGCGTATCAGAGTCGCATGCAAACCGGTAGCCGACAGCATCTACCGGGTGGTTGATAACGCCATCCGGGCCGGTGCCCTGATGAGAACTCCATCACGAACCAGTTACTCTGGTGACATCAACAGTGTCGTGATCTACGGATTGGAGCAGAGCGCAGAGGTTGTCGAGCGAGTCCGGAAGGCTGCAATGGCGGATGCGAAAGCCGGAGCAGAGAAGCTCGCAAATCTTGCCGGCAAGACGATCGGGGACGTCGTGAACATCGGGTGTGTAGGCTCACCAAGTTTTCAGATGAATCTACGTGTGATGGGTATGCAGATTGAGTTCCCCACGGAATATATTGGCACCAATCCCGACGGGATCAGCATATCCCAGAGCATCGCGGTGACCTTTAGCCTGAAATAGAAGAATTCGGGAAGAGAGGCTGGGGAGAGCAGCGGATCGCGCGAGAACACACGAAAGAAGGTAGGGCGAGCCGCCTGTCATACGTAGCCTTTGCGAAGTATGATCCCCGTCACGCCACTACGCGGTGTGACCGGCGAGCCGCAAACACGCGGTTCCTTTTAGAAGTATCCTCTACTAAGAACCTTCCCGGTAGCAGGATCCGTGTCGTCGACCATTGCCTGTATTTTGTCAATCATCCGCTGGAACACGTCCGCATGGTACTTGGAGCCGTTCAGGAACTCAACGTACTCGCTACGATGTGGTTTGCGGTCGCTCGCGGTTCGATATTCCTGACGGACATTGGAACTCATCCGTTTGGCCTTGCGCACAATAAGAACATCGTCAATATGTGTCGATGTTATTGACACAGGTGTCATGTCAAGAAACTCGCAGACAAGGAAATAAAGAGACGAAGGAACCGCTATTTTGAGATCTCTGCTGGTTGCCACGGCCTCCTGAAACATGGTCTTGTCCAAATTGGTTTTGCATTCTGCGCACACATAACCAAGGTGCGCTTCCATACGCTCGGCATTACGAAACTCTTTATCAAAAGAAGTCATCATGAATAAGCGTTTGCCGAGGACGAAGTCCTGATCCTTTGTCCTTAAACTTGGTTGTCCGCCTGCACCGGTATTGCCCGGCCCAGACATGAAGCTGAGCCCTGCAAACGTCTTCTGCGGGCCGAACTCGAACATGCCTGCAGGAACTTTGAGTCCCCGAAACATCAGTTGGGGGAGAAACTCCTCCAGAATAGTGTTATCAAGCTTCAACTGCCCCTTTTGCCGGTACAGAAAGTCCTCGGAACTGTCAAAGATCAATTCAAGCTCAACAAAATTTTTGTAGCTGTTGGTCGCAGCAACAAGCTTCTGCACTGTTCCCTTTCGTCCTGCGCTTACGGATCCAAGCTCATCGATCCACTCCTGATAACGAATGAGCGCCTCTTGAACGCGTGGTTTGTCTGCCGCTGGCAATCGCGGGTTTCCGACAAGAGCCTGAAGCTTGGCAAATGAGGTGTCGGTAGATAAATGTCCCTGTCACTCATTGCGATTTACCTCTTCTTCCTTAACCATCATCACATAATCGCGAGTTTGGTAGGCGCTGTAGGAGCCGCTGTCGAAAACCGGAGTTCCCGCCGTACGTTTTACTGCTTTAACAGCATCATCTAGCAGAGACCTGTTTTTCGGAGAAACATTAGAGAGTCCGCCACGCAGCGCCTCGTCAGCCACTGCGCGACCGATCTCTTCAGGGAGATGGCTTCCTGTAAAATATGCCCGTCTTGTCAAATTAAGGATATCCTCCCGGATGTCTTCACCAAAACGGTTCTTAAAGACCCGTTGCTGCCCGAGCGTGAGGTCAAACATGCCAATCTGTTTCGCAATTGCCTC
>JAAYLN010000156.1 GCA_012521875.1 Lentisphaerota bacterium | reverse complement strand
TTAAGTGAGGGTTTAAGTGTATGCTTCGCACTTACACTTTGTCCCCGCACATTGTCTCCACGCTTGGTCGGCTACGCTTCGTCTCCACACTTTGTCCCTACGCTTTGTCGAAGCGAAAGAGCAAGCGAATGTTCCGGCTCCCCGTCCGCTTCAGATGCGCCATGGAGCCCGCGGTCTCCACGGGTATTTGGAGAGCGCATGACACGGAGAACGTCCCGCCGGGGACGGATCAAAGCCCTGAAGGGGCGGCCTCACCATCCGCAAACCATCCTGGGATTCTCCGGCCAGTCCCCTATGCGCTGAAGCAGCAGCAGCGCGCCCTGCTGCTGATCCAGATTCACCTGCATCTTGGTGCCCCAGGCCCCGCCATGTCCCACCAGGCCGACATCGGAACCGAGGCCGTAGGCGTGCTCGATGGTCCCGGGCGTCTGGCGGCGGCAGATTTCGCGCAGGGACTCCAGCGAAATAATCCGCCGACCATTGAAGACGCCGTGATTGGCGAGCATCTGCGCCAGTCTGGCCATGTCGGCCGCAGTGGAGAAGAGTCCGCCACCGCACTCGGCATGACGGGCGGGATCGTCGTAGGGCAGATAGCGCATCTGATCAATGATGCCGTAGCGGATCCAGCTCTTCTTCTCGGGATCGTACCCATAGCCGACGGCACGGCGCGCAAGCTGTTCGGCGTTAAGCCGGTAGCCGGTGTCGTGCATGCCGAGCTTTTCAAAGAGCCGGGTGCGGACAAAATCCTCGTAGGATTCGCCGGTGATGACCTCAATAATCCTGCCGGTGGCGTTAATACCGGCATTGGAGTAGCTCCAGTTGGTGCCGGGCTCGAACATCAGCGGCGAGGCGGCGTAGACATGGCTCTGGGTCTCGAGCGAGATATAGGCCAGTTCCTGCTTCTGGAAGAATCCGGGCAGAAACTCCAGGCCAGCCGTATGGGAGAGGAGATGGCGGATCGTCACCGTGCGCTTCTCGCGTACGCAGGTCTCGGTACCATCGGGAGCAACCACCTTGCGGTAGAGGTGCCTGAAGTGCGGCAGGTAGCGCGAGGCGGGATCGTCCAGCGCGGCCTTGCCCTCATCTGCCAGCATCATGAAGGCCATCGCGGTGACCGTCTTGCCGGTTGACGCCATCCAGAGAATGGTATCTTCCTGCATGGGACGCCCATTCTCGATATCGGCCATGCCGCGGATGGCGCGGCTGGTGATGCCTGCGGCATCAACGGTGAGTTGGATCACGCCGGGCTCAGGCAGTGCTAGAGAGTCACGGGATTTGGAGTTCTGCATGGTTCATCCTGTCAAAAAGAACAGTCGGAACTTGTCGAAGACGAGAACGAGGACGAGCGGAACCTCTCACTACTCACTACTCACCACTCACCTCTCACCACTCACCACTCACTACTCCGGGAAAATCTCCAGCAGGCAGGGCACGGCCTCGGCCAGGCTGCCGTAGGTGGCGTCGGCCAGTTCGCGCATCGCCTTGCGCTCGGCCGGGTAGCTGGGAATGGCGATGACCCGCAGTCCGGCGGCACGTGCCGACTGCAGTCCGGCCATGGTATCCTCGACGGCCCAACTGGTCTGCGGGTCGGCACCCAGGCGGCGTAGCGCCTCGGTATAGACTGCGGGATCGGGCTTGCCGGGGCCGACCTCACCGGTGCTCAGCACGACCTTGAAGAGCGGTTCCCAGTCGAGGGTCTCGAGCACGGTCTGGACAAGCCACCGCGGCGACGAGGAGACGAGGGCCATCGGCACCCTGCGGCGGTGCAGCTCGTGCAGCAGGGTATCGGCACTAAGCATGAGCGGGGGCGTCTGCCGCAGAACCTCGCCCACCTCGTGCTCGATGGCCTTGCCAAGCTCTTCGGGATCAGCCTTGCTGCCGGGGTTGTGTTCGAGCACCAGACGGATACCATCGGCGGTGGTGATCCCCGCGCAGGCATCCAGCAGCTCCGGCGTCAGGGCCAGTCCCGCCGCCTCGCAGCAGGAGGCGATGGCCTGCGCCCAGATCGGCTCGGAATCGATCAGGGTGCCATCCATGTCGAACAGCGCCGCCCCGGACGCGCGCACCGGCTTGATGATAGTGGTCACAGCAGAGCCCTCCCGATCAAAGCCGCACCTCGGCGCCGGTGCGGGCCGATTCGTAGATGGCGGTCAGGATGCGGATCATGTCCACCCCCTGCTGCGGCTGGTAGCAGGGTTCGGCCTTGCCGAGGAGCGCGTCGATGAAATTGAGGATGTTGCGGGCATGGCCATGGTCGGCCACCGCCCCGGCCGGGCGCATGTCGACGAGCTGGCCATCCGACTCCGTGAAAATCTCGACCTGGCCGTCGCGCCAGGCGAGACCGGCCCGCGTGCCGCGGAGCTCGACAAAGCGCGTTTCGGTCTTGACATTGGAGGCCCAACTGAACTCGATCTGCAGCAGTGCGCCGTTGTCGAAGCGGATCATGCCCATGGCCAGATCCTCGACATCGAATGTCCCGCCGGCGACGCGGTCGCCGAACTGCGCGTGCTCCGAATCGCTGGCGGCCTGGTCGCCGGCAAACTTGCAGTAGGTGTTGCCGCTGACGGCGACGGGACGCGGGTTGCCCATCAGCCAGACCGCCAGGTCGATCATGTGTACTCCGAGGTCGATCAGGGGGCCGCCGCCCGACTTGGCGCGCGTCGTGAACCAGCCGCCCTTGCCGGGAATACCGCGCCGGCGCTGCCATCCGCAGCGCCCGGCATAGATCTCGCCCATCTTGCCGGCCCCGATGAAGCGCCGGGCATATTGCGAGGAATCGCAAAAGCGGTTGTTGCGCATCACCATCAGCAGCCTGCCCGCCTTCTCGGCGGCCGCCTTCATGGCCTCCGCCTTCGCGGCGTCGATGGCGTCGGGCTTTTCGCACAGCACATGCTTGCCGGCCCGGAAGGCGGCGATCGCCACCTCGGAATGGAGGTCGTTGGGCGTGCAGATGTCGACCGCATCAATATCCGGACTGGCCAGCAGTTCGCGGTAGTCGGTGTACGCCTGGGCGGCAGGAAAGAAGTCCTGAATCAGCGCATCGGTGCGCGCGGGCAGGATATCGCAAACAGCAACGACCTCGACCCGGGGATCCCTGTGGTACACCGGCACATGGGCACCGCGGCAGATGCCGCCGCATCCCACGAGTCCCAGACGGATTTTGCTGTCGGCAGGCAGTGGTTCATAGTAGGCCATGGTGATCTCCTCTCGTGTTGTGTTGTTGCTGTTGCCGGGTGTTCAGCCCGCCATCCGGACGGCCTGCCGCAACCGCGCGCAGACACGTTCACGGCCCAGCAGCACCAGCATCTCGAACAGGCCGGGGCCCTCGGTCATTCCCGAAACCGCCACCCGCACGGGATGCACCAGGCTGCCGATTCCGGTCGCCATGGATTCGCCGAGGGCGCGCAGGGCGGCCTCGGTTGATTCAAGCGTGAAGGCCGGCAGGCTCTCGAACGTCTCCGCGACCTTCAGCAGACGCTCCCGGGTGCCTTCCGGCCGCAGGCGTTTCTCGACGGCCCTGGGGTCGAAGGCGAAATCGTCCGTGAAGAAATAGGCGCAGTTGCCCGGCACCTCGCCGAATATCTTGGTGCGCGGGATCATCAGGTCGAGAATCGCATTCCACACCTCGTCCGTGACAGAGGCCGGATCGAGGCCGCCCGCCGCAAGGCGCTCGCGGAAGGCGGCATCCAGGGTCTCGCGGGGCAGCCGCCGCAGGTACTCGCCGTTCATCCAGGTGAGCTTCTTGAGGTCGAAGCGCGCGGCGCTGGACTTGCAGCGGTCAAGGTCGAAGGCCTCGACCATCTCCCCGCGCGTCATGATCTCGCGGTCGTCGCCCGGTGCCCAGCCCAGCAGCGCCAGGAAGTTGAAGAGCGCCTCCGGCAGGAAACCCTGCGCCTGGAAATCGCCCACAAAGGCGGCGCCGTCGCGCTTGCTGTAGGGCTTGCCCATGTGGTTGACGATCATCGGCAGGTGGGCGTAGATCGGCGGCTCCGCCCCCATGGCACGGAAGATCTGCAGGTGCTTGAAGGTGTTCTCGACGTGGTCGTCGCCGCGGATCACGTGCGTGATGCGCATGTCGTGATCGTCCACGACATTGGCGAGGTGGAAGACCGGCGTGCCGTCCGAGCGCACGATGACGAAGTCCTGCAGATCCTCCGCCTGCTTGCGGATGCGTCCCTTGACGGCATCCGTGAACTCGAGGCGTCCGCTCTCCGGCATGCGGCAGACGATGCACTCGCCCTTGCCGTCGCGGTCCTCGCGGTAGGCCGTGCCCGCCGCGACCATGGCCTCGGCCACCTCGAGGTGGCGTTCGGTACAGGCGCTCTGGTAGACGGGCGGCTCGTCGGAAGTCATGCCGAGCCACTCCATGACATCCAGCAGCGTGCGGATCGCCTCGGGTGTCGAGCGTTCGCGGTCGGTATCCTCGATGCGCAACAGGAAGGCACCGCCCGTGTGCCGGGCGTAGAGCCAGTTGAAGATGGCGGCACGGATGTTGCCGATATGGACCTGCCCCGTGGGGCTCGGGGCAAAGCGGACACGGACGGACATGGGGCGGCTACTCCAGACTGACGCTGATGGCGGAGATGGCGGAGATCTCGTCGCCGATGGAGCGGACGGTCTCCTCATCAACCGGGCGGTTGAGCTTGAAGATCAGCAGCGAGCGGTTGGTCTTGCTGTCATGCGGGTTGCGGATGTCCTCGATGTTGATGCCGAGGTCGGCCAGACGGCGGCTGACGGTGGCGATGACGCCGGGCCGGTCGTCGTAGATGCAGAAGAGCATCGAGCCGCTGGGCTCGACGTAGAGCCGGTCGAACTCGTTGATGCGCGAGACCATCAGGCGGGACTCGGTGACGGTTCCGCGGATGCTGGTGCGCTGCAGGCGGTTGCCGGACTCCTCGACGATCAGGTCGAGGGTGAGCGAGTTGTGGAAGCCCTTCTCGGGATCAACCTGGCGGTTGACGTACTCGATGCCCATCTCCTTGAGGAACTTCACGGCCGACTTGTAGTCGTTGAGGCGGTCGAAGCCCTTCCAGAGGCCGGACAGCACGGAGATGAGCAGCCATTTGGCGTAGGGTTCGAGCTCGCCGTAGAAGCTGGTCTCGATCATCTTGATCGGCGCGCCGATGCCGGCGATGGCGCGGGTGAGGCGGGCCAGGTAGAAGGCGAGGTCGCAGTAGGCCTTGTCCAGCCCCTCGGGGATGTCGCGGTTGACGATGTAGGCGGTCGAGCCGCGCTCGTCGAGATCGATCAGCTCCTCGGCCGCGCGCCGTGCCGCCATCTGGTTGGCCTCGTATGTGTTGGCGCCGAGGTGGGGCAGCATGATGTCGGCGATGTCCGCCACGGACTTCACGCCTTCGCAATCCTCGGGATAGACGTCGGTCATGAAGCGGAGCTTCTTCTCGGCCTTGACGGCACGGATGGCATCCTCGTCAACAATGCCCGCGCGGGCGCAGTTGACGATGCGGGCGCCGTCCTTCATAAGCCCTAGCAGGCGCGGACCGACCAGCTTGCGTGTCGACTCGGTTTCGGGAATATGCAGCGTGACGATGTCCGACTCGCTGAAGAGCTCGTCGAGATCAACGGGCTCAATGCCCGCATCGCGCACGCGCTCGCTGGGGACGAGCGGATCGTAGCCCAGCAGGCGGCAGTCGAACCCGC
>JAAYLN010000155.1 GCA_012521875.1 Lentisphaerota bacterium | reverse complement strand
TTGTTCTGCGGCACCCCGCCGCATCATCAAAAATTCCTGCAAAACCCTCCCGTATGCAAGCCTGACGGCCTGCGTTTGGGAGGGTTTTGCAAGAGCCTCTACAGGATAGTTTTGCGGCGCCAATTGGTCAAGACAGGGTTGAGGGGGATTGGGGGATTTTAGATTGGGGCAGTTCCCGCAATGACGGATAGGTGGTGGAAAGGGCGGGGTTGGCGGTACAGAGTCCTGTCTGCGGCTCGCCGGTCACACCGCGTAGCGGCGTGACGGGGACGGCTCGCCCTACCTTCCGGTTGCTGTACCGTGAGCTTGTGCCGGGGCCGCGGGCGGGGTGGTTCGGTACAGGCACCAGCCCCTAACTTTAGAACTTTAGAACTCCCGAACTTTAGAACTTCTTTTACCCTCCTCTGCAATACAACTGAGTTGTGTCGCAAACGGTTCTCTCCCACGCGCCTTCCCTGCAACTACCGATTGCGGGCGGGGCATTCTTTTCCTTCCCATGCCGCCGCCGGATATGCGAAGATGCAGGCCGTTTCAACATCGCTGCCGTACACATGCCGTCAAACCTTCCAGATGATGATGCCGGGCTTATGCTGCTGGCCGGCGCCGGTGACCGCGACGCCTTCGAGCTGCTGGTCCGGCGTCATCAGCAACCCCTGCTGAACTTTTTCCTGCGCATGGGCGTTGATAGGGATGCGGAAGATTTGGTGCAGCAGACCTTCATCCGGCTCTACAACTACCGGCAGCGCTACCGTCCCAGTGCCAAGTTCACGACCTTTCTATACCTGCTGGCACGGCAGGTGTGGGTTGATGAGCTGCGTCGCCGCGGCCGCCGCCGGCGGTTGCAGGAGCAGGCGCGGGAACAGGCGGAACTGGCGGCCGGGGCGGCTTCGGCACCGGCGGATGCCGGGTTGTCCGACGAGCTTCAGCAGGCGCTGGAGCGCCTCGCACCGCGCCATCGCGCGGTAGTGGTGATGGGTGTGCTGCAGGAACTGGAATATGCCGAGATCGCCAGGATTCTCAAGATCCCGGTGGGCACGGTGAAGTCGCGCATGTTCAACGCCCTGCGTGAACTGCGCCGGTATCTGGAAGGCGATGCGCACAGCGATGAATGAGTCACGAAAAGAGAGCTGCCCGCGGCGGGAAGATGTTGCCGCCTGGGTTCTGGGAAGCCTGAAGGGACGGGCCGCGCGCCATGTCGCGGCGCACCTGGCGCACTGCACGGAGTGTGCCGCCGGGGCGGAGGAGGTACGGGAGACGGTACGCCGCATGCGCGCCGCGCCGTACCGCGAGCCGTCACCCGGCCTGGCGGAACGCATTATGCAGGCACTCCCCGGCGCACGGGCGCCGCGCCCGCGCATGCGCCTCGTCTTCCGCCTGGCCCGGGCCGCCGCGCTGCTGGTGGTGCTGGGTGGCGTCGTGCTGGTCGTCACGCGCAACCAGGACCGGCGTCAGGCCACGGCCGACGCCTACCGGCAGCGCCTCGTGCGCCAGAGTGGCGAGGCGGCGCTCTGGATTGCCGCCCAGCAGGAGCCTGACGGTACATGGAGCCCCTCCCGCACGGGGGGCAACGATGCCTACCGGCCGGCCTTGACGGCGCTGGCCATCATGGCGCTGCAGCGGCAGGCACCGGAGGCGCAGGCCGCGTCCATCCGGCGCGGCGTAGCCGCCCTTGTCGCGATGCAGACGCCCGAAGGCGCCTTCTGCCAGAGGCGCGGCGCGCAGCTCTACAACCACGCCTTCGCCGCCAATGCGCTCTTTGCCCTGCCGGAGCATCTGGCCCGCGAGCCGGCGGTGGAGGCGGCGCGCGCACGGGCGCTGGCCTTCTCGCTGGCCGCCCAGAATCCGCAGGGGGGCTGGGACTACACGGCGGACGGGCCCGGCAACACCGCGCTCTCCATCTGGCAGATCGCGCTGCTGACGCAGGCCCGCGCGCAGGGATGGAGCGACGACGGCGGTCACCTGCGGCGCAGCCTGGCATGGCTGCAGCGTCAGTCGGACGGACGGGTCTTCGGCTACCGCCAGGCGGGTGTGCTGCCGCCCGGTGGCGGCGCGGGGCTCACGCTGACCGCCATGGCGGCGGCGACGCTGCTCGATGCCGCGCGCACCTATCCGGCCCTGCTGCCGGCGGCCGGGGCGGCGGCGGATGCCGTGCGCCAGCCGCGCTTCCGTGACGATGTGGAAAACCCCGACTACTACCGCGACTACTTCTGCGCGCGGGTCTCGGCGGAGATCGCCGACCAGCGCGCCCTTGATGCGATACAGGCGCGTCTGGCCCACGCCCCCGTGGTCAGCGGGGGAGACGGTACCCACTGGGTGGCCAACGACAACTGGCGCCAGGCCGGCGGCGACCTCTACGCCACCTCGCTGGCGCTGCTGAGCCCGCGCGCCAGCAGGCTGCCGTGAGTTTTTTTTGAACCGCCAAGACGCCAAGAACGCCAAGGGGAACCGCGAATGGACGAATGAGCGTGAATGGATGGTGTTTTTTAACCGCGAAAAACGCGAAAATCGCGAAAGTTTTTTTTGGTTTTGGCTGACGCCTGCGATTAGGCCGTCCATGCGGCATGGTAGCGGGTATGTGGCGCCAGCCACCGGCAGTACCGGCAGTACCGGCAGGATCGGCAGTTCCGGGGATCGAGGACGAGGAAGTACCCCGCTCCCCGCCCGGCTCTGCCGAGCTATTCTCGTAGCACCGGACCTCCGTGTCCGGTGACTCGACAAAGCGTAGGGACAAAGTGTGGAGACGAAGTGTAACAGACAAAGCGTGGAGACAAGGTGTGGAGACAAAGTATAAGTGCGAAGCACCCACTCTAAACTCACTCTTAATCCCACTCTTAAACGGCACGCTTGTCTTACTCCACCCGCTTAATCTTTCGCCTTCGACAAAGGCGACAAAGTTGCCGACAAAGCTCTCGCGACAAGGTTGATAACAGCCCTGAAGGGGCGCGATATACCAGCCCAGGGCAAGGCCCTGGGGAATGGGCCAAAAAAGACTAGCCCTGTAGGGGCGTGATATAGTCATGGAATAGGGCCTCTGTCTGCCAGATGCAAGCCGTTGTCGCTTGCCGTCGCTTGCGCGAGATTGAAACTTGCGGCATTACCGAGTATGATGTCCGTCATCTGCTATTGGAGCGAGTGGGAATATGACAAGGGCCATGAGGATCTATCTGTCTTGCGGTAGCCGGAGAGGCCGGTATGGCGTGATCTTGGGCAGTTTGGCTATTCTCGCAACTCTCGCCCGTGGGGCGGAGGTGGAGTTGGCCGATAGGCCACCGGCTGCCGCGCCGGTGGTTGTGGAATCCGGAAGCTGGACGCAGACCGTTGCCCTGCTGCAACTGCCGGATGACGATGTTTTGCGCGAGGCATTCAATCAGGCTCGCAACCTGAGCACCAACATGCCGGTCGGCGAGGCACGGGCGCGTCTGGATCAGTGGCTTGCGTCGAAATCGGCACCGCTGGCGCAGATGACGCATCTGATCCGTGCGGACAAGATCGAGTTGCCGGCATCCATGTGGCACTACAAGAACCATGACTATCTCACCATGCTAAGGCAGTTGGTGGACGGCTCGCGTGTGATGGTCATTGTTGCCCGCGGGCAGGCGGAGCGCGGTGCGTATGCGGAGGCCGTGCGGCAGTTTGATGATATATTCAAGCTTGGCTGCCTGATTACAACCGCGCATGGGCCGATTGTGACACGTTATTATGGTATAGCAGTGCAGTCGATAGCTCACACAGGCCTGCGCTGGCTGGCATCGCAAGATGGTGTCTCTGCGCAAGTGCTGGAAGAGATGCTGCGCAACTTGCCCGTACCGGGCATTGGTGATCCCGATTTGGCGCAAACTTATCGTACCGAACTCGACGTGTTCATGGTGCCGGCGGTTATGGAGATCGCCGCGCTTGCTTCTTCACCCACCAATCCCTTTACCTACCACATATCGAACATGCTGGATGTTTCAAACACACTTGCCACGGCCGCGACCTATTTCCACCGGTGTGAGCAGAATACCGTGGGTACATGGCCCGGGCGCGACCGTAAGATTGGCGACGATGCAAACAGTCTGGTGGGACTAGCTCCGGGTGACGATGTGTTTGAGATAATGTCGGCCTTGCTCTCGACATCGGAGCCCAAGCCGGCAAGACGGTGGCGTCGTCTGCAGCGGTTAGGGATGATGCCCCTGCTGACCCTTTCGCGCAGTTCCGAAGTGGCCGAAGTCACCCGTCAATGGCTTTACTTGGAACGGTATAGAAAGACGCATCCTAATCTGCTGGGAAATGTGCTGATTGCCCAAGTCATGTCGCTGGAGTCGGAACAGCTCCGAATCTCGGTTGAGAGGCGAACCCATGTTAACCTGACGCGTGCCTATCTGGCCTTGGTGCTGGTGCGCCGCCGTACCGGTTCCTGGCCGGCCTCGCTCTCCGAGCCCGCAGTCACGGATCTGCTGGGACAACCGCCGATAGACCTCTTTTCCATGCGGCCTCTGCGCTATTCACGCGAGAAAGGCATGCTCTGGAGCGTAGGGGACAACGAAGTGGATGATGGTGGCGACTCTAAGAAGGATATCGTCATCCGCTTGCCGGAGCTTGAAGCTCCCTAGTCATCCGCCGACAGGGAGGTGGCCGGTATCCAGCCGCGGTGGCCGCCGGCCTCGATGCGCAGCCAGCCGTGGCCTTGTCCGAGCAGGCGCACAGGTGTGCCCTCGGGAAGCTCGATGGAGCTGTGTGCCCGCTCGCCGGGCGCGATGCGCAGTGCCGCCGTCTGCTTGAGCGGGATGCGCGTGATGCGCTCCTTGCCGATCCAGAGGTGGGTGGCCCAGGTCACGCCGACCAGCAGGAGCAGGCCCGCGATCACCGCCATGCGCTTGTGCGTGGGACGGAAGATGGCTATGAATCCAAGTGCTGCCAGCACGCCTGCGGTCAGCGGGATCACGCGCCGCAGCTCGCGGTACATCGAGACCTCGACGGGCAGCTCCTGGCGTGTACCGTCAGGACGCAGCGCCGTGACCTCGACCTTCCTCACCGCGGGCGCGGTGGCCGCCTCGCGTGTGGTGAAGGCGAGCCTGAAGGGGCCGGTGGTGATGGTGCGGTACTGTTCGCGGGTGGTGTCGAAGAAACTGAAGCTGGCGCCGGCGACCTCGACGGCCTGGGTTGATTGCGGGATGATGGTCTGCACCAGCGTAATCCGCTCCTCGCCGCTGCGTGTCTCCTTGGGCGGATAGACCTTGAAGAGCGCCGGATCGAGCTTGGGCAGTTGCGGACGGGCCTCGCCCAGTGTGCCCTTGCCGCTTATCTCGACCGTCAGGGTGACGAGGTCGAGCGGCACGACCACATCGGGCTCCACTCCGCCGCGCAGTGTGAACTCGCCGATCGCGCCCGCGAAGTCGGCGGGGCGTCCGGCTGTCGGCAGCGGCCGGATTTCGATGCGTGTGGGGGGGATGTCGAGCCGCCGGCGTACTGTCTGCCAACTGGTGAAGAAGCCGGACGAGCGGCGTTCGACCTGCTGGTAGGCCAGCATGGGCTCCACTATGGTATTGAACGACGCCACGGGGCGCACCCTGCTGCGGTAGCGGTGCAGTTCCACCGTGCGGCCGTCGCGCACGACGCGCTGCGCGGGCAGGCTGCTGAACTTGCCAAACTCAAGGTGCGTTCCGCCGGGCAGGCCGCGCAGTTCGGGGTTCTGTATTTCGGAGCCCGGCGCGGTCGCGATCTCGAGCTGCAGCGTGAAGGGCTGGCCGGCGAAGGGGCGCGGCGGATCGAGCGTAATTCTGGCGGACGGCAGTTCCGCCGCGCGGAGCGTGGCGCTCAGCAGCGGCAGGGCCAGCAGCAGGCAGCAGGCAGTCGGCAGTGGCAGTCGGCAGTAGGCGGAGGCTTTTGCCAAACCTCTCGTGGCATGGGCGTCCCGCCCATGAAACACGGGCAGGATGCCCGTGCCACACTTGCAAGCAACCAGATTTGCAAGAGCCTTGGCTATTTGAAATGGCCGGAGACCCGCTTTTTTGTCGCGAGCTTTGTAGAAAGCCAAAGAGGAAGCAGGTGACGGCGTCTCTGGCCGGAATGTTGCGTGGCGCGGGGTCATGGCTTGGCCTCCATGGTGGGCGGCAGGGCCTCGGCCGTGGTCAGGACGCGTTCATGCCAGAAGCGGTTGTCGTGCTGCTCCTGCAGGGCGGTGAAGGCCACGCTGCCACCGTAGATCAGCAGCAGGGCGCAGCCCCAGCCCGTCAGCAGGTTGGCGAAGGCGCGCCGCCGTGAAACGGTGCGCAGACGTCCGGCGGGCGGCGGTGTCAGCAGCCGCAGGGTCAGTCCGCACCAGAAGAGCGCCCAGCCGGCCAGCATCAGCCAGAGGCGCAGATGGAACGAGAAGTGATAGTGCCAGGCGAGGAAGACGCGCGAGGGGGGCAGGGGAGCATCGGGCTGACCAGTGCGCGCGGCGATCGCGAGGCGCAGGTTGTTGCGGATTTCGGGTGTCGCGCCGAGGTGGCGCTCGGCGCGCACGAGGGCCGCCTCGGCATTGCGCGCGTCGCCGGCCATCAGGAGCGCCGTGCCGAGGTTGTAGAAGAGCGGGCCCGAGCGTGCCCCGTCGCGGATCAGGTCGTTGTAGATCTTGGCGGCGCCGAGGAACTCATCGGGGCTGCGGGCGCCGGCCATGGCCTGGTTGGCCCGCTCCCAGGTAAAGGCATCGGGCATGCGCGCGGCGCGGGCGGCGCCGGGCATGGCCAGCGCGGCGGCCAGCAGCAGGAGCAGGGCCTGATCCGCCGAGGGGCGGCGCGGTGCGCGTGCCAGCGCGCGGTCGAGTTGCGCCAGATCATCCGTGGCGCGTTTCAGCAGTTCGGCGACCCGCTCCGCCGTGGCGGCCTGCGGGTGGAAGGGGAGCTGCTCGAGCTCGGCGAAGGCGGCTTGCAGCGACTCCAGCGGCGCGGCGGGCAGTGCCATGCCGCGGAAGCGCGCGGGGAGTTCGGCAGCCGTGATGCCCTGCGCCTCGACTCCCAGCCGCTCGCCCAGATAGGCGCGGATGGCCTGCGCGCCTTGCAGGGCGGCGGCGACCGGATCGCGCGCGGCTAGGCGGTGGGCCTGGCGCAACCCGCGGTGAGCATGCGGTAGCGCACGCGCCTGCCTGCGTCCGGCAGCCCACACGTGGCGCCTGCGCCATGCACCGCGCAGCGCCAGAACGAGCAAAAAGCCTGCCGGCGGCCAGATGACGGCATTCAGCAGACGCTGCCGGGTAGGCTGCAGGCCGCGCGCGGTACCGTTGTTGGCGGGCTCCAGCAGAATGCCGTCGGGCTGGCGATCCGCCGCCGTCAGGGCTTGCGTATCTTCCAGCAGCGGGTCGTCCGAGACAGCGGCGATCTGGGTGGTGGCCTGCGCCTGCAGCGGTAGCGGCTGGGTATGTACCGTGACATATTCCATCTGTTCCGTGTCATAATATGCCACGGGCAGCGCCGGAAACTCCAGCGTGCCGCTCTTCAGCGGGCGGATGCGGTACTTGAAGCGCTTGCCGTTCTCCAGTGTCTCGGTGGCGAAGGGCTCGCTGTAGAGGCGGAAATCGTCCGGCATCCCCGGCAGCAGGCCGAGCACCGGCGGGCGCAGGTTGCCGATGCTGATATCGCCGGTGATCTCAAGCGTCAGCGTGAGCGGGTCGCCCACCTTGCAGAGTGCTGTGTCGAGCGTCGCCGTGGCGCGCAGGTTGCGCCCGACGGAGCCGATGAACCAGTCGGGGCGTCCCGTCTCGGGCGGCGGCACCACGCGCACGGTGACGGCGGGGCCGACGGTGAAGACCTCGTCCATGATGGCGTTCCCGCGGCCGTCGGCGCCCTTGATGATGGCGCCCTTGAGCGTGACGGGGCCAAAGGTGTAGTCGCCCTCGAGCTGGGCCGTGTAGTCGAGCGTGAAGCCGTACTCCCAGAAGGGCTTGCCCTCATGCGTCACGCGCTTGACGGGGAGCCGGAAGGGGAGCGGGCGCGGCTCGAAGGGGTTGCCGAAGTCGAAGAGGCTGCCACCGAAGCCTTGCGACTGGTAGTTGTTGATCGTAAATACGGGGGCGCGTCCTGCCTGCCGCGCCATCTCATTGAGGCGGGCTTCGAGATTCGGCTGCTTTAGTCCGCGGACTTCCTTTAGGTTGAGAAAGTCGGCTTGCAGATGCGGCGGCCGCTGCTGCAGTAGCGGCTCGATTGCCTCGTTGGGCGCGGGCAGGAAAGCGATCAGGATGCGCAGCGTGACGGTGAAGGGCTCGTCAACGAGGGCCGTCTGGCGGCTGGACTCGATAGTTACGATCAGGTCGTCGCGTTGTTCCACGCCGGTGACCTCGATGACCGGGCCGCGCGCCGTGAGCGTGCGTCCGTTTAACGTCAGGGTCACGTTGCCGACCGCGATGCGCCCCGCCTGTTTTGGCGTAAGCTGATAGATGAAGACGCGTCCGAGGAAGGTTTCCTGCGTCATCCGGCCATTGATAATCCGGACACTGCGGCTGCTGTTGTCCTGCGAGCCGAGGAACTGCAGCCCGGCACCCTGCAACTGCGGGAAGGCGGGCTCGAGACTGCGGTCGTTGGAGCCCTCGAGCACGACCTGCAACTGTACCGACTCGCCGAGGTAGATGCGCGAGCGGTTGGCGCGGACGGCGAGACTGGCCGGCCCGGCCGCCCGCAGGCCTGACGCCGCGAGCGCGGTCAGACCGGTCAGGATAAACTTGCGGATGACGGGAGAGGCTCCTGCAAAACTCCTCGTGGCATGGGCGTCCCTCCCATGAAACACGGGCAAGATGCCCGTGCCACGTGCGCGTGCAAGTGGTTTTGCAAGAGCCTCGGGAATCCGGAAACGCCGCATGATGTCGCGTCAGGGCTCCTTCACTATGCTGGCACCGTCCGAGGGATGGATGACGAGGACGTCGCACGGCTTGCCATAGCGTGCCGCGTAGCCCGCCGCGAGCGCTCCGGCGGCCGCCTCGGCATCGGCAGCCCGCACCAGCACCACCACGCTGCCGCCGAAGCCGCCGCCCGAGAGGCGCGCGCCCAGCACGCCGGCCACGCCGCGCGCGGTCTCGACCACATGATCGAGCTCCTCGCAGGAGTTCTCGAAGTAGCGCTGCGAGCTCTCATGCGAGAGGAACATCACGCGTCCGAAGCCCTCGAGGTCGCCCTTGGCGAGCAGTTCCGCGCCCTTGGCGACACGCTCGTTCTCGCCGATGGGGTGGGCGGCACGCCGGGCGATCCGGTCGTCGAGTCCGCTGTGGTGCTCCTCCCACTCGGCCCACGAGACATCGCGCAGGGCGGTTACCGGATGCGGCAGGCGCTGCCTGAAGAACTCCGCCGCCGCCTCGCAGTCGGCGCGGCGCTGGTTGTACTCGCCATCCACCAGGGCGTGCTTGGCGTGGGTGTTGCAGATCAGCAGCACGGCATCGGAGCCGAGCGGGGCGTGGCCTACCTCCAGCGAGCGGAAGTCGGTCTGCACGAGCATGCCGGCACGTCCGAAGAGCGACGAGATCTGGTCGAGCAGGCCGCACTTGACGCCGGCAAACTTGTGCTCGGCCTGCTGGCCGATGCGCGCCAGGCTCAGGGGGTCGGCCTTGATGTTGTATAGCCGCGCCAGCGCCAGCGCCGTGCTGATCTCCAGCGCCGCCGAGCTGGAGAGGCCGCTGCCGAGGGGGATGTTGCCGAAGAAGAGCGCGTCGAAACCGTGCGCGAACTTGCCGCGCTGAAGCAGACCGGCCAGCACGCCCATGCAGTAGTTGGCCCATGTGTCGGTCCTGACGGGTTCCGGCGCGCCGACCTCGAAACGCACCTCGTGCATCAGGTCGCCGGCCGTCAGACGGCAGGTGGTGCCAGTGGCCGGCGCGACCGCGAAGAAGGTGCCGTTGTTGATGGCGGCCGAGAGCACCAGCCCCTCGTTGTAGTCGGTATGGTTGCCGATGACCTCGACGCGGCCGGGCGCGTAGGCGACGATCACGGGATCACGTCCGTAGCACTGCTTGAACTTGGCGCAGGCGGCTTCGAAAATCTCGCGGTTTTGCATGGAAATGCGGTTCCTTCCGGGGTGCGGTGTCATAGTTCGGTGTTTCAGGCGCGGATCAGCGCCAGCAGCTCGTCGCGCCTGGCGGCCATCAGTTCGGGGGTGCGGGCCTCGAGGTTGAGGCGCACGAGCGGCTCCGTGTTCGAGCAGCGCACGTTGAACCACCAGTCGTCGAAGGCGATGCTCACGCCGTCGAGCTCGGTCAGTGCGCCCTTGGCGTAGGCGGACTTGATCTCGGCGAGGATGTCCTTGGGGTCGCGGCTGACGCGCGAGTTGATCTCGCCGCTCTGCGAGTACTTGCGCAGCGGGGCGATCAGTTCCGAGAGCGGCTTGCCTGAGGCGTCGAGGATGTTGGCGACCGAGAGGACGGCCATGGCGGAACTCTCGGCGGTATAGTTGTCGCGGAAGTAGTAGTGTCCGCTAAGCTCGCCGGCGAAGATGGCGTTGTTGTCGCGCATCTGCTGCTTGATGAAGGCGTGTCCCACGCGGCTCATCATCGGCGTTCCGCCGGCGGCGCGGATGACCTCCCCGACGACGCGGCTGCTGCGCAGGTCGTAGAAGATGACGCCCTTGCGATCGGCCAGGATGTCCTGGGCGATCAGCGCGGTGATGAAGTCCATCGGAATTATCTCGCCACGCTCGTCCACAAAGCCCACGCGGTCGGCATCGCCGTCGAAGGCGACGCCGAAGGCGTGGCCGCCGGCGCGCACCTTGGCCTGCAGGTCGGCGAACGTCTCGAGATTGAGCGGGTTGGCCTCGTGGTTGGGGAAGGTGCCGTCGGGGGTATCGAAGAGCGGCTCGAGGTCGAGAATGCCGGCGAGGGGCTTCGCCTCCCAGATGCCCATGCCGTTGGCCATGTCGGCCGCCACGCGCAGGCGGTGTCTGGTGTGGTTGAAGCTTGCCACGTGGCGGATGTACTCGGGCAGGATGTCGTGCCGGGTGACGGTGCCGGGGCGCGCCGCCTCGGGGGCGAAGCTCCCCTCATTCACGATGCGTTCGATATCCTTGATACCGGTAGCGCCGCTGATTGGTACTGCCGCGGCGCGGCAGAGCTTGAAGCCGTTCCACTCGGCGGTGTTGTGCGAGGCGGTGATGATGATGCTGCCGTCGGCACCGAGCTTGCCGTTGGCGAAATAGGACATTGGCGTCGAGCTCTCGCCGATATCGATCACATCGGCGCCCTGGCGGTTGAGACCGCGCACCAGCGCGGTGAAGAGCGGCACCGAGTGGGGACGGCAGTCGCGGCCCACCACCACCCGGCGGGCGCCGGTGAAGGTGGCGTAGGCGCGGCCGATGCGCTCGGCCATATCGTCGGTCAGTTCCTGCCCGTAGATGCCGCGGATGTCGTATGCCTTGAAAATACCTGCCATGTTTGTACCTGTGGTGCTAGCTGGTGAAAGAAAACACAATAGTATCGTAATAGGTGCGGGGATGCAATCACGCGGAGATGGTGTTCGGTGTTCGGTATTAGGTGTTCGGTATTTGGTGTTTGGTATTAGCCTCGCGGAAGCGCGGAGGGCGCGGAGAGTGGGGTGGGGAGGCCGGCACAACACTTTGTCCCCGCGCCTTGTCTCCACGCTTTGTCGGCTACACCTCGTCCCCGCACTTTGTCCCTACGCTTTGTCCTTCGCTTAATCTTTCGCATTCGACAAAGATTGCGACAAGGCTCACGACAAAGTGGCATCTCCGACCTGTTCCAACCACCCCTCAGAGGCGATGGCGTTACTAGTCTGCGACACCCCATGCGCCCTGGCTCGCCATTTGAGCGAGAGGCGGGCATGGGAAGGCCGTTGGGGCGTGAAAAATTTTGACTGCGCGGCCCTGGACGCGCTTTCCATCGCGGGACCTGTCCCGCGACCCTTCCGTCCATCTCAGCCGTCCCTCTGCAGCCGCATCTGACTGCCGTACCGTGACATCCTTGCGGTTGGTCATACCAGAACTCACGGTACAGTTCCTGCATGGGGGTCGCAGTCGCGTCGGAGTACCGACTTCAGGGAGTGTTGATTAATTGCGAATCCCTGCTGGTTTTATATCAGGAACTCATGAAATCAGGAAATTGTTTGTGGATACCGCGCTTTCTTGCATCCTTCTTGAGTTCTTGAGTTCCTGATTAATACGCGCGGGGAATAAACCAACAGTCCCTTCAGCCGGAAGTCAAAAAGGGCCTTCAGGCCCGCGAAGCCCTTATTTTCTTGAAAAAAGGGTCATGGGAACGGGGCTGAAGCCCCTGAACCACTTCCGCCTGAAGGCGGTACTTCGTGCGGGGCGGCTAGTCGGAATATTGACTTATAACTTGGCGCTCCTGGTGTCTTGGCGGTTCATCGGCTGTGTGCGGCTCGCCGGTCATGCCGCGTAGCGGCAGACATGGACGGCTCGCCCTACCCGGCGGTTCGCTGTACCGTGAGCTTGCGCCGGGGCGGCTGGCGGGGTGGTTCGGTACAGGCGGCAGCGAATGTGAACGGAAGGCCGGAACGTGAAGACCGCCGCCTGTCCTGCGTAGCCTTGGCGTAGCAGGATCCCCGGCGGGTAGCGTTCTATATCAATTGCAGAGTTTAAGAGCGTGTGTACGGCTCGCCGGGACGGCGCCCTCTTTTACTCTCCCTGCGATTCAACTGTGTTGTATCGCAAACGGTTTTTGCCACACCCGTACCGCCGCCGTGGGGCGGCAGGGATACAAAGTGCGGGGACAAGGTGCGGAGACAAGGTGTGGGGACAAGGTGGGGGCGGCGGGTACTTGCTCTCCATTTGCTTTCCAGCCCCTGTCGCTGGCCGATTACCGCGCTCCGTTATTGCATCCGGCGGGGGGGTATGGTATACGGTGTGGGCTTATGTCACTGCGGAAACGTTCCTGCTGGATTCATGCTCCGGCCAAAATCAATCTGACGCTCGAGGTGCTCGGGCGCCGTTCGGACGGCTATCACGA
Source organism: Lentisphaerota bacterium (assembly GCA_012521875.1). Classification (GTDB taxonomy): domain Bacteria; phylum Verrucomicrobiota; class Kiritimatiellia; order RFP12; family JAAYLN01; genus JAAYLN01. The sequence goes on along the minus strand of JAAYLN010000155.1, from coordinate 10,521 downwards.
CATTCGAAGTCTGATGATGCCGCTGGCGCTGGCGGACTGTCTTGAGATCAGCGAGGCGGATGAGGAGCACTTCGATGTGGTGGCGGACGGGGTGGATCTCGGGGAGATCTGGCCTGCCAACAGGAATCTGGCCTGGCGGGCGGCGGAGCTGGTGCGGCAGCGCGCGGGCGTGAGTCAGCCGCTGGCGGTACGCCTTATTAAGCGGATCCCCATCGGCGGGGGGCTGGGCGGGGGGAGTGCCGACGCCGCGGCCATGCTGGTGGCGCTCAGCCAGCTCTGGAAACTGGGCTGGTCGAGGCAGGAGCTCATGGAGCTGGGGGCGGAGCTGGGCAGCGACGTGCCTGGGCTGGTCCACGGTGGCGCGGTATGCATCGAGGGCCGGGGCGAGCGGGTGACCCCGGCATGCGCCGAGGCGGGCGGCTGGGAGCCGCAATGGCCTGTACTGCTGGTCAATCCGGGGATCGCAGTCTCGACGGCCGAGGTCTATCAGACTTGTTCGCGTTCGGGAGTGTTGACCTCGGAGACGAATTTCTATAATATAGTCCATTCCGCGCTCCTTGGAGGCAACCTGCAGGCTGTCGCCGGGGGCTTGTTCAACAGCCTCGAGGCTGGCGTATTCCAGAAGTACCCTGCGATCGAGCGCATAGCGCAACTGCTGAAGGCAGCGGATGCGCCGGGCGTGTTATTGTCGGGCAGCGGTGCGACGGTGTTTGCGCTGGTGAGGGATGTTGAGCAAGGCGAGCAGATCCGCCGGGATCTGCCGGGCGGTATGTGGAGTAGGTTGACTTGGACATTGCCCGATGGTGTAATGGCAGCACATGGGTTTTTGGAGCCCTGAGTCATGGTTCGAGTCCATGTCGGGCAACCATCTCCGCCGGGTGGCGGGGTGGTGGAGTGCAAGGCTAATCAGGCACCGGGTAAGGGTGTTGCAAGCATGAAGATTTTATCTGGGACGTCGAACAGGCCGCTCGCCGAGCGCATTGCCGCGTATGTCGGCATGGAACTGGGTGCGGTCGACATCAACCGTTTCCCGGACGGTGAGACATTTGTCAAGATCCGCGACAACATCCGTGGCCGCGACGTCTTTATTGTGCAGTCGGTCTGCAAGCAGCCCAACGAGATGCTGATGGAGCTGCTGGTCATGATCGACGCCGCACGGCGCGCCTCGGCGCGGCGTATCACGGCAGTGCTGCCCTATTTCGGCTATGCACGCCAGGACCGCAAGGATCAGCCGCGGGTGCCGATCACGGCCAAGCTGGTTGCCAACCTGCTGGTGGCGGCGGGTGCCAACCGCATGTTGACGGTTGACCTGCATGCGCAGCAGATCCAGGGGTTCTTCGATATCCCGGTGGATCATCTGTATGCCTCGCCGGCGATCGTCAAGTACCTGCGCGAGCTGGAGCTTGGGAACCCGCTGGTTGTCTCGCCGGATACAGGCGGCGTGAAGGCCGCCTATGCCTACTCCAAGATGCTGGGCACGGGCCTGGCGATCGTGGCCAAGCAGCGCATCGGCCTCGACGTCGAGGCGTTTAGCGTGGTGGGTGACGTGAAGGGCAAGGACGTGATCATGGTCGACGATATGGCGACGACGTGCGGCACGCTCTGTGCGGCGGCGAACCTGCTCGTCGAGCATGGCGCCAGCAGTATCCGCGCGGCCGTGACGCATGCCACCGTGACACCGCAGGGGGTCGAACGCCTGCGCCAGTCGCCCGTCAAGGAGCTGGTGGTGACGGACACGGTGCCGCTCGGCGAAACCGGCAACCTGCCGGTGACGGTGCTTTCCGTCGGCGACCTGCTGGGGGAGGCGGTGTTGCGCATCCATAACGACCAGTCGGTCAGTTCCCTGTTCAACCCGTAGTTTTTTTTTCGGAAGAAGTAATCGCAAGATCCGAGGTAAGGAAGCAGTCATGTCGAACGAAATCAGAATCCAGGCGACCGCACGCAAGGCGAACGGCTCCGGCGAGGCACGCCGGGTGCGTCGCGCGGGCCGGCTCCCGGCGGCACTCAACCGCCTGTCGCGGGCGACGGAGACCCTGCAGCTTAACGCGCACGACTTCATGATGGCCACGCGCGGGCAGGAGAGCCACCAGATGCTGGTGGTGCTCGAGGTCGAGGGGCAGCCGGTCAATGCCCTGCTGCGCGAGATCCAGCGCGACGTTATCACCGGCGAGCCGATCCATATCGACTTCGGCGAGGTCGACATGACCAAGACGATGCGCGCCGAGATCATGATCCGTCTGGTTGGCGAGCCCGAGGGTGTGCGCACCGGTGGTGGCGTGCTGACGCAGATGACCCGCGAAGTGCTGGTCGAGTGCCTGCCCGTCGATTTTGTCGAGAGCTTCGAGGTTGATGTTTCCGGACTGAATGTCGGCGACTCGATTACAGTGGCCGACCTCAAGCTGGGCGACAAGTACACGCTGCTGACGGACGAGGATGAGCAGGTGGCGGCGGTGACTGAGCCCGAGGACGAGACGGCTGCCGCGCCCGCCGAGGCTGCTCCGGCCGAGGGTGCCGAGGGCAAGGCTGCCGAAGGTGGCGAGAAGAAGGCTGCGGATAAGAAGCCTGCCGCCGCGCCTGCCGCCGACAAGAAGGCTGCCGCGCCCGCGAAGAAGTAGTGTCGGGCCGGTTCGGGAATGGGTTTGAAGATCGTGGCAGGACTGGGTAATCCCGGAACCGAGTATGCGCGCACGCCGCATAATGCCGGTTTCGGGGTGGTTGACCTGCTGGCCGGGAGGCTGCACGGCGCATGGCGGCGGCAGTCGCGCATGAAGGCCAGCCTGGCACGGGTCAGGGCGGAAGGAACGGATTTGCTGCTGGCAAAGCCGGAGACCTTCATGAACCTGAGTGGCGAGTCGGTCGGAGCGCTGATGCGTTACTATGATGTGACGCCGGCGGATCTGGTCGTCGTCGCGGATGATGCCGACCTGCCGGCAGGGCGCGTGCGCGTCCGGCCGGGAGGCGGAGCGGGTGGCCATCGCGGGCTCTTGTCCGTGATCGGCGCCTGTGGAACGGATGCCTTCGCGCGGGTGCGCGTGGGCGTGGGCCGCGGTGCGGCAGGAGAAGATTTGGTTGAACATGTGCTGGGACGGCTGGCGCCTGCAGAGGAAGCGGCCGTGCAGCAGGCTATGTCGGTGGCGGCCGAGGCTGTCCTGTGCCTGGTGGCGCAGGGCGTGGACGCGGCAATGAACCGGTTTAACGGATGGAGCGCGGTGGACGCGGCTCCGGTAGGAACCAATGAACGGGGTTGAACCCATGATGAAGAAGTACGATGCCCTCTATATCTTTGTGAACGCTCCCAAGGACGAGGGGCTGGACAATCTTATCGAGAAGGTCGGTGCGGAGATCACCCGCCTGGGTGGCGAGTTGGTCGGCTCCGAGACGCTGGGCAAGCGCAACTTCGCGCGCCCGATGCGCAAGCGTGATAGCGGCGTCTATATCCGCATCCGCTTTGCGATCGAGCCCGACAAGATTGCCGCCCTGCGCGCCCGCTACGCGATCATGGAGGAGGTCTTCCGCGTCCAGATACTCTCTGTCGACGAGCGCCGTGAGCAACTCGTGATCGACCAGGCCGCACGCCGCAAGGCCAAGGCCGAGGCTGCCGCCGCAGATGCCGAGGAAGCCGCTGCGGATGCGGACGATGACGATTCTGACGATGATCGTTGATCGTACACGAGAGGCATAACTGCCATGGCCAGCTTTAACCGCGTCATACTCATGGGGAATCTGACCCGTGATCCGGAGATGCGTCACACGCCCTCCGGCACGCCGGTAACCAATTTCCGGCTAGCGGTGAGCGAGACATATCGCAGCCGCCAGGATGGGCAGACACGCGAGGTTGTCTGCTATGTTGATGTAGCGGCCTGGGACCGCCAGGCCGAAACCTGTAACCAGTACCTTACGAAGGGCAGTCCGGTGCTCGTCGAAGGCCGCCTGATATACGATGAGTGGAAGAACCAGCAGGGCGAGACGCGCAACCGCCTCAGCGTGCGCGCCGACCGGGTGCAGTTCCTCTACTCCGGGCCGCGGCGCGAGGATAGCGCCGCGGGCGAGGGCGGAGCGTCGGCCGGCGCCGCAGGCGACAAGGACGCCGATGCCGTCGAACCGCCGCTGATGGAACCGGATGGCGGGGACGATGAGGATCCTCCCTTCTGAAGAGTTGATAACGCCGTGCCGGAACAACGGACGGCAAGGAGACAAAGACCATGCGAATGGGCAAGAGAGGCAGTCGGCCAGCCCGACGTAGCAAGAGTGAGAATTTCAGCGCGCGGAAGCGTTCGCGCCTGCTGGAGCCGACAGATGTGGTGGATCTTGATGACATCGAGTTCCTGCGCCGCTTCGTGACGGAGTTCGGCAAGATCATACCGGCGCGTCTTACCGGCGTCACGGCGCACCAGCAGCGCCAGATCCGCCGCGGCGTAACGCGGGCGCGCAACATGGGTCTGCTCGCGTAGGCCGCAAGAGGGGATAAGCTATCATGTCTGTTGAAGTACTGCTGCTTTCCGACGTACCTGATCTGGGCGTCGCCGGTGCCACCGTCAAGGTCGCTCCCGGTTATGCGCGCAACTACCTGCTGCCCAAGGGGCTGGCGGGGCCGGTCACGGATGAGACGCTGCGCCGCCTCGAGAAGCTCCGCAAGGAGCGCGAGGAGCTGGCACGCCTCCAGCTTGCCGAAGCCTGCAGCAAGGCCGCCAAGCTCAAGGATATCTCCGTCACGATCCGCGCCCGCACCACCGACGGCCAGAAGCTCTACGGCTCGGTCAACGCGGCCGGCATCGTCGAGGCGCTCGAGGCCCAGGGCATTGCCCTGGACCGCTCGCAGATCGGGCTTGAGGAATCGATCTACGAGGTGGGGCAGTTCGATGTCCCCGTCAAGCTGCATGCGGAAGTCTCGGTGACGCTCAAAGTCTGGGTCGTCGAGGAGTAGGCCCACATGCCGCGCGAGACGGCATCGATCGAGGTTCCACTCCGCGTGCCGCCCCACAGTGTGGAGGCGGAACGCGGAGTGCTCGGCTCTATCCTGCTCGATGCCGCCCGCGTGATGGATCTCTGCGTCGAGGCGGGGCTGGACGAGGACGCCTTCCACCTCTACGCCCACCGCGTGGTCTACTCCGCCTTCCTCGCGATGTCGAAAGGCGGCATGCCGATCGACATGCTGACGGCGGTTCAGCAACTGCGCGCCATCGACCGCCTGAAGGATGTGGGGGGCGCCGAATTTCTCGAGAAACTCGTCGACGCCACGCCCACGGCGGCCCATGCCGAATACTACATCGATATCGTCCGCCAGAAGTACCTGCTGCGCCGGACGATCGCCTGTGCGCGCCGTGTCGAGCAGACCTGCTATGAGGAGGGGCGCAGCGCCGACGAGATCCTCAGCTCCTCGGAGCAGAGCTTCCTCAACCTCACCGAGCACCAGAAGCGCAGCGGCCAGTCGTGGCCGGACGCCATCAAGGCCACCTTCGCGCGCATCGAGCGCATCATGGAGGGCGGCGTCAGCGGTATCTCCACCGGCTTTCTCAACCTCGACAAGATGCTGGGCGGTCTGCGCGAATCCGAGATGATCGTGCTCGCCGCGCGTCCTTCCATGGGCAAGACCTCGCTGGCGATGAACATCTGCGAGTGCCTGGCGCTGGGGCGCGACATCAATGGACAGCCGCTCAGGGGCGGGGCGGAAGAGCACGGTGGCAAGTGCCCGGTCGCCATCTTCAGTCTGGAGATGTCCCAGGAGGCACTGGCCATGCGCATGATCTGCGCAAATGCCAAGATATCCGGTTATCAGCTTGAAAGCGGCTACTTCAACAACCAGCAGGCCAACCGCGCCTTCATGCAGGCGGCCTCTGAACTTGGCCAGGCCTTGCTCTACATCGACGATACGGGCGGTATTGATGTCATGGAACTGCGCGCGCGTGCGCGCCGGCTCAAGAAGCAATACGATATCCGCATGATCATGATCGACTACCTGCAGCAGCTCAACTGCCGCGAGTACGCCCGCCAGGGCCGCCAGCTCGAGACGGCCGCGATCTCCGCGCAACTCAAGGCCATGGCCAAGGAACTCAATGTGCCGGTGCTCGTGCTGAGCCAGCTCAGCCGCGCTTCCGAGACGCGCGCCGGCGACCGCACCGGCACGCCGCGCCTTTCCGACCTGCGCGACTCCGGTGCCATCGAGCAGGATGCCGACGTCGTCATGCTTCTGCGGCGCCCCTGCAAGTACCCGAGCGACAAGGAGTTCGACGACAAGACGCTGGCCATCGTCGATATCGCCAAGCACCGCAACGGCCCCACGGGCGAGGTGCGCCTCAATTTCGACGACCGTTTCACGCGTTTCACCGACCGTGCCGATGCTGCCGGCGGCGACAGCGATATGGCTGTGCCGGACGACATTGCCTATGCGGCAGGAATGGAGCCCTGATGATGCATCCCGCCATGCCGTTGCGGTGGTTACACCGGTTTGCCAGCCTGCTGGTTCTGCTCCTGCTGGCCGCGCATGTCCGTCCTGCCGCGGCCCAGGATGAATTCCGCCAGCGGGTGCGCGACATCCGGATCCGACATGCCGGGCCGGTCACGACCGGGGACGACAGCTATGTGCTGACGCATGTCACGGCCCGCCCCGGCGAATACGTCTCGCAGCGCGACCTCTCGCGCGACCAGCGGGCGCTCCTGGATACCGGCCTCTTCTCGGATGTACGCATCCTTGTGGAGCCGGCCGGCGACGATGTGCGCGTTATCTACGAGGTGTGGCGCAGGCTCCGCTTCCAGCCGCCGGCCATCATCAAGGGCAATGAACGCCTCAGCGACAGGAAGATCCGCAAATATCTCGACCTCGGCGAAGGTGATCTGATCGACACCGCCGTGCTGGCGCAGCGTTGCGACCGTATCCGCGCCGAGTACCGCAAGAGCCGCTATCCCCATGCGCTCGTCGAGGCCGCGATCTCGCCCCGCGAGGACGGTATGGCCGAGGTCGTCATACTGATCGATGAGGGGCAGCGGCAGCGCATGGGCGGATTCATCTTCAAGGGCAACCATGCCGTCGACAATGGCACATTGCGCAGCGCGCTCGGCCAGCCCCGGCGCATCAACCCGTTTTACCTCTTCTACCACTCCTGGCGCAAGCGGGCTTTTGATTTCGAGGTGGTGCGCGATACCGTGCGCCAGATCTATCTCGACAAGGGCTATCTCGATGTGAAGGTCAGGGTGGATGAGTGCTACCACGCTGATGATGAGAGTACAACCCTGCTCCTAGTGACGATTGACGAGGGCCCCGCCTACAGGGTGGGAGCGGTGCAGACCACTGGTGTCACGCTCTTTCCAACGCAGGATATCGAGGCTGCGGCAGGTATGCAGGTGGGGGCGGTGGCCTCGCGGAGCGCCATCCGCGACGCCGAGCGGCGCGTAAGGGACTTCTATGGACGGCGCGGCTACGTCGATACGGTTGTGCGCTGCGCTGCCATTGCCGGCGGCGACGATCCCGCGGCACCGCAGGTCACGCTGCGCTTCGATGTGAAGGAGGGCGAGCTGGCCTACATCCGCAACATCATCATCCGCGGCAACACGCGCACGCGCGACAAGGTCATCCGGCGCGAGATTCGTTCCTCGCTGGCGCCGGGAATGGTGCTCGACGAGGTGCAGGCCGAGCGCAGCCGCAAGGTGATCGAGAACCTGAACTATTTTGAAAACGTCCGCCTCCACGAGGTGCCTGTTCGCGGCGATCCGGCGTTGCGTGACGTGATCTATGAGGTGGAGGAGAAGAACACCGGGCAGCTCATGGTGGGGATCGGCTTCTCCAGCGACGAGAAGGTGATGGGGTTCGCCGAGATCTCCCAGTCCAACTTCGATATCGCCAACTGGCCCTATTTCCACGGCGGCGGCCAGAAGCTGCGCGCCAGCCTCGAGATGGGCTCCGAGACACGGAATGTCGAGATCTCGCTTACGGAACCCTGGTTTCTGAACCGCCGTCTCTCGCTCTCGACCGAACTCCATCGCCGGGAACGCCGCTACAATGAGTTCGATGCCACCCGCCTGGGCGGCGGGGTGGGGCTGACGGTTCCACTGGCCGTCGGGCGGCTCAACTTCCGATATACCCTCGAAAAACTCTCGCTCGACGACGTCCTTGAAGGCGCCTACGTCTATGCCGATGAACCGGAGCGCACCTACCGCTTCACCGACGAGGAGGACGACTACCTTAATGCCCCCTTCCGGGTTACCTGGATCTACGACACCCGCAACCGCGCCTTCGTTCCCACGCGCGGCACACGCGGCAGCATCTTTGCCGAGGTCTCCGCCCCCTGGACCGGCAGCGACCTCGAGATCTACAAGGTCGGCGCCGAGTTCCGCCACTGGCTGCCCCTCTGGGCCGGCCACGTCCTCAGCCTGCAGGCGCGCGCCGAGAGTGTCGACACCTACGGCGACGAGGAGCTCGTGCCGATCAGCGACCGCCTCTTCCTCGGCGGCGGACGCTCGGTGCGCGGCTTCCGCTACCGCGACATCGGACCCAAGGTCATACCGTCCGAGCCCGGCAAGGGCCGCTACCGTCCCGTCGGCGGCCAGACGCTGGCCATGGCCTCGCTCGAATACACGATTCCTGTCTTCAAGATTTTCCGCCTGGCCGCATTCTATGACATCGGCGGTGTCTGGACGGAAGCGTTCGATGCCGATTTCGACCGCCTGGCCTCCAGCTACGGCTTCGGCGTGCGCTTCGACATCCCCGGCTTCCCCATCCGCCTCGACTACGCCATTCCCATCGAACATGACGACGACTACACCCGCAGCGAGCGTTTTGTGCTGTGGATCGGATTTGAATAGCGGCGGTGCGCAAGATGGCGATCTCCAAGAGCCTGGAAGACTACCTCGAGGCCATCCACCGTCTGGCGCAATCCTCCGGCGGCGCGCGCGTGGTCGACATCGCCAACGCGATGGGCGTCACGATGCCCTCGGTCAACAATGCCGTGCGCGAGCTCGCGGGGATGGGGTTCATCGAGTACACGCCCTACCAGCAGATCCGCCTGACACCGGAGGGCGAGCGCCGCGCGGCCGAGATCTTCCGCCGCCACACCATGCTCAAGGAGTTCCTCCTCTCCATCGGCGTCTCCGAACCCAATGCCGAGGCCGACGCCTGCGCCATGGAGCATGTGCTGAGCAAGGAGACGCTCAAGCGCCTCGCCGAGGCTACCGGGCGAATCCCTCCCGCCGCCGGCCGGAGGGATTGCTGATAGATTTCCGGCGCGGATTAATCAGGAACTCAAGAACTCAAGAAGGATGCGGGAATGGCGGTTTTAACAAGCTAATTCCTGGTTTCATGAGTTCCTGATTCAAATGTCACTAGCCGATTCCCTTTCCTTCCCGCACGTCAACGGCGAGCTTTTCAAGGAGCGCCTCGCCTTCGCCGACTTCAACCGCGCCATGCGTGACGCGCTGGTAAAATGTACCGAGTTCAACTGGTCAGCCATCTCGCCCGCCATCTTCGGCTCGCTCTTCCAGGGCGTGATGGATCCTGTGGAACGTCGCCAGACCGGCGGACACTACACCCGCAAAACCCGGCGTGGTGCGACTCAACTCCTTGGTTCGCGCCCGAACCAGGTACCAAATGACAATCCGGGGGCAGCAAAATAACGATGCCAATCGGCTCGACAGATCGGCACGCTAAATGCTTTAATGACATCGTGGCTGCCTGAAGCAACCGCGACAGAATGCGCCGGCCACGAGCTGGCAATGGAGAAAACGCATGCGATGGAGTCTACTGCAGTTGATGGGCGTGGGCGCGCTGGCCGCGCTCGCGGCACAAAGCCCTGCCGCCGAGCCTGTGCCACGGCTTGACTTTGACTTTGGGGTGCATACGGAGCAAGGCATCCCCGACCGGGCCGGTAGCGGCCTGGTGCTCAAGCCGGGCGCCAAGACGCGTCTGGACGGGGGCGCGCTGATCTTCAACGGCTCGCCGGAGGCCGAGGTGGCCGCCGACGAGGCCGCGTTCCGCAAGTGGCGCAAGGGGATCGACCTGCGCGAGATCTCGGGCGCCTTCTGGATCCGCTTCGACCGTGTGCCCACCCGCGGTACAGCCCCCTCGCTGGGTCTGTTCGATTGCCGTACCGATGCACAGGGGTACCTCGAACTGGCGCTGCCTGCCGCTCCCACCGAAATCATGGCCGGCGAGCTGGTCATGCGGAGCAAGACGCGGGTCGAGAAGGGCAAGTGGTACCACGTGGAGTTCAACTACTCCGCCAACCGGCGGCGCTACTCCCTCTACCTCGATGGCCGCTGGCAGGTGGAGAACGACCAGCTCCTGCTGCCCGAGCCAACACTGGGTCCGCTCTGCCTGGGACGCGGGTTCCGCGGTGCCATCAGGGATCTGAAGTTCTACGACGCGGCGCTCGAGTCGGAGGCGCTGGCGATAGCCGACACCACGGAGGATGGCTACAAGGCACTGCGCCAGCGTGCCGCCGCGGTTGCCGGCACCGCGCTCAACCCTGCCTTCAAGGCCTGGGCCAACACTCTGGGCCAGCGCGCCGACGCCCTTCTGAAACAGGCCGGGCG
>JAAYLN010000154.1 GCA_012521875.1 Lentisphaerota bacterium | reverse complement strand
GGAGACAAAGTGTAGGAGACAAAGTGTAAGCGCGAAGAACCCACTTAAAACACTTAAACTTAATCGGCACGCATCCACCCGCTTAATCTTTCGCGTTCGATAACAGCTTGCGACAAAGTTTACGATTTCCTGACCCCTGAACCCTGCCCCCTGAACCCTAGTCTGAGACACCCCACTCCAACCTGCGGCACATGCGCCTGCGAAGCAGGACATCCGCGCAATCCGCGCAATCCGTAGCTCAATCCTGCCGCGCAGCGGCCATCCAAAAATCCTGAAAATCATGTAAATCCTGTAATCCTGTCAAAAAAAAAAAAAAAAAAAACTAGCGAAGCAGGCCCGGAAAATCCTGAAAATCGTGTCTCCCACCTGTTCCAACCGCCCCGCAGGGGCGGTGGCAATACTGAACCCTGAACCCCACCCTCCACCCTCCCCTATCACCCAATGTAGCGCACGCGGCAAGTCTGTGCTATGCTAGACCCATGAAACACAAGACACAGAACACGCTCGTGCTGGCACTCATCTACCTGGCCATCGCGGCGGCGGGCCTGATCGGCGGGCGCATGGCCACGGGCCTGACACCCCTGCGCAGCGGAATGAACGGCTTGCAGGTGGCGGGTGTCGTGGCCGTCGTGCTCCTTGCCAGCGCACTCTTCTCCCTGATAACCCAGTTGTTCTTCAAGCTCCGCGGCCGTCCGGCAGTCGAGGGCTTCATGCTGGCGCGCCTCTACTGGCTGGTGGCGGCCCTTGTGGCCATAGGGGCGGTGGCCTACGGGTTCGGCGTGCTCGGCACCTTCGGTACGGCCTTCAGCATGTTCGGCGGCATGCTGCTGGGCTGGTCGCTGCAGGCGCCGGTAAGCGGCTTTGCCGCCTGGATACTCGTCTCGCTCAAGCGCCCCTTCCGCCCGGGCGACCGGGTGCAGTTCCCCAGCCTGGCGCTGACCGGCGACATCATGGAGATCGGCCCGATGTACACGGTGCTCAACCAGGTCGGGGGCTCGATCGCCAGCGAGGAGGCCGTAGGCCGCCATATCCTCGTGCCCAATGCCATGCTCTTCGCACAAGTGGTTATCAACTATACCGCCACGCGCGAGGCCTCGTTCATGCTCGATGAAGTGGTCGTGCGCATCACATACGACTCCGACTGGCGCGCCGCCGAGAAGATCCTGCTAGACGCGGCCAGGGAGGTGACGGCGGATGTGATCGGGGTGACACACGAGGAGCCCTACATCCGGGCCGACCTCTACGACTACGGCGTCTATCTGCGCCTGCGCTACCGCACGCGGGTCAAGGAACGCGCCGAGACCAGCTACCTGATCAACAAGCGCATCTTCGAGAGGGTGCAGCGCACGCCGACCGTCGATCTGGCGATTCCCTACATCTACTCCTACCGCTCGGGCCACGACCGGCGTACCGACGAGGCGCGCCGCGGCGCGCAGGATGCCGGGGTGCAGCAGATCGAGATCGCACGCATCCGGCCCGGCCAGACAACGCTGGATCCGCAGGACGTCGAGCAGTTGTCGCGCAGCATCGCCGCCGAGGGGCTGCTGCAGCCGGTCATCCTCGCGCCGGATGGCGCCAGCGGCGAATACCAGGTGCTGGCGGGCGAGCTGCGCCTCGAGGCCTGCCGCCACCTCGGCTGGACCAAGGTGCCGGCGCTGATCCACCGCGCCGGCACGCCCGGCACGGCCGGCATCCCCGATACAACCGACGTCACCGCCCCGGCGCCGTAGGCTACCGTCCCCGGCGGTGGCGTTCTCCTTCCCATGCACTTGCCAGTTCACCGCGGAGACCGCGGGCTCCAGAGCGCATCCGAAGCGAACGGGATAGCCGGAACGTCACGCACCCGCAAGGCAGGCGCGGCCGCCATC
>JAAYLN010000153.1 GCA_012521875.1 Lentisphaerota bacterium | reverse complement strand
CGAAAAGCCGCGGCCTGCTGTTTTACAGACTGGCACAATTAGCTGTCGTCACAGCCCCCAACCCGCGATCAAAAATCGTGCCGGCACAAGATGTTGTGTCTGGTTGAGCGAACTGCATACCCAGTTTGCGTTTTTGTCGCCAACACCGCGGCTAGGGCTGCCTTCTACTCCGACTCAACCGAACTCTTCAACAACGTCTTTACCAACAACACGGCGACGTCCGGTGGCGGCGGCGCCGTCGCAATCAACAAGTTACCGTCAACCATCCAAAACTGCGTCTTCGTCGGAAACACATGCACCAACGGCACGGATTCCAAGTACAACGGCGGCGCGGCGCTCCGCAACGGCTGGGCCATCGGCTGCGAATTCCGCGGGAATGCCACGCCCGACAACGGTGGCGCCTACTATGGATACGTGTCGGGCAATGTCGTCTCGAACTGCATCTTTGGGGCCAACTCCGCGACGAACTACGGCGTTGCGTACAATGCGACGATGTTTGGTTGTCTGGCCACCGGGAACAGTTCTTCGACCGAGGGTGGTGTGCTCGTCGGCGGTGGCGGTACCCGCATCAACTGCACCTTTGTCGGCAACCTCGCCAACGAGGGTGCCGTCACGGATGAGGCCTCCGTAAACTGCCTCTGCGCCAATTTGGGGGTCGAATCCCACCAGCCAGATATCGCCCCGTGCGGGCGACACGGCTTGAGCTGACGCGGCAATCATGCGCATCCTCCTTCGCCATCCTCATCAAAGGCTTCAAAGGCGGTCAGTTCCGGATCGCTCGCATAGTAGGCGGCCATCTCTTCAGCCACCTTGGCAAGCCGCGCGTCGCGCTGATCGGGCGGCATGGCACGCAGGGCAGCGACTTGTGAACCGGTCGTTTCGAAGTCCGTCGATGCGTAACCGAGTTGCGGGCAGAGAGTTTGAGCTTGTTTTCGGCTCAGCAACCCTTCGGCTAGGGCACGCGAGACCATCTGCAGGAACCGTTGCGGTCGCTCGCGTCCTTTGTACTCCACAGGTTCCTTTCGCCGCATTCCTAACCGACTCATCTGATCGAAAAGGAAACGCCGGTGACCGTCTGCGATTATGCCGCACTCATGTGCCCGCATAATCCAGGCTTGCATGCTCAAACCGTATTTCAGCTTGAGAATCTTCAGTTCTTCCAGCGAAAGGCGTGTGCGCTTAACTCCCAACTCCTTGACCGCAACCGCTTTCGGCACTAGAAAAGCGGATGCAAACCGATTGGCCATGCGCTCCGCCTCGGTTTCATTTGCGGGCGCATCTTTGTCCATCAGTAAGTGTCCAAGTTCATGCGCCATTGTGAATCGTTTGCGGTCGTCCGCAACCGTAGGATCTACGATGACCACCGCATGTTGTCCATTGGCGATCCCTGCCAACCCGTCGACGGCATCCCCGGCACCCTCGAACTCGACCACCACCCCTTCCCGATCCTCGATTAGACCAGTCAGGCTCACAATTGGCAAATCATCCAGATTCCATGCTTTACGCAAACGACCGGCGGCCTTCTCCGCATCGTCCAGAGTGGCAAAAGGGCTGCAATCCGGAAAAGGAGCGGCCTCTTCAAGGGTCAGGCTTTTCCTGAGCTTGACATAGGTCTCCACCCGTTCGGCTGCCACCGCCTTTACTTTTTTCTGTTCACGCGTACCTACCGAGGCACGCTTGCGGAAGGCGATCCAGGTGATTGAGACGGTGGGCTCGTGCAGGAAATAGTCCGCTGGTACCTGCAGAACCTCGCCCAGCCGCTTTAACAAGGAGGCACGGGGCACGCTGGCACCGCGTTCATACTTCGAGAGTGCTGCCTTGGTCAGGGTGATGCCGCGCTCGCCGAGAGCCTGCACAACCTGATCCTGACTCAAACCTGCAATGGTTCGTGCTTGGCGAATCCGTTGTCCAATCATGGTGTCTCCCTTCGTGTAGAACTGCTTAAAGTGTAACAAAACGGAAGCTTGTTGACAAGACACAAGATGTTATGGTAAAAATCAACGCGTACACAACAAATAGTGCCGACTACGCTGAAACACAGTCGGCACACACCTCCCGAACCTGCCCTATGAGGAGGGACGAAGACCGGGCTGTGATTAGAAGGTAAAGCCATCATAGCCAGATACGGTTCAGAGTCAAGCGTAAGTTCGCGCTCCGGGCATAAACAACAACAACGCATGAAAAGGATAGAACAATGAGTTCAAAGAACCATCATGTTGTGCCACATGGAAACGGTTGGGCCGTTCGCAGGGCTGGAGCATCTCGCGTGTCGTCTACGCACAACACGCAGGATGAGGCAGCTCGTGAAGCGCGCCGGACTGCGAGCCGGGAGGGCGGTGAGACTTTCATCCACCGTCCTGACGGAAGAATCCGTGACCGCAACAGTTATGGCAACGACCCGTTCCCGCCTCGCGGCTGAATGGGCTAAGCCTACGCCCCGTTTGCCGATAGGCGACGGGGCGTTTTCTCAATCCATCAAGTACCCGATGGTGGCGCGGAAGAAGGCGTCGAGTTCCTCGACATCCCTGGTGTCCGCCTTGGGAAGTTGCTGGGTGTTTTGCGCCAGCCGTGAAAGCTGGGCTTCTAGAAACTCGTTGAAGGCCGGGATCGGGGAACCATCGGCCACTTCGCGGTCATTCTGCTTGCGCTCCGCCAGCTCGTTGATCGTATCCCGGAGCGCGCCGGCAGGGACAAGCGTCTCCACCAGTGTTTTGGAAGAGGGTTGGCACGGGGCCGCGTCCCTGCTCGATCCAGAGGCAGGCGAGGACGGGGCGCAGCGCGTAGAAGTATTATGCGGAGGGAAACCCCCACGCGCGGCTGCCAGATTCACAGGCGTAGAGGATGCGGACATTTTCGGCGCGCCCGATCTCGCGGAGCTGCGCCCTGATGGTTTCCTGCAAGGTGTCTGTAACTAATGGCTGCATGTCGCGTTCCGGTTTTATGCGGGGAAAGTGTGCCCCGTGAACATTGGGGGATAATAGCGGGAGCGTGCGGTGATGGCAAGGCACAGATAATCGGGTGGTGACAGGGGAGGCATGGAGGGTGGGCGAGGGGGCAGACAAGTGGTTGCGATCATCCTCATCCTCGACAAACCACGACTGCTATTTATCAGGAACTCATGAACTCAGGAATGGTTTGAACCGCCAAGGGACGGCAGGTAGTGTGGGGCGGGCAGGCATTCCTGCCTGCCCGCGCAGACATGCGCGGACAGGAATGTCCGCGCCACATTGGGACGGCATAAATGGATGGCGGGAACCTCACTGGCGGTGCCGCCGCTGCCGGTATCCGCCTGGTAGGCGCGGCGTCCCCGCCAGAACCGCGGAGACCGCAGACTCCAAAGGCATCTGAAGCGAACGGGAGACCGGCACATTAACTTGGCGCATAAGGCGACAAAGCGTAGGAACAATATAGTCGGGGGAAAGGGCAAAAAAAGTGACCGATCTCCTGACGTGGAATTACCACAAAGGCTATGAACTTAATCATGCCTAAGCTTATTAGACACACAAAGGTGTAAAGCTAAACGCACTCGAGGTGCAAAAAGAGGAGATCGATCAGTATGGATATTAGCAGAGTTGGGATAGTTGTGGAAGCATAAAGTGCATTGCCCCATTCCGGCACTTGCCTTTTTGGATTGATTCCACGGCGGGGATAGTCCAACATACTTGCATGTCCGGGGATGAGCCCCCGCACGAGTTTCCAAGTCATTCAGGAGCAGAGCATGTCAAATCCAGTCACCGTTATTATTGTCGGCGCCGGCTCGCGAGGCTCGGGCTACGCAACCTACGCGGAGCACTGCCCGGAGCAGATGAAGGTCGTCGGCGTGGCCGAACCGCGCGCATTCTTCCGTCAGCGTATCGTCAAGACGCACAAGGTCGCCCGCGAGATGACCTTCCGCAACTGGCAGGCGCTCGCGCGGCAGCCCAAGCTGGCCGATGCCGTCCTGATCTGCACCCAGGACGCGATGCATGAGAAGCCGATGCTGGCCTTCGCCCGCCTGGGCTACCACATCCTGCTCGAGAAGCCGATGGCACCGACGGCCAGGGCCTGCCGCCGCATCGTCGAGGCCGCCCGCGAGGCCGGCACCGTCTTTGCCGTCTGCCACGTCATGCGCTACACGAAATACACCCAGATCCTCAAGAAGATGCTGGATGATGGCGCGGTCGGTGACATCGTCAACATCCAGCACTACGAGCCGGTGGGCTACTGGCACCAGGCGCACTCCTTCGTGCGCGGCAACTGGCGCAACGAGAAGGAGAGCTCCTTCATGCTGCTGGCCAAGAGCTGCCACGATATCGACTGGCTCAGCTACATCGTCGGCCAGCCCTGCAAGCTCGTCTCCTCCTTCGGCACGCTGCGCCACTTCCGCCGCTCCGAGCAGCCCGCCGGCGCCGCCGACCGCTGCATGGATTGCCAGTTCGCCGATAGCTGCGTCTACTCCGCGAAGAAGTTCTACTTCGACAAGCTGGAGAAGAAGGAGTTGGGCTGGCCGCTGGATGTGGCCGACCCCGAGATGACCGCCCCGACCCTCGAGCGCGCGCTGCGCGAGGGCCCCTACGGGCGCTGCGTCTATGCCTGCGACAACGACGTCGTCGACAACCAGGTCGTCAACCTCGAGTACGCCGACGGCTCCACTGCCAGCTTCACGATGACGGCCTTCAACCCCGGCGGCGGCCGCAAGACCCGCATCGGCGGCACCATGGGCTACATCGAGACCAACGACAGCTCGCTGATCCGGCACTACGATTTCGCCACCAGGGAGTGGAAGGAGATCGATACCGACGCCGCCGACGCCGGCATTCTCGGCGGGCACGGTGGTGGTGACGGCGGGATCATGAAGGCGTTTCTGCACGCCATCGCGACCGGCGACCGCTCCGCCATCCTCTCCGGGCCGGACGCGACCATCGAGTCGCACCTGACCGTCTTCGCGGCGGAAGAATCGCGGCGCAAGCACCGCGTCATCGAGATGGACAAGTTCAAGGGCTGATAAACAGGACAGTTATGCTCACCTACGCGCTTTCGGTCGCCTCGCTGGGCGGCCGCCTGACGGACGGGCTTACCGCAGCCCTGAAACAGCACCCCCCTTCACACGGCGGGATCTGGGATCTCGAGGTGCTGCCGGCCCAGTGGCAGTTGGATGGCGCGGATCCGGGGCGTCTGCACGACTACCTGCGCCTCGTCGAGGCGGGTGTCGTCCGCGCCGGCAGCATCCACCTGCCGTTCGGTGGCGTCTGGGACTTCTCGTCCCTCGACGAGGATGCGCGCCGGATGGCCATTGCGCGCCAGCGCATCATCATCGAGCAGTGCGCGCCGCTGGGCGCGCCGCAGCTCACGGTGCATGCCAGTGCCGAGCCGATCGAGCCCGAAGCCCGCGAGGCGCGCCTTAAGCAGGCGATCCGTTCCATCAAGGAGCTGCTGCCCTACGCCCGCTGTCACGGAATGCACATGGCTGTCGAATGGCTGCCGCGGACCTGCATCGGCAACAAGGAGGAGGAACTCTTCGCCATAGTCGAGCCCTTCTCCCCTGATGAGGTCGGCATCCTGCTGGACGTCAACCATGTGATGACGCGCTACGCCGAGCTGCCTGCCATCATCGGCACGCTGGCGCCGCGCCTCATTGCCTTCCATATTTCGGACTACGACGGCATCGACGAGCGCCACTGGGTGCCGGGGGACAGCCGGGGCGTCATCGACTGGCGCGGCGTCATGGAGGCCATCCGCGCCATCGGGCACGACGTGCGGCTGATCGTGGAGACGGGGCGGGCGGGGGCGGCGGACGACCCCGCCGGCATAGTGAGGCGCCTCGATGCCTCGCTTGCCTACATACGCGGGGATGGTCCGCGTCCCGAATGAGGGTGCCGCGGTACGGTGCCTTCCTGTTTTATGGAATAGGCTCTTGTAAAACCCCTCGTGGCATGGGCGTCCCGCCCATGAAACACGGGCAGGATGCCCGTGCCACGTATGCATGCAAGGGTTTTGCAAGAGCCTCGGTGAGTTAAAGCAACGGGAGAAGCGAAGATGATAAAAATCGGTCTGATCGGTCTGGGCGGCATCATGCGCGGCGTTCATGCGCCGGGCATCAAGGCCAGCGGTGCATTCGAAATCACAGCGGTATGCGATATCAACCGCGAGGCGCTCGATAAGTTCGGCGACGCATACGAGATTCCGGCGGAACGCCGTTTCACGGACTACCGCGACCTCATCGCCTGCCCCGATGTCGAGGTCGTTGACATTGCCACTCCCAACGATGTCCACGTGCCGATCGCCCTCGCCGCCGTGGCCGCCGGCAAGGCCTACTCCTGCGAGAAGCCGGTGGCTCTCAACGCCCCCGACGCGATCCGCCTGGAGGAGGCCACCCGTGCCGCCGGCCTGCCCAGCATGATCTGCTTCTCCTACCGCTTCGTGCCCGCCGCGCGCTTCGCGCGGGATCTGGCCCGCAGGGGCGACCTCGGCGAGATCCAGCACGTAGCGATACAATACCTGCAGGGCTGGGGGCTCCCCGATGTCGATTGCCCGCTGCGCTGGCGCTTCATCAAGGCGCGCAGCGGCTCGGGGGCGCTCGGCGACCTCGGTTCTCATGCCGTCGACCTTGTTTCATTCATCACCGGCCTTGGTGTCTGTCAGGTCGTCTCCCAGTGCGAGACGGTCGTGAAGGAGCGTAAGCTGCAGGAGGATCCCGCGAAGGTCGGTCCGGTGGACGTCGACGACTACGCCAACTTCATGGCGGAACTGGAAGGCGGCGCGACGTGCTGCTTCCAGATTTCACGGCTCGCCTTCGCGCGCGGCAACTACCAGCGCCTGGAGATCTACGGCACCCGCGGGGCGCTGGTCTACATGCTCGACGCCAATGCCGACAACCGCGGCACGCTCGACCTCTGCATCGGCAACGCCATGCGCAATAGCCGCTCCTTCGTGCGTACCGAAGTCCCCGCTTGCTACCACGCCTCGCAGATGAGCGCCTTCGCCGATATCCTCCTGAAGCGCGGCGACGGCCTCGCCGCCACGATCGAGGATGGTGCAGAGAACATGAAGGTGCTCGACGCCGTCCTTGCCTCCCAGGTCTCCGGACAGTGGGTGCCGGTGCAGTAGGAAGTTGCAGTAGGCAGTTGCAGTAGGCAGTTGCAGTAGGCAGTGGTAGGGACGATTATTGCGACCACACAGTGGCTCGCAATTTAGAGGGTAAAAGCGCTGCGCTGCCCTTCCGCCGCCCGGTGGCAAAACATCTCCCGCACTTTGTCTCCACACTTTGTCTCCCACACCTTGCCCCCACTCTTTGTCGAATGCGAGAGAGAGGGAGCGGCAGAGGTGGCTCTGACTAGGAATGCCGGCTCTTGAAATGACCGCCCGCTACGTCGACATCAAGCGCTTCGCCGTCCACGACGGCCCGGGCATACGGACGACGCTCTTCCTCAAGGGCTGCGCCCTCGGCTGCCTCTGGTGCCACAATCCCGAGAGCATCTCCCCGCGGCCGGAGCTGGCGATCCATTTTGCGAAGTGCCGGCTCTGCGGCGACTGCGCCGCCGCCTGCCCGAACCACGCCATCGCGGATGGCAGGCATCTTTTCAACCGCCAGGCCTGTAGCGCCTGCGGCAGATGTGTCGATGCCTGCCTCTTCCGCGCGCTGGAGCTGTACGGACGCAGGATAACCGTCGAGGAGGCCGCCGCACGGCTGCTGGAAGACCGTATCTTCTACCACGATACGGGCGGCGTCACACTCTCCGGCGGCGAACCGCTGCTCCAGGCCGCCTTCTGCGCCGAGCTCCTCGCGCGCCTCAAGGCCGAGGGCATCCACTGCGCGGTAGATACTTGCGGACACGTGTCCTGGGAGGCGTTCGGGCGGGTGCTGCCGCTGACTGATCTCTTCCTGTATGACTTCAAGGTCGCCTCCACCGCGAAGCACAAGGCCTGCACCGGGCAAGGCAACGAACTGATCCTGGAGAACCTACGCCGCCTTGATGCGAGCGGCAAGCTGATCGAGATCCGCATGATCCAGGTGCCGGGGTACAACATGGAGCCCGCCGATCTCCATGCCGCCGGCGAGTTCCTGGGGGCGCTCCGTAACGTGACGGCTGTCCGGCTGCTGGCCTACCACGGCCTGGCGCGCTCCAAGTACCAGACCGTCGGCCATACGGATACCATGCCGCAGGTTGACTCCCCGAGCGCCGAGGATCTCGATCGTTCCGCGGCGCTGCTTACCCCCTACGGGCTCAGGGTGATCAACTCGCTGCGGTAGGCGACCGGCCACTGCGGGGCGGGGGCGGCGACTGGTATTTTTTGACAGGATTACAGGATTGCAGGATTTCTCGCTGTGCGAACGCATGTTTGCAGGAATGGTTGTTGGGGTGCTGCGCGCGGGAGCATGCGCGGGGCATGTGCCGCGACTATTTTTTGAATCCGAAAAGCAGGAAAGCAGGAATTTTTTGTGGCTGGAGCTTCGCGCCAGCTCGTTCGCGATGCGGTGGCTGCGACTGGTATTTAGCTACGGATTTGCGCGGATTTGCGCGGAAGGCTGCGCGCTGGATCATGCGCGATGCGGGGGCTGCGACTGGTTTTTGAAGCAGGAAGGGTTTTGAACCGCCAAGACGCCAAGGACGCCAAGAATGAGGGGGCAGGGGACAGGAGACAGGGGAGTAGCAGTAGGCAGTGGCGGTAAGCAGTGGCAGGAGGCAGAGTTGATACCGTCGATAGCAAGCCCCGCTTGTCGTCGAAGTGTCGGCACCGTCGATAGCCAGTCTCAATGGGGGCGACGGGGGTCGGCGGGGGTCGATGGGGGTCGGGTGTCTAGGGCGTTGCAGTGCAGCCGCGAAGGCTTAAAAAAGGCGGGCAGAGTGGGGCAGGCATTCCTGCCTGCCCGCGCAGAATCGCGCAGACAGGAATGTCCGGCAACGAAGAGACAAATTGGAAGCTTGCTTTATCTTGCGGTACCGCTATAATACCGTTGTGTTACGGCACGGTATACCCCGCGCCGGAAGGCACTGTTCGTGAAACTCCCAAGGAAAGGAGAAGGCCATGAAAGTGTTCGCTGTACAGACTCAGGCGGGAACGCAGATGATCAACATCACCGATCAACTGCGTGAAGCCGTTGCGGAAACCGGTCTTGCGGACGGGGTGGTCACCGCCTTCACGCCGCATACCTCCTGCGGACTGACGATCACCGAGGGCAACGATCCCGACGTGGCGGATGATCTGCTCCGGCATCTTGACCGGCTCGTGCCCAAGGCCCAGCCGCACTACCGTCATGCAGGCGGCAATGCGGACGCGCATATCAAGACGTCGCTTGTTGGTTCCTCGCTCCAGTTCATCGTCAAGGGCGGTGTGCTGCAGCTCGGCCCCTGGCAGGGCGTCTTCCTCTGCGAGTTCGACGGCCCGCGCATCCGCCACGTATGGATCCGGTGACTGCGGCGTGGGAACAAAACACACTTTGTCTCGACACTTTGTCTTCGCACTTTGTCCATATTACGCTTCGTCTTTGCACTTTGTCTCAACACTTTGTCGAAAAATTAGCGGCTGAAGTGATTCCGACAAAGCGTAGAGTCAAAGTGATTGGACGAAGTGTAGCCGACAAGGCGTAGGGACAAAGTGTACGGACAAAGTGTTCGATCCATTCGGGAACACTCCCTGTAACTAGCCGCTTACGACTGAGAATGAATTGGACTTGAAAGGCAGGCCCATGCTGGCGTATGATTGTAGCCGAAACGTCATTCACGGGCCTATAGCTCAGTCGGTCAGAGCGGAGGACTCATAATCCTTTGGTCGCAGGTTCGAGTCCTGCTGGGCCCACCAGTTTGACGGTTCAGTCGCGTCGCCGCCCCTGCGGGGCAGTTGGATTTGGCCAGGGACGATACTTTGTCGCGAGCTTTGTCGTGAGCTTTGTCGAATGCGAAAGGCGAACGCGAAAGAAGGGCGCCTGTAGAGGTGTCTCAGGCTGGGTATTAGGCAGCTTCACCGCCGCTTGAGGCGTGGCTTGCGCGGCGGCGCGGTGGCAGATGGATGGCAGATGGCGCCGGTGGACGGCGCGGTTTTCTCGTTTATGAGAAATGGCGGTCGGTTTTAACGGCGGTTTTGGGGCTGCTGAGGGCATGACCGGCAGTTTCCGGCAAGCGGCATGTATTCTGCT
Source organism: Lentisphaerota bacterium (assembly GCA_012521875.1). Taxonomy (GTDB): domain Bacteria; phylum Verrucomicrobiota; class Kiritimatiellia; order RFP12; family JAAYLN01; genus JAAYLN01. The sequence goes on along the minus strand of JAAYLN010000153.1, from coordinate 6,567 downwards.
GGAGTTATACTATGGCTTTGAATGCAGGAAAACAGCGTCAGCGCACCGGGCGGGATGGTATCGGCATTGTCGAGATCATGTTCGCCATGGCTCTGCTATTGACCGTCATGACGGCGGCGCTGCTCTTTTTGGATCAGATCATGTCGCGGTTCCAGACGGCACGTGACCACTATGTAGCCATAACGGTATGCCAGGGGCGCATCGAGCGCGCGCGCGCCATTCCCTATTCCGACCTGCCCCTGATGGCGGAGGACAAGCAGTTGGTCGATGACTTCGGCAATCCCGCGCCGGACGGGCGTTTCCGCCGCACTACCACGGTTGATGTCGACATGCCTTCCGAGGGTATGACCACCATGCTGGTAAAAACCGAGATTTGTGTCTGTTCGCGGTGGGGCTGGCGCAAGCGCTACCATCCGCTCAACCGCGGCCCCTATGTCTGCCGCTTCGAGGAAGAGAATCGCGAGCAGGCGCAGTTCATGTTCACCAACCTGAGGGGGGACTGATCATGCGCAGGGGCTTCTCACTGATCGAGATGATGATGGCTGTCGCCATCCTCGCGGTGGTGATCGCCATGGCCATGGGCGGATGGTCGCAGTTCAGCCACAAGGCCCACTACGCCAACACACAAGCGGCGCTCGATACCGATGTGCGGCGCACCATCGAGCGTTTCCGCTATGAGATGCGCAACTCGTCGCGCAAGACGATCATCTTCTATCCCGACGAGGAGCCCTATCAGGCCATCAGCTTCGCCCTGCCGGCCGATGCCGATGGCGATGGACTTATGGATATGGACGGCTCCAACCTCGTATGGCGGCAGAGTGTGGTGTACCACGTCTGGAACCACTCGCCGCATCAGATTCGTCGCACGCTCTTCAACAACCGCAACCAGGAGGCAAGCTATGATGATCGCTATGACCAGGTTGCCGCGGTTGTCAGCCAGGGCGATGGCAGCGGGGCATGCCTCGCCGGCGAGGACTCGTCCACCATGGTGCTCTTCGAGAATCTCTTCACGGGACGCCTCTGGCACGCCACTGCCCAGTACGACGGCTATGCGCCGGTACCGAACACGCGCCAGCGCGTCACCTTCGGCAGTCTGCCGCTCTCCGCCGGCGAGCACAAGATCAACTTCACCATCGTCGGCCGGAACTCGGCTGCGTCCGGGCGGCGGCTGCGCCTCGACCGCGTCGTTGCCAGCGTCGCCGGCTGGCCCTTCGAGGCCGAGCATCGCACCACCGAGGGCGTCGGCGGCACGGCGCCGGATTTTGTGGGGCAGGGGCTCGCCTCGGCCGCCTATGGCCTGATGGCACCGACGTCCTCCGAGGGCGACACGCTCTCGGTCACCGTCTATAACGATGCCATCGAGGAGTGCCTCTTCATCGGCGAGGGGCGCAATATCGCCGCATCGAACACTGTGGTGCGGTTCGATGAGACGTTCAAGCCCGCTGGCACTGATTTCCAGCAAGGGGTGATGTTGACCTGTCTGGATGGGCAGTTCGGCGACGGGACTTGGAAATACTTTGAGCAGACGGGCAAAACCCTTCCAGATGAATTTGCCGGTTCGTCAGGATTTGCTTATTTTAATAGCTGGCACTGGGCTCCGCCGTCCAACTGCGTAGTCCGCATCCCCATCATGTCGGATACGCAGCGCGATGCGGACGTCGTGCCTATAGGCTACGGAATTCGTTCCGACGGTTACGGACCGGTCTTCCGGCTCTATAAGTCGCCCGTGAACAACGGGCTGGAGGTGCTTAACCCATCGTTTGCGATCCTGGCGCCCGACGATGTGCCCACGGATGATAACAACAATTTGCAGCCTATTCTCAGACCCGAAGACCAGGTGCCGCTCCAATTCTGGCAGAATGGCGAGTTGAAGATTGGTGGCTGGAAAGATTGCAATCAATCGCCGCGTTATCTGGAGCTGCGCCCGGAGCACCTCGTGCAGATTCCCATGGGGGCGACGCTCATGCTCCAGTTTCAGGTGAAGGTGAACACTCCGAATATTGACAGGCTAGTAACTTGCAAGATGAAGGAAGACCGGCAATTGCCGGGCTGCTGGTCGATACCGGCGGATACGGCCGACCTGCTTGACGAGCCCAACTGGCATGGGCAGTCGGGACTTGTACGCCACGACTTTATCCCGGCGCTGATGTTCATGACCCTCAATCACGCCGACGGCGGTGAATACATCTCGCACATCTACGACACCAAGAGCCAGGCGCCCAAGACCTTCGAGTGGAGCGCCGATGTTCCCGCCGGCTCAACTCTGACCCTCTACGCGCGCTCGGGGCATGCATTGACGCCCGACGGCTTCAACATCGCCGGGGCGCTTGACTGGGCCAGCGTCTCGCCGGTCTCGAGCGGTGGCAGTTTCGTTGAGAACACCGGGCGCTATGTCCAGTTCCGCGCGGTCTTCACGTCACAGCCGTCCCGCTTCGATCCGGCCACGGGTATCAAAACTGGAACTGGCAACGACGGTCCCTACCGTACCGACACGCCGCGTCTGCTCAAGGCGTGCTTCAAGTGGGATGGCGAGGAGAAGTATGTCGATATCGCGGCGGATCTGCTCAAGTCGCCCGATTGCGGCATCTTCAAGGTGGATGTCGATGGGCGCGCACTGATCCAGGGCGTGACCATGGAGATCGAGATTTTCAAGGATGTGCGCTCGCAGGGCGGGCGCCCGGTGCGCCTGCGCTCGGCCATGGTGGCCGAGATCCACCCGCGCAACGAGAATCAATAGCCTGCGGGATGCCGTCCGCGGGTTTGTACGAAAGAGGCATAAGAAAGGAGACCGCCATGAAGAAAGCCGACCGCAAAGGATCCGCACTGCTGATCGTCATCGGCATCGTGCTCTTGATCAGCCTGGCGACTGCTGCACTGAGCTACCATGCGAGCCATCAGATGCACACGTCCAAGGTGACGCGCGAGCAGCTCAAGGCCCGGCTCATCGCCGAGTCGGGGCTCAACAAGGCCTTTCACGAGATCCGCCAGGATTTCGACCAGGTCCACAGCTACAGCGATACGGCCGAATTCGGCGATGGCGCGTTCGCCGTGACGAACGCCCCGCTATACGGCCCGGATGGTAGTGTGCTGGAGGATCGCGCCCAGCTCATCTCCCACGGTACCTGCGGCGGTGTCGGCAAGGCTGTGGTGAAAATTGACGTCGAGAGGCGTTCCAGCACGACCAGCCCGGACGGTGAACTGGCACGCAGATTCTTTGACCTGATATACAATCTGGCGGTGGACGGCCCGCTGACCCTGACGGGAAATTTCAAGGCGAATGTCGACAGGATTCATGCCAACGGAAATGTCGTACTCCAGAAAGGTAGCGTCACCGATACGACTACGGTTTCCGGCACCGGCAGCGTGACATGGAAAAACAAGAAAGGTGGAGAGGCGATCCTGCTCGACCACCAGTCGCCGGTGGAACTGCTCGCCCAGGCTCTGTTCGATGCCATCCAGACGCTTATAGATTACGCTACAAGTAACGGCCAAGTCTACGACAGCGCAAGCCAGCTTCCGGCCGCGCCCGAGGGCGGCGTCGCCTACTGCAAGGGCGATGGCCGTGGCTGGGACGGTGTTGGCAAAGGCTGTTACATCTTCGCCGGCGACGGCAATTTCCAGGGCAACAAATTCGATCTCGAGTCGGTCAACGGCTACCCGGCGCTCATAGTCCTCGGTGTGAACGAGACGAAGGTCAACGGGGGAAAAATTAAAGGCGCGTTCATAGTGCCCAACGGCTACGTCAAGCTCAACGGAAATGCCGAATTCCACGGTGCTATTTTGGTCGGACAGTACATGACGGGTACCGGCACGGCCGACATCTATGCCGGCGATGGAAAGGGCTTCTACCTGCCTTCCGGCGAGATCACCACCACCGAGGAGGTGGTCATCACGGCCTGGCACTAGACGGTTAACCATGAGCGACTCGCCCGTCTCCCTTGATCCCGCGCTCCCCTTCGTCTTCTACGCCGACCGGCCCGATGCGATGCTCGCGGCCATGCGCGAGATCAGGCGGACGACGGGTATCCGCCATTTCCTGCTCATCGCCCCGTCCAAGGTCATCCGCTTCACTGGATTCCCCGACGAAACCCTCTACGAGGCGATCGGCGACCTCGTCGACCGTGTGCGGACCGCCCTCGAGCCCGAGGGTTTCCGCATCTCGTGGTGGAATACTGCCACCCTGAAGGTCGGGTCGGGCGCGCCGTTCACGCCGATCACCGGACTGGGCGGCGCCACCACGCCCTTCTCCTACTGTCCGCTCGATCCCGGGTTCCGCCGCCGCTTCATCCGCCACTGCGAGATCGTCGCCGGGCGGGCGCGGCCATACATGATCCTCTTCGAGGACGACTACGAGTTCAGCAACCACGGCCGTGTCGGCTACGGCTGCTTCTGCAAGTACCATCTGGAGCGCTTCGCCGAAATCACCGGAAGGGCCTATACCCGCGAGGAGCTGGAGGCCTGTTTCCGCGAGGTCAATGACACCAGCATCGCCTTGCGGCGCCAATACGCCAAAATGATGCGCGAGACGCTGGCCTGCCTGGCCGCCGAGACCGCCGCCGCCGTCCAGGCCGTCTCGCCCGCTACGCGCCTGGGGCTTTGCCAGCCGGGATGCTGGGCGGTGGATGGCGACATGACCGAGGCCGTCACGCTGGCCTTCGGCGGTCGCAACCGTCCCTGGATCCGCATCTGCGGCGCCACCTACGACACCGACCATCCCGTCAGCCTCCCGTCCAGCATGCTGACGGCACTCTACACCGCGCAGCATCTACCCGGCAGCGTCGAGAAGTACCACGAGAGCGACACCTTCCCCCACAACCGCTTCTTCTGTTCGGCGGCGATGCTGGAGTCGATGATCACCCTCGCCCTGAGCTACGGCTGCCGCGACACCATGCTCTACGCCACGCACCATCTTCCTGAACTGCTCATCGAGCGCGGCTACCTTAATATGTACCGCGACAACCGCGCGCGGTTCGCCGCCCTGCGCGACTCCCTGGATGGTCATGAGGTGGTTGGGGTGGGGCTGGTCAGCCGTCCCGAATCGGCCTGCGCCGCACCCTGGACCGGCAGCGGCATAGCCGACAACGGACTGGGCGGCCCAGTGAATGCCAGCCGCCTTTTCGGGCGCTACGGTTTCCCCTATACCACGCTTCCCGCCGGAGTGCAGGTGCTCGTTGGCGAGCCCACCGCCCGAATACTCGCGGACGACGAGATCAGGCGTCTGCTGGCCGGATGCCTGCTGTTGGACGGCCCCGCCGCGCGTGTCCTGACGGAACGCGGCTACGCCGACCTGATCGGCGCGTCCGTCGGCGATGCCCCCTTCGCCAATTTCAACTCCGAGCAGGTGCAGGCGGTGGACGGCTTCGAGGATCTGGCCGGAAAGGCGCTCTACAGTTCGGCGCACTACCAGTGGGGCACCGAGTTCGATACGATCCACGCCGCCGACCCCCTGCCCGGCACAGAGCGGGTGACTAACTTCGTCTATCAGGGCCAGTCCGTGCTTGCGGAACGCGAACCGGCCATCCGCCGCCCCGGCCTGATGCGCTGCGTCAACCGCCTTGGCGGCCGGATCGTGCTTTCGCCCACCTCCTTCACCACGCGTTCGGCCAACTTCTTCGGCTACTACAAGCGCGAAGTGCTGCGGCGGCTGATCGCCTGGCTCTCGCCCGGGGCCATGCCGGCCGCCGTGCTGGAGGCGCCCAATGTCTCGCTTACGGTCAACCGCTCGGCCGACGGCACCTCGCTGATCCTGACCCTGATCAACCTTTGTACCGATCCGGTCCCGACGCTGAAGCTGGCGCTGGCGCCCGCTTATGCCGGCAGCAGGGTCGAGCGGCTGGAGGAGGCCGCCTGGCAGCCCGTTGAACATGCCTGGCACGATGCGGTGCTCGAGCTGCCGCTGGATCTGGAGCTTTTAAAGCCGCAAATCCTGCGCTGCCGTCGCTAACCGACGGCTTCTGTATTCCGAGTGCGCATCCACCATTGCGGATCGCACCCCGACGGCTTTAAATTTTCGACTTGGTAAATTTTCGACTTGGTATTGACAAACCCCGCTGAAATTTGAGACACTACCCGCCACGCGCGCCGTTATAGGCTCTGCGGCACTTATTACGGTGGGATACCGAAGTGGCCAACCGGGGCAGACTGTAAATCTGCTGGCAATGCCTTCCTTGGTTCGAATCCAAGTCCCACCACCATTTTGAATAAACCCCGTGAATCCTTGGATTTGCGGGGTTTTTCGTTATATTCCGGCCTTTTGCGCGGGTGTCCAAGTGTCCGCAAGTGTCTTCATCTGTTTCAAGTGATGTATCCCGAGTTAAGCCAATTACTCCAACTGCTTACTCTTTCCATTTCGACAAAGTTGATGATCAAGCTGATGCAAGCCCTGAAAGGGCGCGATATACCAGCCCAGGGCAACGCCCTGGGGAATGGAGCAAAAACAGACTAGTACATTGTTGCGCTTGTAAACCGACAAAATAAACGGCATACTATTCTTCGGGCGCGTGCCCTGTCCTTAAACACCGAACGCAACTGGAGACGCCATGCCGAAGATCAAATACCGTGTTGTAT
>JAAYLN010000152.1 GCA_012521875.1 Lentisphaerota bacterium | reverse complement strand
GGTGGCGGTGGGCGGTCTGGCGCTCTACCGCGTCGAGGTGGTTCCCCCGGGGCTGATTCCCGACGAGGATATCCACTGGAGCTGCAACTCCGGCAGCGTCACCTTCTACGCGGGGCACAACACCGGACGCGAGGCGATTGTGCGCGGCGTGTCACCCGGAGCCTTCACGCTGGAGGTCTCCATCGACAACCTGCCGGCTACCTACCGCCCCCGCATCCACGGGCAGGTGCTGCAGCCCAAAACGGTGCCGATCCACGTCTACATCATCTGCTCAAACGGAGTTCCGGCGGTCAGCACCGCCACGGTCGATGCCTGGATCGCCGAGGCCAACCGCATCTACCAGCAGGCGGCCATGAGCTTCACCGTGGCGGGGGTGCAGCATATCGCAAGCAATGAGTGGTTTAAGATAAGCAACAAAGCTGAATTCGAGCAGATGTGCTCATACGCAAATGTTTCTGAAGGGCTGGAGCTATACTGTGTGCAGGAGATCACGTTTGCTGTAGGTCTTCACTCGGGGATAACGCTGAGTTCTTATGATGCGCGGTGCGGTTTGGCTGTGGAGTCAGACGCAATCCCAAGCATCCTCGCGCACGAAATCGGGCATGCTTGTTTTCTTGAGGACATCAAGTATGCCTTAAATGATCTTGTTGCCGAGGGGTTGGTTGGCACAGACAACTGGAGTGGTGGTGCCGGGACAGGTTACCACAGGCCTGACATGAAACATCAGGAACTCGTGAAGCGCCTCCTTATGTACTATAAGGCAGAGCCTACAATCACCGACATTCCTCTTGGAGGAGTGGTTGGAACATATGCGGTCCAGGGAGGCCCGGAGACGAACACCGCACCGCAGATTTGCGACCTGAATTATATGGAGAGTGTTGGACGCAATCCCCGCCACTGATGCCGAGGCATATCATGATGAGTACTGTTGGTTCTTTCTTCCGGCCTTGGGTTTTCGGTCTTTCCCTGGCATTCGCCGCGTCATCAATACGTGGACAGGCGGCATGGCCGCCAGACGACGAGCAGTTGAAGACCTACCTGATGGGGGAGTTCATTGCGATTGACGGATACGATGCTTCCGTCACCAGCCGCTTGAAGGACGGTGGCGTCACCGACGAGCAGTTGCGCCGTGTGCTGATGTCGGTTTACACGGAGTCCGAGACCGCCTTCGAACGGGCTAAGGATCAGTACGCACGCATGGTCGGCAAAATGAGGCGCGCGAATTCAATAAGAGAGCTTGGCTGTTGCGCAGACGATGCTACCAAGACGTTTCTGCTCAATCTTGCTGCGGATCAAACAAAAGATGGCTCTCTACGCGTCATCGCCATAGCATCCTATCTCAGCGCGGCCGACGCGGAGGAGACGAAAGATGCGCTGATTCGCTTCCTTGTCACTTCGAATCGGATAGGCAACGATATGGATCGTTCTGAAATATACACCTTCGCATACACAGCATGGCAACATTCTTCACCCGAGAAAAAGCTGGCTATCTGCGAGGCCCTTCAGGTTGGCCTGGCTCATGAACCGACCCATTGGGTCTTTTGCAGTGGGGATCGGTGGCTCTGTGGCATGAGTCCCAGATACGCCAGATCCAAAGAGCGTCTAGCCATGTTTGAGCGCATGTACGCCACCCCTGTTCCTGATGGGGAGTTGTTCGACAAGCGGTCATTGATTCCGCAACTTGAGATGATGCGTAAACTCAAAGTTCTCAACAGTATCAGCACAAACCTTTCCGCTCTGCAAGAGCGCGATTTCAGCCAGCTTTTGCCGGAGGATGAACGGTTCGCCCTTGAGATGCTACCGGAAACTCCGGCTGTTGTCGGCACCGCTCAGGAAAAGCCGTCGCGGGGGGCACATAAGGGAATATACGCCGTCGCAGGACTTCTCGCCGCGTTTGCCCTGTGGCTCGGTATCCGCAGAAAGCGCGGCTCCGCATGAGGTTGCTAG
>JAAYLN010000151.1 GCA_012521875.1 Lentisphaerota bacterium | reverse complement strand
CGCGGCTCCAGTTTGGGCCGGTTCTCCTTGCCGATCCAGGTTAGTTCCAGACGTGTGTTGCTCTTTGCCATATTCAATCCTTTGTTTTCTCACGCGGAGGCGCGGCTCGTTTCCTCTTTAGATGACATGGCCGTTTGTAACGCCCGGCCACGGGAAGCGGCCACTCGCCGAACACGGCCTGCAGGTCTCTGTCTTTTGCGGTAGCCAGATCGAGCACCAACGGAAAACTGTCCGCTTGAAATGGTATCCCGACGAAACGCTCGGCATCGGCGATCTTCATCGTCTTGCGGGCGGTCGCGGAAATGGGTGACCGACATTTTCTAATCAACTTGGCGAGACGGTTGTCGGCCGTGACTACGACAACATTACCCGCACCGTGAATCTTTGTGAGGTGAATGCCCATAGCGGCGATAAGTTGATCGAATGTTCCCGATGGCACAATCCTGCGGCCGTCACCACGGCCGAGTTTGAAATAGTGGTCCACTGGCGCAACGAGATTCACCGTGAGCACATGATACCGTGAGAGCTCGTAGTGGTAGAAAAGCGCCGCGTTATGAATGTCGGTTTGAAACTGCTTCCGCACGGATGCGTGTATGCGCCCGTCGATGGTGCCGCTTCTCACCTGCTTGTTCCAGTCGCCGTAGGCGTGCTTTGCAAAGCTACTGAAGACCTCGGCAATACAGAAGTTTGGAATGTAGAAGAAGTGATCGGATCCCCGCGAGCGGACAGACTCGATGATCGTCGCTGCACGCTCATGTACTTTAGCTTCCTTGTGCGAATGAGGCAGGAAGTACGGCACGAGTACGCTGGTGTCGAAAAGGCAGTATTTACGCGAATTAGCGCATCGCAGTTGCTCGCTTTCATCCACGCAGTTTTCAACTACTCCCTTTGCGCTCATAGCGTCTTGGCGGTTGTTCATTTCCTTGCCTCCGTCTTCGCCTGCCGCAGAACCGCCCGCCCTTTTTCGGTGAGGCGATACTTCTGCAGGCGGCTGGTGGGTTTGTCCGGGACCGTCATTTCGATAAGGCCATCTTCCAGCGCCGGATGAATATACGTTTCCCTCAGTCGCCGACGGCTTTTCAGTTCAAACGATTGCAGGATTTCTGCGTTTCCAAGCGCTTTATCGGCCTCTAGCAGGCCGAGGAGGCGGCTGACATAGTTACTGACTGGTGCCGCGACTGGTGCCGTAACTGGTGCCGTAACTGGTGCCGTAACTGGTGCCGCAACTGGTGCCGTAACTGGTGCCGTGACTTCCGGGGTGACTTGCTCACCGATCTCGGTTTTCGTCGTGCCAGCCACCACCAAGGGCACGGTCACCTTGAACATGTCGCCATCCTCGAACACCGGTTTGCCCGCACCGGGGGCGTAGTGCGGCAGGTACAGATTCACCTTGCGGACGCCGGAGCCGAGTTCCTCGTAACGGCCAATCTGGATCATAAACTTGCAGATGGTCGGGTTCTTGGGAAACGGCGTGAAATTGCCGGGATCTATACGGCCGTGATAATGCGGCACATTCGGGTTCTTGAACTCGACACGGTCGGTGTAGATCATCATCGTGGCCGGCGCGGCGCTGGTGTATTCGCGGTGGGCAATGATGTTGGCAACCAGTTCACGGAAAATGATCGAGCGCAAGCTGATACTCGTGGTGCCTTCCATGTAGAACGGATCGTTCAGGTGCTTGTCGACGAAGCCCATGAGCAGATCGAACGCGTCAATCAAGTTGCCCCGGACAATCAGGCGGTCGTCGTAGCGTTCGGTGTCGCGGCGGCGCAGGAGCGCATCGAACTTGTAGCCGGGCACAATGCTCTGGATCGTCGTGTCATAGCCGAACATCAGGGCGGCGGCCAGGGTGTAGCCGGGCTTGCCGGTGGAATAGTCCTGCCGCACAAAACCGGCGACCTTGAGTAGTTCCTCTGGCGGCAGATTCGCCCATGGGTGTTGCGGCTGACGCCCCAGCATCAGTTTCTTCGCCTTCTCAAATAGGGCGGGATCGAGATCTTTGATGCCCAAATAGGGATAGACGCGCTGTTCGGTGAAGAAACTCAGCTTGCGGTTCATCAGACCGGCCAGGCGGTTGACGCCCTTGATCCGATAGTCGCCGTCCTCGCTGCGCAGAAAGACGCTGCCGCCCACCTGATGCACCTGCGAACTGGCGGGCACGAGCACCTTGATGACCCACTTGTCGCCAGCCTGCTCTTCGTGCGGAAACAGAAGATGCGGCGGATCGAGCTTCTGCGGGTTGTTCGACAGGTTGGCAATGTCCGCCTTGATCCGTTCGATGGCATCCTCGTTCACCCCGGAGACCGTACCATCGTCGTCCACGCCGAGCACAATCAGTCCGCCATCCATGTTGAGAAAGGCGCAAACGGTATCGAAGAAATTGACCGGCAGCCGATCCGTCGCCCGCTTGAACTCCAATGCCAGCCCCTCCTTCTCACCAAATGGCTTCTTCGATGTCTTGCCCTTCTTTGCGTTCTCTGCGCTCTTTGCGGTTAATCTCTTCTCGGTCATGCCACCCTCCATCGGATCGCAAACAGCGCTTTCACGCCATAGGTGTGCTTCAACTGCTTCTCGATCTTGCCGATCAGGTCTTCCCGTTGCTGGTCAATGGCGTCCTGGGCGTCGAATAGCTCGCGCCGCTTGCCGTTGCGGCGGCGTTCGAGATCGCGCAGTTGTTTCTGGTGGGCGAGCTTGTCCTGCAACGACTGCGCGAGGGCGGCGGAGCGGCGCAACTCGCGAATCTGTTTGTCGAGTTCCTTGATCTCGTGTTCGAGCGAGAGCTTCAGGTCTTCGCTCCAGCGGTCTAGTTTCTGGACCTCTTCGTCAAAGAACTGACCGTTGCGGGTGTCGATCTCGCCCAGTTTCTCTTGAACCGCCGCGTCACGCAATTTTTTCAGATGAGGGGAATTAACCGCAAAGAGCGCAGAGATCGCAGAGGAATTGGCTTCACTTTCCCTCTCTGCGTTCTTTGCGTTCTCTGCGGTTACATCTTCTTTGATGCGTGCTGGCAGCGTCAGCAGCTTGCGGCAAATCTCATCGTCGAGAATCTGGTTGTGATCCGTGCGGGCGGCGAGGACGAGAAACTCGTCGACCTCGACGGCCTCGACCGTGAGTCTGGAGACCTCCAGCCAGCCGGACTGGCCCACCAGTGGTTCGATCACGCTGATCTTGGCCGGATGGTTCGTGTAATCGAGGGTGACCTCGGCAACGGGCAAACGGCGGGCGATGGCGCGCTCGATGAGACGATGGGCCAAGGGATGGTCCGGACGGTAGAAGTGCTCGTCGGCGGCCTCGGCCGCCTTCCAGTCGAGGTTATACCAACCTTGGCGGACGCCCGCAGGGGCGTCGCCGTTGTAAAGGAAACGCGGCATCTGCGGATCGAACTGGGCCTGCCCGTCAAGCTCGACACGCGTCAGATCGAGCAGCCATCGCTCTCGTTGGGACAGGCATTCGAGTGTTTTCTCCCGGCTGATCTTGAGGCGCGACCGCACGTCCTCGTCGAAGTTCTCCATGAGCGCCTGGCGCGTCGCCGCCAGGCGGGCCTGAATCTTGGCGTCCAGTTCGGCTTGTAGGGCGTCGAACGCGGCCTGTATCTCTGCGTTCGTGCGGCAGGTCTGGTACACGTCGGCAATGCGGCGTTCGATGTCCACGCCGGATTCCAGTGCCCCGAGAACCTCGTCCGATGCGCCAAAGACACCGTCAAAGAGCCGGAACTTCTCACTGAGGAGTTCGTACACACGCTTGTCGGCCTCGTTGCGGCGGTTCAGGAAGTTGACCACGACCACGTCGTGCTTCTGGCCGTACCGATGGCAGCGGCCGATGCGCTGCTCGATCCGCTGAGGGTTCCACGGCAGGTCGAAGTTGACGACCAGCGAGCAGAACTGGAGGTTGACGCCCTCGGCGGCCGCCTCCGTAGCGACCAGGATCGTGGCATCGTCGCGGAAATGTTCGACGATGGCGGCCTTCATGTCCACAGCGCGAGAGCCGGAGAGCCGATCCGTTCCCTCGTGCTTGGCTTGCCATCGTTGGTAGATGTCGGCGTGATGGGGCTGGTTATTCGTTCCGTTGATCGTGGCGACCTGGCCCTCGTACCCGTTGGCGCTCAGCAGATCGTAGAGGTAGGTCTGGGTCTCGCGTGATTCGGTGAAGATCACTGCCTTGCGTGGGGCTCCCAGCGCCTCGGCCTTGGCAAACGCGGTCTTGAGTGCGGGGAGCAAGGCGTCGCCTTTGGCATTGCGCCCGATGCAAGACGCCAGGTCAGCGTAGCGTCGCAGATCGGCCAACTCACCCTTCAGTTGTTCGGGGTCGATCTTCGCGTCACCTTCCTCTTCGGCGTCCTCGGCATACTCGTCCGCGAGTTCGGTCACGCCCTCGATGTCGTCATCGTCCAGGAGTTCCATGTCGTCGCGGAGGTTCTCCAGGCGAGCCGCAAGACTGCGGAGCGTGCGAGCGATGGCAAAGGTGGACGACGCCAGGAGCTTCCGCAGCACCATCGTGATGAGTTGCCGTTGGCTGGCGGGCAAAGCATAGAGCACGTCACGTTGCAGGTAAGTCGTGATGGAATCGTACAGGTTCTGCTCCTGCTCCGACGGCAGAAACTCTTGCGTGATCGGCACCCGGTTGGTGAAAGGGATGTATTCGGTCACCTGCTTGCGCAACGCACGGGTGCAGACCGGCGCGATCCGTTGCTTGAGTTGCACATTGCGGGACAATTCGTCGGTGCTGTTGACGAACTGCTCCCGAAAAGAGGCCGCATCCCCGAAAACATGCGGATCTATGACGCTGACTAGGCTAAACAGCTCCAGCAAGGTATTCTGAAGAGGCGTGGCCGTCAATAGAAGCTTCGGTGCTTTCCCAACCGCCTCCGTAATCTGGTGGGCCATCGTCTTCCGTGCGGCCGGGTTGTTCTGTAAGCGTGTCCGGGATCGGTGAACATTCCGCAGTCGGTGCGCTTCGTCGATGACCACCATGTCCCACGGCACCTGGGCAACCGAAGAGGCCCGGGCCGCCGCGAAGTTGTAGGAGCAGATGACGGCCTTGTTCTTCTGGTCGAACGGGTTCCCACCGCCATTCTTGCGGAGACGCGCGGCTACCTGCGTGTCCAGGACCTCCGACGGGATGAAAAACTTCTCGCTCAACTCCTGCTGCCACTGCTTCCGCAGCATGGCGGGAACGACGATGAGAATGCGCCGCCGCCGTTCGGCCCATTTCTGCGACAGGCAGATACCAGCCTCCACGGTCTTGCCCAGCCCGACTTCATCAGCCAGGATCGCTCCATTGGTGAATGGCGACCGCAGGGCGAACAGGGCCGCGTCGATCTGGTGGGGGTTGAGATCGACCCTGGCGTTGGCGATGGACCGCGACAGCGCAGCAATGTCGCCGCCGGACCCGCGAAGGGTCAAAGCGTGCGCCCAGTACTGGCTGTGGTAGGCAGTGCTCATTTCGACTTTTCAAGGCCATGCGTCACCCAGGCGTCGATGGCGTCCTTGTGGAACCGCCAGCGCTTGCCGATCTTCTGGCCCGGCAACTTCCCGTCGACGGCCAGCTTGTAGAGCGTGGACTTCGAAATCTTCAGGTACGCCGCCAACTCGTCCATCGTCAGTATCTCGTCATGATTGGCATTCATAGGCTGCTCCGGGCACCCCCTTGCCATGCTTTCTGCTCTCCGGACCTACGCACGGAGTTTCTTTGCAATGCTTGCCACGTGCTTGCCTTGGAAGCGGGCCTGTGCCAGTTCCTTGGCGCTGGGCTGCCGCGAACCATCCGCACCGGCGATGGTCGCCGCGCCCCACGGTGAACCGCCCTTGACCTCGCTCACATCGGCCAGTTCCGGGCAGGCATACGGCAGGCCGACATAGACCATGCCGTGGTGCATGAGGGTGTTGACGAAGCTCATGATCGTGCTCTCGTTGCCGCCGCCCGTGCCGGTGCTGGAGAAGACGCTGCCCACTTTGCCGACCAGCCCGCCCTTGGCCCAGAGCCCGCCTGTCTGGTCAAGGAAGTTGCGCATCTGGGCGGCCATGTTCCCGAAGCGCGTGGGGGTGCCGAAGATGATGGCGTCATAGTCGGGCAGTTCCGCAGGCGTGGCGACCGGCGCAGCCTGGTCAAGTTTCGCCCCGTTCCGCTTGGCGACATCGGGCGGCATGGTCTCGGGCACGCGCTTGACGGTGACATCAACGCCTTCCACCGAGCGTGCGCCCTCGGCAATGGCGGCGGCCATCGTCTCGACATGGCCGTACATGGAATAGTAGAGGACAAGGATCTTGGGCATGGTCGTTTCCTTTCGTTTTTCGGTCTGGTTTCTGGTTTATCGTTGTGCGGCGGCTATTATCCATATTTCGCCGATGTTCACAATGCTAAAATAGCGCCGATCCCGACGGACGCTACCCGCCGTCAGGCATTGGCCGATTTGTCCGATTCATGGCCGATTCGCAGTTGCCGACAGGCGGCGGGTCTTCCGCGCGATGATGGCCCCGGCGGCGTG
>JAAYLN010000150.1 GCA_012521875.1 Lentisphaerota bacterium | reverse complement strand
GGATGTGCGTGAGATCCGGCAGATCCATCAGGCGCGCCTGGATGCCTTCAAGCCGGCTGACCGTCTTTTCAAGATTGTAGTAGGAGGGGAAGTCGGCCCGGATGAAGATACGGCCGCGGTCGGTGGTCTCGAAGAAGTTGAAGCCGAGCCGCGAGGCACCGACTTTTAGTGTCAGGAAGAAGACCACGACGAACCCGAGCACGATGGCGATGTTGAGGGACTTGTGCCAGGCGATGCGCCGGATCACCCTGGTGTAGCGCAAGGCATAATACTGGAAGCTGCGCAGCCAGCGCTGGCCGGAGCGCGAGAAGATGTTGTCGCGGCGCTGGCTGGCCGGCTGCAGCAGCATGGCGCAGAGGATCGGGGTCAGCGTGAAGCTGATCAGGATAGATACGGCGTTGACGATCAGCGTGGTCACGGCGAAGGCCCGCAGCATGATGCCGACCATGCTCGCCATCATGGCCAGCGGCAGCATCACGACTACGTTGGTGCCGGCCGAGGCAAGGACCGCAACGCCTACTTCCGAGGCACCCTGTCCGGCCGCCTCCCAGCGGTCATCCAGCTCCTCGAACCTTGAAACAACGTTCTCGAGCACGACGATCGAGTTGGAGACGAGCACACCGGTCGAGAGACCGATGGCCAGCAGGGTGACGGTGTTGAGCGACTGCCCCGACAGATGCATGAAGAAGAGACTGATCACGACGGTCACCGGCATCGTGATGGCGACGATCACCGTTGTGCGGATGTTGACAAGGAAGACGAAGAGGATAATCGCGCAGAGCAGGATTGCCTGCCAGATGCTCTCCACTGCGGAATTGACGGAGTCGACCACGCTCGCCGACTCGTCCGAAACCCAGGTCAGCTGCATGCCGCCGGGCAGTTCGCGGCTCAGCTCCTCGAAGCGCTTCTGCGTCTCGCGGACGACCGCGACGGTATTGCCCTCCGCCTTCTTGACCACCTTGAGCACCACGCCCTGGCGGCCATCGAGGATCGCGCGCTGGCGCACCTCTTCGGTAGCCATGCGGATTCGGCCAAGGTCTCCGATGCGGCGCCGGGCGCCATCGCGGCTGACAACCTCCAGTTCCCTGATGGCCTCGACCGATGAGTATTCGGCGTCGAAACGCACCGCCAGCTCGTTGCCCGCCTGGCGGATGCGCCCGCCGGGCAGCGAGAGGATCGCCCCCTGCAGGGCGCCCGCGACGTCCAGGCTGGTCAGACCCGCCGCCGCCAGGGCGTCGCGGTCCAGTTCCACCCACACCTCGCGCTCGTTGCCGCCGATCAGTTGAACTTCGGCGACGCCCGGCACGGTGGCGAAGCGGTCGGCTATCACGTTGTCGGCGTAGTCGTAGAGCTCGTCGACCGGCGAGTCGCCGGAGAGGAAGATGTTGGCAATGGGCGTCGCGTTGATGTTGGCCTTGATAATCACCGGCCGGTCGGCGTCCGCCGGCAACTGATCCAGCACCATGTCCAGCTTCTCGCGGACATCCTGCGCGGCCACGTCGACATCAACGTCAATGTTGAACTCCAGCACCATCTGGTTGACGTTCTCAAGGCTGGAGGACTCGATATGCTTGAGACCGTCGATTCCCGAGACGGCGTCCTCGATATGCTTGCTGACGTCCTTCTCGATGTCCTCTGCCGAGGCACCGACCCAGGTGGTGATAATTGCGACATAGGGGATGTCGACCTTCGGCATGCTCTCCAGCGACATCTTGCGGTAGGAGTTCAGCCCAAGGGCGATCAGTGCGATGAGCAGGCAGCTCATCGCGATCGGTCGTTTGGTGGATGCGGTAGCTAGAAACATGGATTACTCCGATGCCGCGGGTCTAGATTTGATCGACGGCGAGGTTGTCGCGGAGCAGCGTCTGCCCCTCGGTGACCACGGTGTCGCCGGCCTTCAGCCCCGAGACGATCTCGGTGCTGGTGCCGTTCTGGAAGCCGGTCGTCACGGGGGTCTGGTAGGCCCGTCCGTCACGGATTACGAAAACGACTTTCTTCCCCTCGCGGTTCAGGATCGACGAGGAAGGCACGCCGAGCCCCTCGCGGCTCTCGAAGAGAATCGTGAGCGTTGCCATCCCTCCGGGCACGGCGGGAACCGTGCTTGTGTCGACAACCCCCTTGATCTCAAAGGTGCGCAGGGTAGGGTTGATGGTTGGAGCGCGGTAGCCCACGAGATGGCTTCCCGCCGGCTGGCCATCGATCTCCAGACGGAAGGCGGTTTCGCCCGGAACCACGTCCCGGTAGTACTGGGCCGGCAGGAAGGCTCCGGCCTCGATCAGGGTGGGATCGACGATGACCAGGATCGTCCGGCCTACCGACATCAGCTCGCCGGGTTCTGCACTGCGCTGGCTGATTACGCCGGAAATCGGCGCGATGGCCAGCGAGTCATCGAGATTCTTGCGCGCGATCGCCAGCGACGCCTCGGCCTGGGCCACCTGCCGCGCCGCCAGCTCGACCTGCGCCTCGGCGACCGAGATGCCGGCCTTGGCCTGCTCGTTGAGCGTCAGGGCCGTCTCGTATTCGTGGTCGCTGACCTTGCCATCCTTGTGCAGCCTTTCATAGCGCGCGAAGTCGAGGGTCACCTTGCGTGCCTCGGCACGCACCTTGGCGGCGCTGGCCTGTGCGACCTGCAGGCCCGCGCGTGCCACGTCGCACTGCTGGCCGGCGATGACCCAGGCATTTGAGAGGCCGACCGGATCGATCTGGAAGAGACGTGTCTTGCCGGCCTCGACGATGTCGCCCTCGTCCACCCAGATGGCGTCGAGGTTGCCCGGCACGCGGGCGGCGACATTGGCGGTGCGCTTGGCCTCGAACGTGCCCTGTACGGTGAACCGGCGCTCGAAGATGCGGTTGGTCACCACCTGCGCACGGACGGCCAGGGCGGCTTCTTGCGGTTTGACCTCATTAACGGGAGCCTGTGCCTGGGCGCGGTCGCAGCCGAGCGGCAGCCCGGCCAGCGGCAGCAGAAGCGCGAATGCTAAGTAGCGGAGTGTGTTTTGTTTGTTCATGCGCTGGTAGACGTTCAGTTTTTCGTGGTTAAAGGACATGGGTTTCTTTCGACAAAGTTACCGACAAAGCTCGCGACAAAGTAGGGTTCATTCATCAGTGGGTGCCTCCGGCACCAGTGTAACCCCCATGGCAAGATCCAGTGCCGCGAGGGCGATCCGCTCCTGGTAGCGGCTCTTCACCATGGCGACCTGCGCCAGATCCATGTCCGCGCGGGCGTCCAGGGCATCGCTCAGCGGCAGCAGGCCCTCGCGGCTCCTGGCATCGTAGTCGGCATGCTTGGCGGCGGCCACCTCGTAGGCGCGCTGCCTGATCCGTGCTTCCTCTATGGCATCATTGACGGCGGCCTCGGCGGCGATGACCTGCGCCATGACATTCAGGAACGTGGACTCGCGCTCCAGCTCGCTCCGCCGCCGCTCGACCCTTGCCGCCTTGTAGCGGGCTACGTTGGCCAGCCCGCTGAAGAGCTTCCATGTGCCGCCGAAGGCCGTCATCCAGTTCGAGGCGTGTTCGGCCAGATCGTTGCCGGTCCAGGTGCTGGCGGCGGTGAGATTGAGCACCGGCAGGAAGGCCGTGAAGGCCTGGCGTACCGCATGCTCCTGCATCACCACTTGACGGTCGGCAATCGAGAGCATGGGATGCCCTTCAAGTGCCGTGAGGACAAGGTCGGCGGTCGTGCCCTCGGGACGTTTCGGTTCGCCGGTATCGCCCGAGAGCCGCAGATGGTACTTGGCATCCGCAGCCGGGATGGGCGAGAGTCCCAGCGTCACCAGCAGGTCGGCGCGTGCGATTTCGAGGTGGCGCCGTGCGGTGTCCAGCTCGGCCTGGCGCACCTCGGTTTGCAGGTGCGCCTGGTCGCGTTCCCAGGCGGTAAAGAAGCCCTCGCGGGCGAGTCCTTCAATGCGTGCGGCATTCTCGCGCGCGGCACCGAGCTGCGTCTCGATCGCGTTCACGGTATCCTGCAGCACCAGCACCTGGTAGTAGGACTGCGAGGTCTCCAGCACGATGCCCTGGCGGACGAAGTTGGCAGCCATTTCCGCTGCGCTATGGCCATGGCGCGCCGCCGCATAGAGGAACCAGACCGAGGGCATGAAGATCGGCATGCCCGTCTCGAGGCTGGCCTGTCCGAAGCGCTTCTCGCTCATGGGGCTTGGTGCCTTCTGGTGGCTGTTGTAGCCGGCCGACAGGGTGACGTTGGGCAGGAAGGCGGTAAAGGCCGTGTTCTTGGCGATGCGCATGATCTCGGTGTCGAGATCGGCCTTGCGTGCCGCGTAGTTGT
>JAAYLN010000017.1 GCA_012521875.1 Lentisphaerota bacterium | reverse complement strand
GCCGCATGCCTCGTACTCGCCGATCAGGCGTTCCCAGGAAGCGCGCGCCGCAGCGCGCCGCTCCGCAAAACTCGTCGCAGTCCTCGTCTCGTCCATGATACTGGTTCCTTTCAGCCCACCAGTATCCACGAACGCGGGGGAAAGCGATAGATGGTGTTCGTGAGACGCTTACGTTTCAGAATGCATTCCGTCCATATGTGTACTCCTGCTCAGCGTCGGTGAGGTGGTGAGAACAAGAGACAGAATACAGGTTTTCGGGGCCTACTGCCACTGCCTACAGCAGGCGGGTCCGCACATCCGCCGCGCTGCAGCCGCGCACGCGCACGCGCTTGATGCGGGAGGTGGTTCCGGTGACGAGTTCCACGGCGCCCTTGGCCACGCCCAGGGTCTCGGCCAGCCAGCGCAGCAGCGCCTCGTTGGCCTTGCCGTCCACGGGGGGGGCGCGCAGTTGGACGCGCAGCCACTCGCCATCGGTGCCCGCAATACCGGTGTTGCGCGCGCGCGGCACCACCTTGATGGTCAGCACTACGCCGTTGTCCTCCTCCTTGAGCCAGTTCAGTTCCATGGTATCCGGAGGATGAGTTCGCGCAGCAGGTTGGTGGTGACCAGGTAGATCATGTTCATCATGAAGAAGTAGGCTAGTGGTGTGAGGTCGATCACCCAGACCATCAGCGGGCGGCGGCTGAAGCCGCCCAGCAGTAAGTGGAGCGCCTCGGCAGAGAGAACATGGAGAGCGCGGTTCTGCGTGAGGAGGGCGAGGAGACTGGTGAAGACCACGGCCATGACGGCACCGTAGGCGGTGAGGAAGATATCGGCCGCCGCCAGTCCCGTGAGCCAGGATAGCCCGATGGCCGCCCGTATGGGCTCCTGCCAGTTGAGCGTGATGGAGAGTGCCGTCACTCCGTTCGGCAGCACGCCGGTGAAGGGGCGTCCCGTCTGCTGCAGGTGGAGCGCCAGCAGCACGTTGAGCAGGAGAAAAACCGGGATCATGGTGAAGCGCCGCAGCAGGGAGAAGGGCAGGGCAAAGCAGCGGAAGGCTTCGGTAACCCGGTCGCGGCGCGGAACGGGCGTCATCAGGGCCACCAGCAGGGCGAGCCCCCAGAGGCGCAGCAGGAACACCATGAAGTCGGTGAGGCTGAAGAGGATGCAGCCGATCCAGTCGCCCACCGGAAACTCGCGGGCGTAGTTGGAGCCGATGACGATGAGCCAGTTGCTGCCCGCGCTGCAGAGCATGACGCCGCGGAAGATGATCAGGAAGAGCAGGGTTACGGCCATAATCGCACGCGGCGGCAGGCCGGGCAGCACGGGGCGTAGAAACTCTGCCATCTTGTCCGTCATGCGTGCCGGCGCCGAGAGGAGCGGGTTGAAGTAGAACTCATGATCCTCCAGCTTCCAGAGGCGCATCCAGAGCATCAGGAAGAAGAGGTTGGTGAAAAAAATGAGGATGCTCATGATTTGCGGTTACGGGGCCCGGGTGTCATCGTCGTCGGCGGGTGGCTTGCCTGTCTTCTCCGCCTCGGCATGGCGCGAGACTGCGGCACCCAGTTCGCCCAGGTCGGCACGGCTGGCGCCAGTGGCGGCGAGGACGGCATCGGTGGTGCGGAAGTGGCACTTGGCCACGCTCACGAGTACGCCGGGTCCCTTGGCGCGTACGAGGTCGATGGCCGTCTGGCGCACGGCGTCGGAGGCGCCCTTCAGCAGGGTGGTACCGTGAAGCTTGCCCAGCCGTTGCAGGATCAGCAGGAATTGCTCGCGTGCCAGTACCGAGGCCGCCGCCACGGCGATATCCGACTCCGCCTTGTGGTGCTGCTCGAGGGTGATCTCGCGCCCCTTCTTCATGAGCGAGCGCTTGATCAGGTGGGCGGCGCCGAACTGGTCGGCCACGGCGCGGGGGCAGCTCGGAACACCAGTTAGCAGATCCTCGATGGCGCGCGCGTGTGCCCAGGCCAGCAGGCGGTTGACGTTGCGGATCTTGGCATAAAGCCGGTTGTAGGTCTCGGGGGGTAGGGTGACCAGCTTGTAGCGGTTGGTGCCGAGCAGGGCGCGGAGCCTGGCGCCGATGGCGAAGACCTGCTTGTCGGAGAGCTTCTTGCAGTCCTTGACGCCGATCTGCTCCATGGCCTTGGCCAGTGTGGGGTCTACGTAGGCCGCCGCGACGACCAGCGGCCCGAAGAAGTCGCCCTTGCCGCTCTCGTCGATGCCCATGTGCGGGGCGGTGGCCTCCGGCTTGAGGATCTTCTCGTAGCCGAGTTCCGCGCGTCCCAGAATCTCCGGTTCGAGCGTGAAAACCACGAAATCCTCCGTGCCCTTGCCCTGCACGAGCAGCTTGCCGCTCTTGTAGAGGTTGATGCGGCAGTTGGAGCCGTCAACGGCAATGATGGTATGGGGGACGGAGGCAGGGCGGTAGTTGCCCGCCTCGAGGAGCGCTATGAGCTTCTCGCGCTGCGGTTCGGTCAGAGTACAGCCGTAGGACGTGCGTGGCGTTGCCATGCGCGTAAGTATAGCAGGAGCCGGCGACGAAAGCGAGTGCAGCCGTGGCCTAGTCGGCGGGCATGTCGAAAATGAAGACGATCTCGCCGGGACGGGCGCGCCGGTTCTGCCGCGCGACATGCTCTACGAACTCGGGGTCGTCGCGGAAACGCGCCTGCTGGCGCTCCAGGGCGGCCAGTTGCTGCTGCATGGCGGTATTCTCGCGCTCGAGAGCCGCACGCCGGGCTCCGAGCATCCGGCCGTTCCGTATGCGGGGCTGTACCATGGCGACACCGGCGATGATTATGATGACCATCGCGGTCCAGAAGACAATGTTTAGGACAGTTTTTCCGACGTCGACCGGCATCGTATGCTTCCGTGAGTAGCCCGTTACCTGGCACGGTACAACTCCGAATCTGCCAAATAGCGGCATCATTCAAGACTATAACTTGCCGGGGCGCCAAGTGCCAGCAGAAAATGCCGGGGGTGGGCGGGCGGGTGGCGAGGGAGCGCTGTGGAGGGGAAAGTGGGCGGTGGCGATCCCCACTTTGTCGCGCGCTTTGTCGGTTACTTTGTCGAAAGCAAAAGATTAAGCGGGTAGATGTGCCGTTTAAGAGTGCCTACTGCCACTGCCTACCGCCACTGCCGCCGCCCCGCAGTGGCGGCGGCCTGTTCAGCGCTTCTGCTGCCACTCGCCGGCTGCGTTCTGCAGCCAGGTGCCGGATCTGGCCTGGCGGGCGATCGCCTCGGCCCGCCGCGCGCCGACCTGCCTGACCGGCGCCTTGGTGCGGTTGGCAATCTCCTCATAGACCAGACGGCGATCATTGTTCTCGTCCTTGATGAGTTGCTGCTCGGTCTCCGCCAGCTTGCCGCGGGCGGCCAGGTAGCCCTGGTTGTCCTCGCCCGCCCTGGCCTGCGCCAGCAGGGCGGTAATGGCCGGCTGCCGGGCCAGCATGCGCGCCTTGACCTGCTCGGGGCCTTCGGCCCGCGCCAGTGTGGCACATAGAACCACCAGTGCCGCCATCGTGTATATTATCCGTTTCATTCCGTTGCTTCCTTTCCGCCGGCCGCATCAATGTCGCCGAAGAAATTATCCAGCTCGCGGTCGATCTTGAGATTTATGTCCATGGTGATATGGATCGGCCTGACATCGATCTCGTGCTTGGTCTTGGCCGAGATGCAGCCGCTCCCCATTGCGCCCAGAAGCAGCGCCAGGCAAAAGTAGCGTATCGTCCGCATGCTCTTCTCCTCTATCCTTCGTTGTTCCCCGCCGGAACCGCCGGCGTTTACGTCTCTAAGACGCCTCACGGCGCCGTCTTATTCACCTGGAGCCCGAGATTCAGCAGCGCCTCCAGCGGGCCGTTGACGCGGATGTCCAGATCCACCGGCGGCAGTTCGCGGTTGGCGGCCGCCCGGCCCGCCAGTTTCAGCACCAGCTTGGCCTCGCGCTCTACAGACGTGCTCAAGTCGGCCCGGAAGATATGGTAGTCAAGATCGGCCAATGCATCCACAAGATTTTTGCGGGTGCCGGAGGGTAGGCCGATCTTCGCCAGATAGTCCTGCAGGAAACGGGTGTTGTGCAGCTTGAGGTTGCCGCGCTCGCCGGGCAGGGAGTAGAGGAAGCCCTCCGAGAGCCGCACCTGCCCCTGGCGTATGCGCAGCGGCAGGCGTCCGTAGAGGTGGCCTGTGGCGGTACCATCAAGCGGCTTGATCAGGCGGATCAGTTCGCCGGCGTCCATGCGGTCGATGTAGAGCACGAGGTCGAGATCGTCGGGGTGTGTCAGATCCAGGCGCACGGCGTAGAGCCGCGCCTTGCCGCCGCACCAGTCGAACTCGGCCTCTTCCACCAGCAGTTCCTTTTGCGCCAGCCGCCAGCGCAGCGTGCCGCCGGGCACCTCGAGACCGGCCAGCGCGGCGTTTGTGAAGGAGGTCACCAGCGGCGCAAGCCGCACATGCGGCCCGACACCCTCGACACGCAGCCCGGTGCGCAGACCGTCTATCACACCCGGCACCTTGCCGCTCACCGCAACGCGACCGGCATCCAGTCCGACCGTGGCATGCCAGAATGGCTCGCGGCCCGGCTCCAGCACCACGCGGCCATCAAGCGACACACGGCCCGCGAAGTCCAGGGTGTCGTGTACCGCCGGCGGCAGGGCGACCCGCGCCAGCCCGGCGGCGACAAGCGGATCGCGGGGCGTCAGCTTGGCAGGGGCGCAGCGCAGGGCGGCCTCGATGCCGCCCGCCTGCGACACGGCGGCATGTACCGCCAGCTCTATCACGGAACCCGTGGGGCCGAACACGCAGGTCTCATCCGGCAGGTAGCCCGGCCGCGCATCGTCGCGCGGCAAGACCACCGGCGACGTGAGTTCGACATCGAGGAGGCGCGCGACACCCCAGGCGATCTCGGGCGTGCCGAGGATAAATGGGGATTCGCGTCCATTCGCGGCACCCTCTTCCGCTTCCTCTTCCTCTTCAGTTTTCGACAAAGTTACCGACAAAGCTCGCGACAAAGTGGGGGGCTGGTCCGCTGCCGGCTGCCTGTGCGGGCCGCACGCATGCGGCCCCTGCCGCCTCTGGCGGCAGCCCACCAGGAACGGCACCCGTACCGTGAGGTTGCTGACGTGCGCCAGGGCATGCGTGACGGAGGCGCCGGAGATTCCGGCGGCTCCGGATAACCGCCACTTGCCTGTCTCTACCGCCTGGTGCGCCTCGGCCGTCACCTCGGCACTGCCGACGCGCCAGGCGATGGCCGCATCTCCGGCACCCGCCGCACCCGCGAGCGGGGGTGCCTGTACCGCCAGCGCCAGGCGGTTGGTCGCGGCTGTCAGCGAAAAACCGATCCGGCTCTCCGCTCCATCCGCTAGCGGCGCTAGCGCTGGCAGCGTAAGGTGTCCGCGGAACCGCAGGGCATCCGCCTCGCCGGGTGCCGCCGGGATGTGGCCGATGTGGAATTGCGCCTGATCAAGCCCTGCCGCAATCGCCGTCGGCAGTCCGTGCAGCCCCGCCAGCCGTCCTTCGAGTGTGATATTTTTGAAGTCGCCCCAAGGATGCGGCCCGGGCTGCCAGTGTGCCGCAGCCACCAGAGTCGCCAGGGTGAGCGAGATGTCCCCCGCCTCGATGTGCAGCGGCCCGCGCGTCAGGGCCAGCACCGTCGCGCTCTCGGGTGCGGCGTTGGTGAAGCCGGTCTGCAGTGAAAGGTGGCACACGCCATCCAGCGGGGGCTGCGGTACATGCGGCACGAAGCGCGCCATGGCTTCGCGGACGACGGCGAACGGCACCTGGGGAAAGGTCACCGACAGCTCGCCGCCGCGTGAATCCAGACGTGCCTCTCCCGTACCCCAGAAGGGGATATCCAGCGCGGCGCCGCGTAGTGCAAGCTCATAGGTGCCGTCACCCGCATTCCGGATACGGAGCGTTCCGGCGACCTCATCTGGCCAGCCATGATCGTCACGTTCCGGTACCAACTGCACACGGAAGTCGCTCACGGTGGCCGCGCCGATCTGCCACGGTACAGCGTTGGTGGTGCTCGTGGGCGGGCGGTGCAGCACATCTTCCAGCAGTTCCATGCCTGCAAGCGTGACACGGTTCGAGCCGACGATCAGCCGTGCCCGGGGATTCCGGCACTCGATCTCGCCGATGGTGTGCCGCCGCAGGCCGCGGGGCGTGAAGCGTACCGTGAGCCGTTCAAGCGCGGGCGCCCCGGCTTCGGTACCGAGCGCCACCCCGCCGATCTCGACGCGTGTGGGGGAGAGGTGCTGGAAGTTGAAGGTTAGTCCGGGAACGGCCTGCACCAGATCGAGGCGGCGCACGATGCGTTCAGCCAGGCGGCAGCCCCATCCGGTGGGGAAGGTCAGCAGGACGGCCAGAAGCGCCGGCAGTGCCAGCAGGGCGATCAGGCGGCGGATATGGCGGCGGTAGCGCATGGTGTGGAAGAGGCCTCAGTCGAGCACGATGCCGTCCTGTTCGAGAGTCGCATCGTAGAAGTTGTGGCTGCCGCCCCAGAGACGGGCCACGGCCTGGCTCACCACGGTGCCGATCATCAGGGCCGGCACGATCTCGTAGCGGTGGGTCATCTCGAAGACGATCAGCAGCGCGGTCAGCGGCGCGCGCACCACGGCACCGAAACAGGCGCTCATGCCGACCAGCGACAGCAGCAGCTCGGCGTCGGCCCCAAGCATGAAGCCGGAGAGCCGTGCCAGCGAGGCCACAACAAATCCAGCCATGGCACCGAAGAAGAGCGTCGGAGCGAAGATGCCGCCGCAGCCGCCCCAGCCGTAGATCAGCGCTGTGGCCGACACCTTGGCCAGCAGCAGGAGGAGGGCGCACTTCCACGTCACGCCGCCGTGGAGCAAGAGGGAGAGGTCGCCGTAGCCCAGGCTGAAGACACCGAGATGGCCGCTGGCCAGGAAGACGGCGGAACCCAGCAGCCAGACCCACCAGCCGCCGATGAGCGGGCGCAGCCAGGGCGGTAGGCGCGAGGTGTCGCGCACCCGCTGCCGCAGGTAGAGCGTGCGGCGCTGGAAGTAGATGCCGACGACTGCCGCCGCTCCGGCGGCCACCGGCGCCAGCAGGTAGCTGCGCCAGGTGATTTCCGTCACGGGCGGCACGGTGTAGGCGGGGTGGTGGCCCACCATCGCCCAGGTGCAGAAGGCGCCGATCACCGAGGCCAGCGTGGCGCCGTCCAGATGGTGGCTGTCGATGTGGCCGCTCAGCTCCTCGAGCACGAAGGTGATGGCCGCCAGCGGCGTGTTGAAGGCGGCGGAGAGACCTGCCGCGGCACCGGTGGCCGCAGCCGCCGTCCGTTCGCGCGGTGTGTCGTAGCCCAGCCGGCCGGCCAGGGACGAGGCGGCGGCGCCGGCGGCATAGACCGTGGGCCCCTCGCGTCCGAGGCTCGCGCCGCCGCCGAGGCTGATGATGCCCCCCAGCAGCTTGACCCATGCCGCACGCCAGGGCAGACGCCCGCCCTCGAGACGGTAGGCGGCCTTGCGCTGCGGGATGCCGCTGCCGGCGGCGCTCGGCATGAACTTGCCCAGCAGCAGGCCCACCAGCAGCGAGCTGATGGTCAGGGACGCGAACGAGCCGGCCAGGAAGACGATGGGTGGGCGGCGCGCCAGTACGGGGAAGATCCGCTCGTAGATGTGGTTGGTGCCCCGCAGGAACACCACCGCCACGAGCGAGCCGGCTATGGCATAGAGAATGGTGCGGGCCAACCGTCCGGAAGGCCCTGTCAGCGTTTGCCTGAGGTGTGTGACGGCCGCCTTCACGTCTCTTTAAGCCAGACCGGGGCGTTGAGATCCGGCAGCGGACCATCCCGCAGGCGCTCCCTGAGCTGCGCCGGTGTGCGGGCGTAGAAGGGGTCGATCTCGATCGGGATGGCGGGGTGTCCGCCGGCGTCGCGCGGCAACTCGATGCCGATGGCGTCGAACCAGCGTCCCCACTTGGCGATCAGGTCGCGGCGGCAGGTCTCCGGCGAATCGGGGCCCTTGGCATTCTTGACCGGCGAGAACTCGTCGGCGCGGTCGAAGGCCACATTGAGCACCTTGTTGGCATGTGGCAGGTGATCGAAGATGAACTTCTCGAACTTGTAGCCGTTGGGCTTGTCGGGCTTGACGACCTTGCCGTCGTCGCCGCAAAAGGGGATCTTCTTGTGGGCGATGTGCATCGGCATCTCGACGGAGGCCTCGCGCCGCAGGAAGTCGAGCTGGAAGAGATGGATGGCCACGCTGCCGTAGTTGAAGTAGAGGGAGCCATCCTCGCGGCGGCGGTACTTCTGCTCTCTGGTGAGCTCGGTGTACTCGATCATCTCGCAGCGTCCGTCGCGCTGCACCACCATGCCGAGCCCCTCCTCCGGATCGCGCTTGGCGCAGACCTTGACCGAGAGTTCGGCCTCCTCGAACAGGTGCATGCCGATAAAGGCGGGATCGGCCACCTCGACCAGCGGGTTGTCAACCTGGAAGTAGAAGATGGTGCTGAGGCCGCGGCGCACCATGTCGTCGAGTCCGCCGCTGGTCTGCAAGGCCGAGAGCGTGCCGCCATGGCCGTCCGGGCTCATGAAGAGGCGGTCCGGCGCCTCGAGGATCAGCCTGCCTTCGGCGTCGAGTGCCGGCCACATGCCCTGCTTGAAGAAGAAGACCGCCTCGGGGTTCAGGCCGAACCATTTGTGCTCCTCGAAGCAGGCGCGCGTGGCGGCATCGTTGGACGCGCTGGTCATGATGTAGAACGGCACGGTGGTGTCGTAAGCCTTGGAGAGTGCCAGCACCTTGCGCGCATGAAAGTAGAAGAGCACGGCATCGCTGACGGGTCCGATGGGGTAGGCGCCCTTGGGACCGTCGAACCCCAGCCGCGACCCTTGCCCGCCGGCCACGAGCAGCACGCCCACTTCGCCCGCGCGCAGGGCCGATTCGCCGCGCAGCGTGGCCACGGCGCGCCGGTCGTCCGCCAGCTTCACCACCCCGGCCGGCTCGGGCTCGGCCGCCGTGGTGTCCTTGCTCTTGAGCCAGTCGCCGAGCTGGCTGCGCATCCGGCCTACCAGGCCGAGATCCAGCGTGGAGATCTGCTCCAGCAGGTTGCTCCGCTGCGTGTCGTCGAGCTGCTCCCAGAAACGCAATACATGACCCTGGCTTTCCGCTTCCAGACGCCGCCGTGCTTCATCAAATGTCATGCGGCTAGGATACGTAACACACCGTCCGTTGTCAATGAAGCTCGTCTCCACACCTTGTCCCCGCACCTTGTCCCCACACTTTGTCTCCACACCTTGTCTCCACACCTTGTCTTCACACTTTGTCTCCACACTTTGTCCCTTTACGCTTCGTCTCCACACTTTATCCCTACGCTTTGTCGAAAGCGAAAGAGCAAGCGAATGTTCCAGCCCCGTTCGCTTCCGATGCGCCTTGGAGCCCGCGGTCTCCGCGGTTCTGCGGAAACTTCCCCCGGCCCTCGACCCCCGTCAACCCCCGTTAACCCCCATCGATCTTTGTCGATACCTGTCGTAAGTTCCGAGTGTCTCGAGGACGAGGACGAGGACGAGGACGAGAAAGCGCCCGTTCCACAATTACAGGCGCGTAAAAGGCACGAAGCGCACCGGCAGCACGGGCGTCGCGCGGAACTTGCGCGGCCCGAGCTTCTCGCCCAGCACCAGTTCCTGCGCGCCGCCCGGCTCGCCGACCGGTATCACCATGCGCCCGCCCACCTTCAACTGCTGGATCAGGGGCGGCGGAATCTCCGGCGCGGCGGCCGTGACGAGGATAGCGTCGTAGGGAGCCTGCGACGGCCACCCGTGGAAACCATCGCCCTGGATCACCTCGACGTTCAGATAGCCGGCCTGCCGCAGACGCTCCCGCGCCGCCTGCGCCAGCGGCGCGATGATCTCTATGGTGTAGACCTGCTTCACCAGTGCCGCCAGCACGGCGGCCTGATAGCCCGACCCGGCACCGATCTCGAGCACGGTGAAATCGGGCTCCGGACGGATGAGCTCCGTCATCAGGCCCACGATGTAGGGCTGGGAGATCGTCTGTCCATGGCCGATCGGCAGGGGAGTGTCGTCATAGGCCATGTCCATGGAAGCCTCCGGCACAAAGCAATGCCGCGGCACCTGCCGCATTGCGGCCAGCACGGAAGGCATGCGCACGCCGCGCGCCTCGATCTGTGAGGTTACCATATCCATAAAAAGAAGCTTAACCCGCCCGTCACGTGAAGTCAAGAGACGGTAAGCGGGTAGCGACAGTGGGGGAAGTTCTAAAGTTCGAGAGTTCTAAAGTTCTAAAGTTTGGCTGGCGCCTGTGTACCGAACCACCCAGCCTGCCGTCCCGGCACAAGCTCGCGGTACGTCAACTGAAAGGCGCAGCAAGCGTATTAGCTGGCGGTACAGGCGACTGGGCGGTCGCAGCAAAAGTGAACGAACAAAGCCGGAACGCTGGAGCCCGCCGTCCCCGGCGGTAACGTTCTCCATCCATGCGCTCTCCAATACACCGCGGAGACCGCGGGCTCCAAGGCGCATCTGGAGCGAACGGGGAAGGCCGGAACGTGGAGACCGCCGTCCCCGGCGGGACGTTCTTAATCTACCCGCTTACTCCCTGCCCTGCATCGCTCCCGGCTCCGCCGGAGCATTCTCGTTGCACCGGACCTCCGTGTCCGGTGGCTGGAGCAGCTTGTGCCAAGGCTAATGAAAGCCCTGAAAGGGCGTAACATACCAGCCCAGGGCAACGCCCTGGGGATTTGTGAACGGGGCTGAAGCCCCTGAACCACTTCCGCCTGAAGGCGGTACTCTGGCCAGGGGACAGACGTCCTTGCAGCCGGCACGAGCGGCTATTACGGTACAACCATCGCGCCCGTACCGGCCGTGACGGCATCTGCCGCCGCAAGAGCGGCGGGGTAGAAAGCGCGTCCGGGTTCGCGCACTCAAACCCGCTTGCGCACGTAGTGCGCCACGCGGGGTGACCGAACGGACCGTTTTGTAGACTGTACCGGGTGTCCGGCTGGTAGACGCGGCGTCCCCCGCCGCGTGGCCGCCGCCCTGCAGGGCGGCGGCTCCACTAGCCCGACACCCCCAGCCGCTCTCTCTTTCGTTTTTGACAAAGCGTAGGGACGAAGCGTAGCCGACAAAGCGTGGAGACAAAGTGTGGAGACAAGGTGTGTCTCTGACCCATCCCAACTGCCACTGCCTACTGCTACTGCCGCCGCCCTGCAGGGCAGCGGCTCCTGAGGTCATCCAAATGACATTGACTTTCCGGACGGCTTGCTCTATATTGCTCGCCGTCACGGGGGATTAGCTCAGTTGGTTAGAGCACTTGCTTGACATGCAAGGGGTCGGTGGTTCGAGTCCACTATCTCCCACCATTTTCCGCCCCGTTTTCATCGGACGACCGCCGGATGAAAACGGGGTTCTTTGTTTTCCGGGTGTTTGGTAAGATAGGCGCATCGTGCATAATCACCGCCAGCACCCCGTTCATGCCGGTACAGACGGCTTGCCGCTTTCCACGCCCGCCACCTGCCTTAAGGGGCTGCTGCGCATCCTCGGCTGCCTGGCCCTGGCGGGCAGCGCCCTGGCGAGCGAGGTCTTTATCGAGGCCGAGGCCTTCGCGCCGTCGCGCGGGTGGAACGTCATGACGAATCAAGGAGCTGCCTCAGGGCTAGCCGTGCTCAGCGGCGCGGGAGGGTGGGGGGAGGGCGTGGCGACCTCGACCGTCAGCCTCAAGGACTCCGGTGCCTACCGCATCTGGGTGCGGCGCTCGAATGCCCCTGATCGCCGCGGCACCTTCCGCCTCACGGTGCTGGCGGACGGGCAGGCGCGGGGAAGCGCCCTCTTCGACACCGAGGACAAGGGCGGCAAGGGCAAGTTGCCGATGGTCTGGGAGCCGTTCGATGTGGAGCTGCCCGAGGGCGATGTGAGCCTGCTGCTCAGCAAGCATGAGAACCGCAACTGCTCCGGTTACGACCGCAAGGTCGACTGCCTGCTGCTGACGATGGACATGCAGCATGAGCCGAACCACCTGCACTATGGCGCCCAGACCTATCTGCGCGTCACGCTTGGCGACGGCTATGAGAAGCCGGTCTATGTCCATCTCTTTGCCGATCACTTCCGCAGCCCATGGTACGCGCACTACGCGCTGGGTCGCGGGGGGGGCCGTGGCCGGCCTGATGCCGGAGAAGGGCGATTGGCTGGAGCCCGGCGAGCGCACCCCGTGGTGCAACCTGACACCGACGATCTACCAGGATTCCGGCGTCCGCATGGTCTTCAGCGTGCGCTACACATACTGGAGCCGGGCCGATCGGCTACGCGCCACATTCGAGTTCGCCACGGCACCCGACGAGCAGTCCGTTGTGCGGAAGCTGGCACTGGACTGCCAGCCCAGTACCGCCGTCATCTACGTGCCGCCCAATCTGCTGACGGAGGAGTTCCACGCGCGGCTCAAGACGGATCGCGAGATCGCCGAGGAGACCGGCCGCAAGATAGATGCGCATCCCTGGCCGGTGCATGGCCGCCGTCCCGCGCAGTTCCCCTACTTCGCCGCCTGCCACATCGGTGACAATCTGGATGCCGCGGTGCGGGCCCGTGAGCTGAAGTCCTTCGACGCCTTCGGCTTCATGTCGGAACACCTGCGCCACATTGAAGGCGCCTGGCACATGCTGGAAGGCTCCTACTGCCGGCCGGACACCGAGCGGATGCGCGCCCGGATTACGGAGGCCGCGGAGCGTTTCGCGCAGGACGGCGGCAAGGCCGGGGATCTTGTCTATTGCTCGCTCACCGACGAGCCCGGCGGACAGCCGCTGGATTTTGCCGCCGCCGACCCCGCCTACGCGGAGAAGTTCCGCGCCTGGCTGCAGCGGCTGGGCCAGACGCCCGCCGGACTGCAGGTGCCCGGCTGGGACGCCGTCAGGATCGTCACCAGGGAGCAGCGCGAGGAGTTCCCGGCGCTCTATTACTATTCCCAGCGCTTCCGCACCCGCGCGCTGGGCGACTTCATGGCGGTGCAGCGCAAACTGGTCGAGGAGATCTACGGCGCACCGGTCCCCACGGTCGCCAACTTCAGCGACGGGGCCGTCTACCGCGCGAACTTCTACGGTCAGGGGGTGGACTATTTCGAGCTGCTCGACGACGACGGCATGAACGCCATCTGGGGCGAGGACTGGTCCAACATCGCCTCCACCTTCCAGTGCGCCACCTACAACGTGGATCTCATGCGTGCCGCCGCCCGTGAACGGCGGCAGAAGATCGGGCACTACCTGATTGCCTATGCCGGGCGCAAGGCGTGGGACATCAAGCTCAAGGCGACCAGCGAGCTGGCGCGCGGCGTCAAGATCCTCAAGGTCTTCTACTACGGCCCCATCTGGGCCTCGCACGAGGGCGGACCCTACTATCGCAGCACCAGCGTGCAGGGACGCCCGGAAGTCTGGAGCGCCTGCGCCGGGGTCGGACGCGAGATCGGGGCGGTCGAGGAGATGCTGCTCACGGCCATGCCCAGGCCCGCGAAAGTGGCGCTGCTCTACAGCAGCGCGAGCGATATCTGGACGCTGGGCGACAACCTGGCCTATGGTTTCGACCGCATGCACACCTGGCTGGCTTTGACGCATGCCCAGGTGCCGGTGGATGTCGTTGCGGCGCGGCAGGTCGAGCGGGGAATGCTGAAGGACTACACGGTCTGCTATCTTTCCGGCCCGAACCTCACGCGCGCGGCGGCCACCAATCTCAGGGAGTGGGTGGCCGGCGGCGGCACGCTCTGGCTGAGCGCCGACGCGGCGTCGCGCGATGAGTACAACCGGCCCTTGGATACGCTCGACGACCTGCTTCCCGCCGTGCGTGACGCGTCGCAGGCACGGCCGACCTCCGGTCCGGGGCGCTACCTGCGCTATGTCGCCAGCCTCGGCACCTTCGCCTGGCAGGGCGGCACCGGCAGCGTGCTCTCGGTCAGGCAGACTCTGGCACCGCGGGAGGGAGCCGCCGTGCTGGCCACCTTTGGCGACGGCTCGCCGGCCATCGTGCGCGGCTCCGCAGGCAAGGGTCGGATATATTGCGCGGGCATGCTGCCGGCCCTCGACTACATCAGGAAGGCCCTCGACGCGCGTTTCGCGCTGGAGGAGCTGGCCCGGACAAACGCCGCCGCGCTGCCGCCGGAGGCGGCGGTGATGCTGGAGCGCTCCTACAATCCCTGGGAGTATCCCGCCGCAACCCGCGACCTCATCACGACGCCGGTGCGCGAGGCGGGCGTCGTCTGCCCGGTCCGCTGCAGTGTGCCGCTGGTGGACGCGGTGTACATGCCGCACGAGAAGGGCATCCTCGTGCCGCTCGCCAATTACGTCAACACGCCCCTGACCAACGTGACGCTGAACGTCGAGGTTGCCGGCGAAGTGGAGCGCGTCGAATCCGCGCGGCGGGGCGGGCTCCAGTTCCGGCAGCAGGAGCAGCAGGTGGAGCTGAACCTCCCCCTGGACGAGAATGATTTTGTGAAGATCCTGTACCGGCAGGGGAGCGAGCAGGAAGGGTGCGATTCAAAATAGTTGAATCACAAAGGCGCGAGGGTTCAGTCGGGCCGCCGCCCCGCGGGGCGGCGGCAGTGGCAGTCGGCAGTTGGAACAGGCGAGAGACGCCACTTTGTCGGAAACTTTGTCGAAGGCAACAGGGGCAGCTCAAGCGAAGCCGCGATGCCGCGAAGAAATTTAACCGCAGATTTTCGCAGATTTTCGCAGAACGGGATGGGGTGTCTCGGACTAGTCGACAAGGTGTTGAGACAAGGTGTGGGGACAAGGTGTTGAGACAAGGTGTTGAGACAAGGTGTTGAGACAAGGTGTGGGGACAAGGTGTGGGGACAAGGTGTGGGGACAAGGTGTTGAGACAAGGTGTTGAGACAAGGTGTGGGGACAAGGTGTGGGGACAAGGTGTAAGTGCGAAGCACACACTTAAACCCTCACTTAAACTCACTCTTAATCGGCACGCTTAAACTACCCGCTTACTCTTTAGTTTCCGACAAAGTTGCCGGCGCCGGGATCTTGGAGCCCGCGGTCTCCGCGGTGTGCTGGAGCGTGCATGGGCTGCGAACGTATCGTTCGCAGCGCACCCCATGTCACCAGCCGTCACCAGCCGACTGCGCGGTGATGCTTGACTTGCTCAACGTATTGAGTAAAATTACTCAACATGCAGAGCAAAAACACTCAATCGTATGAGCGCCCTCAAGGTGCGGTGCTTGCGGGGCGTCTGGCCGAGCCCCGCCGCTTCATCCAGATTCTGGCGGGGCCGCGCCAGACGGGCAAGTCGACGCTGGTGCAGCAGGTTGTCGAACGGCTGGAACTGCCTGTCCGCTATGCCAGTGCGGATGAGCCCATGCTGCGTGGCGGGGAGTGGATTGCCCAGCAGTGGGAGGCGGCGCGGCTGGCCATGATTCCCGCCGGTGCGGTGCTGGTGCTCGACGAGATCCAGAAGATTAGCGGCTGGTCGGAGACCGTCAAGCGTTTGTGGGACGAGGACACCCGCGCTCGGCGGCCGCTGCGTGTCGTGCTGCTGGGGTCAGCGCCGCTCCTGATCACGAAGGCCCTTAGCGAGAGTCTGGCTGGTCGCTTCGAGGTGATCTTCCTGTCCCATTGGAGCTACGGCGAGATGCGCACAGCCTTTGGCTGGTCGCTTGAGCAGTTCGTCTTCCACGGGGGCTATCCGGGCGCTGCTCCGCTGATAGGCGACCACGAACGCTGGGCGCGCTATGTTCTGGACAGTCTGGTCGAGACCTCGATCTCCCGTGACGTGCTGCTGCTGACTCGCGTGGACAAGCCTGCGCTCCTGCGGCAGCTCTTCGAACTGGCCTGCCGCTATTCGGGGCAGGTGCTCTCGTACACCAAGATGCTGGGGCAGTTGCAGGATGCAGGCAACACCACCACGCTGGCCCATTACCTGAAGCTCCTGACGGGGGCCGGCATGGTCTGCGGCTTGCAGAAATACGCCGGGGACGTGTCCCGCAGCCGCGGTTCCAGTCCGAAGTTGCAGGTGCTCAACACCGCACTGATGACGGCCATGAGCGGCTTGACGCTGGCTGAAGCCCGCGCGGATCATGCAATCTGGGGAAGGCTTGTGGAGTCCGCCGTAGGTGCGCATCTGGCCAACGCGGCGCTGTGCGGAGACTGCCAGTTGCATTATTGGCGCGATGGCAACCAGGAGGTGGATTTTGTCGTCCGGAGGAGCCGCCGCCTGACTGCGATCGAGGTCAAGAGCGGACGCGCGCCGGTGGTGCATTCCGGTACGGCGGCTTTCGCACAGGCGTACAAGCCGCAGCGCTGCCTGCTGGTTGGCGGGGATGGCATCGCCCTGGAGGAATTCCTCTCGCAGCCTGTACGGCATTGGCTGGGGGGCTAGCGGATGAGCCGCCGGCAGTAAAGGGAGGGGGGAGTAGTTCCCTACACTTTATCCCTACGCCTTGTCGTCCACACTTCGTCTAAACACTTCGTCCCTACGCTTTGTCGGACTCACTTCAGCCGCTAAATTTTCGACAAGGTGCGGAGACAGAGTGCGGGGACGAAGCGTAAAGGGACAGAGTGCGAAGACCAAGTGTTGAGACAAGGTGTATTGTTGTGCCCCTGTCACTAACCGATTACCTCCCGTTCTCTTCCCCTGCGCCCTGGAGCCCGCGGTCTCCGCGGGTCTTGGTGTATGGATGGTGAACGAGACTGCTTGCGGATGGCAGTCCTGAAGGGGCGAGACATACCAGCCCAGGGCAACGCCCTGGGGAAGGGGCGAAATTTCGACTAGCCCTGTAGGGGCGGGACATAGTCTTTGAATAGAGAGGCTCTTGCAAAACCATCGTGGCATGGGCGTCCCGCCCATGGACGGAACACGGGCAGGATGCCCGTGCCACGCGCAAGCAAGGGGGTTTGCAAGAGCTTCTAGAGGGAAATTTACCAGACGATAGGACGGGCTTTCAGCCCTCGTTTCTCTTCGCCGATAATTCCTAGGGCGTTGCCCTAGGCTGGGATAGGGCGCGCCGTTGGCGCTATTGTATCCGGTCTGACGAGTCCGACAGGTCTGACTTGTCCGACTTGTCTGACCCTTAAAGCCACGCTGGAGCTGACGGCTTTAGCTACTGGAGGAACTTTATAACTCCCGAACTTTAGAACTTGTTTCGCGATTTTCGCGTTTTTCGCGGTTAAAAAAACACCTTCCATTCGCGCCCATTCGCGCCCATTCGCGGTTCCCCTTGCACGCTCCATCGCTCCATCGCTCCATCACTCCATCACTGCGGCTGGCCGGGACGCCCTGTGCTGGCGCGCTTTCGCGGAAACTACACCGGCACTCGACCCCCGTCAACCCCCGTCGACCCCCGTCGAGGCTTGTTAACGTCAGCATCGCCACGGCCTACTGCTACTTCCCCCATCACGCGGCGGAGTCGCCGCGTCTACTAGGCGGCACTGCATACTGCCACTGCCTACTGCCTTCCTGGGTTCTTGAGTTCCTGATTAAAACCCAGTCGCAGCATCCGCATCGCTAATGAGGACGCGGACACCAATCACAAATCCAAAATCCCAAATCTAAAATCCCTTGGCGTCCTTGGTGGTTCAAATCAACCGCCGGGCGTGTCGAGGACGAGGACGAGGACGAGAACGAGAAAGCGTCCGCTTTCCAATCACAAATCCAAAATCCCAAACTGGGTATGCAGTTCGCTCAACCAGACACAACATCTTGTGCCGGCACGATTTTTGATCGCGGGTTGGGGTCTGTGACGACAGCTAATTGTGCCAGTCTGTAAAACAGCAGGCCGCGGCTTTTCGAAGTCCGCCGGTTAAATCT
>JAAYLN010000149.1 GCA_012521875.1 Lentisphaerota bacterium | reverse complement strand
GGCACACTCATCCCAGAGCACTGGGGCGCGAAGAAGACACCGCCTTCCCCGTAGCCGCGTGGCACGCACCAGCTCCCCGTCAATACTGGGCCGCGAAGCCGCCGCCCTTCACGTAGCCGCGCGGCACACTCCTGCACCCCCAGTCAATATGGGGTTCGTGAGACGCTTACGCTACAGCGAGGGCGCCGGGTAGCGTCGTGAAGGCGGTCTCCCATGTGAGGCCGTCGGTACCGCTACCGGTGGGCGAGACATGGTAGGTCTTCGGGGTGGCAAGCGAGACCAAGCCGGTAAAGATAAACAGAGCCGCGGCGATAACCGCAGTGAACTTGCGTGCCTTCATTGTCTGCCCTCATGTTTGGGGGAATGCCGGAAGTCACCCCGTCATTCCAGCTATTGACGACATTTTACGACAGGCTAGCAGGGAGAGGGCGTCAACCTGCGTAATCGTAATCGGCTAGCGACAGGGGTGCGCGCGACCGCACCCCCGCTTTGTCGGTAACTTTGTCGCCTTTGTCGAAAGAATCGACAGAGTCGATGGATTCGAATGATTCGATTCTTTCGGATTGCTCGATTCCTTCGATTCGCTCGACCACCCCAACCTCGCGACGCCGTCGACACTGCCACTCTCTCCTGTCCCCTGTCTCCTGTCCCCTTCTTGGCGTCCTTGGCGTCTTGGCGGTTCAAAAAGATAATCGAGAATGGTCGAGGACGAGGACGAGCGTGAGCTCCCCAATCACAACTCTAAAAACAAGATACTTGGCGTTCCTGTTGCCTTGTCGCTTTCCTCATCTGCGCGGGCCAGGTCCCGCGGAAGAAAGCGCGTCCAGGTCCGCGCACTCAAAACCGCTTGCGCACGTAGTGCGCCACGCGGGGTGGCCGAACGGGCCGTTTTGTATCAGCATCAGGCTTGTGTCTGCCTACTGCCACTGCCTACTGCTACTCCCCTGTCCCCTGCCCCAAGCACGCGGCGGGGACGCCGCGTCTACCAGGCGTCACTGCCTACTGCCACTGCCTACTGCTACTCCCTGTCTCCTGTCCCCTGTCTCCTGCCTCCTGTCCCCCGTCCCCTGTCTCCAGCGCGCGGCGGAAGCCGGACTGCAGGCGGCCGGGCTCGCGCAGCAGCAGCGTGGGGAGCGGATACGGGGTCGCCGGCAGGGGGGAGTCGCCACACCGGTCCCCCTTGAGCGGCACCTGCACGACCAGCGGCGGCACCTGGCCGTTGGGGATTGTCACCGCCTCGGTGCGCAGCGGTCTGGCGCGCCCGACGCCGCGCCAGCTCGCGGGACGCCGCGGCGCCAGCGGCAGCGACATCTCCAGCAGCGCCCCCGTCATCAGCACGACGGCCACCGCTCCGGCAAACCCGGCGGGCAGACGCGGACGCGACAGGCAGAGGCTGCCGCCCACCCCCATCCAGAGCCAGAAGAAGGTGCGGCCAAAGCGCATGTCGGGCGCCGCGTGGAACCAGAGGAGAAGATCGGCACCCACCAGCACCAGAAGCATGAGATCGCCGCGTACCGTCTCTTGTTTCAGGGGCGGGACGCCTATGCCACGAGGTGGGGAGCAATCACGTGCCATGCCCAGCAGATGCAGCAGCCAGAAGAGCAGACCCAGATAGAAGACGCGCCGCTCAATGCCCTTCCAGTTGCGGGCACGCCAGCCGGGCAGCCACACGGCGAGGCCGCCGTCAAGGGCCTGCCCGTAGTCTTCAGCGCCGGGCATCCGCGCCCACGCCTTGATCACCTCGTACTGTCCCCGGACCGACTGCATCAGCTCGGCATGCGTGTCGTCCGCCGGTTCGGCGGGCATGGCCCAGTCCACGGGCAGTCTGCCGAGCGGCGCGGGAAAGGCCAGCCACCCCGTCTGGACAAAGTTGCGCGCCACGTGTCCGGTCAGCAGCAGCAGGGGCACCAGGCCCGCGGCGGCGGTGAGCGACGCGACCCGCCGCAGAGGCAGGCGCTGGCGGCACCACAGCACAACCACCACCCCGGCAACGGTACAGATGGTGAAGATCATGGCCACGGCACCGCTGGGCTTGATGCTGAAGCCAAGCGTGCCCAGCAGAGCCAGCATCATGAAGCCCGGCAGATCGGCGATAGGGCAGCCGGTATCATCTGACGCCCGTTCGTCCAGGCACACGGGCAGGAAGCGCAGAAGCTCCAGCAGCAGCACCATTTGCACCACGAGGGCAATCTCGTCGTGGTAGAGCGTGGGATGGATGGTGGTTTGCAGCCGCGCCAGGCAGGGAAAGGTGAGCAGGCAGTAGAGCCGCGTGCGGCGTGCGGCACACGCCGGAGGAGAGGCGATCATCCGGAGCCATTGCAGGGTGGCGACCGATACGAGGAGACCGTAGAGCAGCCAGGCGGTGGCGCGATCCCACCAGAGATTATCGAAGAGCGCCGACAGCACGAGGAATCCCGAGGTGTGGCCCAGGCGCGAGTGCAGGTTGCCGAGGCCGGGAACCACGGCACAGGTGTTCATCCAGCGCAGGATGTTGAAGTGGTAGAGGTCGCTATCGTACACCCGGCTCCAGCGCGGCGTCGCCACGCCGGCAGCACCCAGATAGAGCAGGTACAAGCCTGCCAGGGCCATGCATCCCAAAAGTGCGGCGCGGCGCCTGCCCGGCCGCCACCCCCATCCCCGGCGGCGCACTGTCCCCCATAGATACGGCAGCAGGAGCAGCAGGCCGCAACCGGCGGCCGCCGCCAGCCAGACCGCGAGTGCAACGGCATCAAGTGGTGCCAGCAGGTTCCAGAGCTGCGCCACCATGATCGTCGTGCCGCAGCCGAACCAGAAGCGGCGGAAGAGATCGGGACGCTCCGCGCTGCCGCAGCCCGGAAGCCGGGCGAGCAGCGCGAAGGCACCCGACCCGATGCCGGCGAGGCCGAGGAAGAGCACCAGCCAGGTTGCGAGAACAGTAATCACGGATAGTCTTAAGAGAGTGTGTGGCTCAATGGTGGAAAGTGCCGTCGAAATTGGGCTTCAGCGGCGCAAACCGCGGCCGGTAGCCGATCCTGACCACGGGGTTGCCGCCGGGACGCACGGCGATGAATTGCAGATGCCCGTCCACATTGAAGGGTTCTATCGTTGCGCCCGGCGTGCGGCACACCAGCCCGTCGCGCCACTGGTAGCGGATGACAACACGTTCGGTATCGGCGGGCTCCGGGCGCACTACCAGCGCATTCTCGCGCGCAGTGACACTGCCTGTGCCCTCGAGAAACCGTGTCGGCGGCGGCAGGCCCAGCACACGGTAGATCTCGATCCGGCTGCTCTGCATGCTCATCCGGCGCACCAGTTCGAACCATTCGGGATGCCCGGCAAGAAAGCCCTTATGGCGCGGGTCGGCCGCCGCCCAGTGTGTGATGCCGTAGGCGCGGGTGAAGGCGAGCCAGGAGTCCAGCGAGACACGGTAGGCCTTGGGCGGGTAGTTGCGCTCGATCAGTCCCCGCGGATAGCTGTAGTAGTCGTCGGCCATCATCTCCCTGCCGGAGAGGATGGGCAGGTAGGTCGGCTTGCCCCATTCATACTTCCAGTCGGTGGTACCGGCAAAGGCCAGGCGCCCCTCCGGCGGCACTTCCCGGCGGATCCAGTCGGCAAAGTCGTAAATCGTATCCGGTGCGGGCCAGAGCTTGAAGCCGCCGCGGCAGGCGTAGTGCATCTGCGCCACGCGCAACCCCATCATTAGCAGCGCCAGCACCACACCCTGCGCCAGCGCATGGAGGAGACCGGCAATCCGCGAGCGCCCCATGGAGCCGCGGGCGAATAGCCGACCGCACAGCACAGTGGTGGGAAAGACCGCCGCGACGGCCATCGGCAGCGCCATGCGGTCGAGCTGCGACTGGCTCCACCAGCCGGTGCCGCAGATGATGGCGGCCAGAATCAGGAGCAGCGGCAAGGTCCAGCGCCGCACGGAGCGCGGCGCGACGACGACAGCCCCCCCTGCCCCGAGGACGAGCAGCAGCGGATGCCATTCCTGGAGCCGCAGGAGCAGTTGCCGCACGCCTGCCTGCAGCATCAGCCACCTGGATCCGGTGACGCCGGTGGCCACGTAGTTGACGATCCCCCGGCTGGGAAAGAGCGTGATCCAGAACCACGGCAGTGCCAGAACCAGCGCCAGCAGGCCCGCCGCCACCAGCAGGCGGTTCGACCTGATAGTCCAGCGGCGCCGCATGGCGATCCATCCGGGAACCAGACCGGCGCACACAAGGACGCCGGGCGTCCAGAGGCAGACCAGCCAGGCGGCCACACCGAGCGCCACCACCATGCCCCAGCCGCCGCGACGCAGGACGATCAGGCGGTAGCCGAGAGCCACGACCGGCAGCGTCAGCATCGCCGACGTCATCGCGCCCACGTTGCCCGACTGCCAGAAGAAGAGGAACTGGGCGCGGCTGACCGCGCACATCAGCAGACCGGCGCAGAGGGCACCAGTCCACCGCACCCCGGCCGCGCGGACGGCCAGCACGCCGAGCCAAGGGAAGCCGACTATCAGCCAGAAGGCAAGCGCCGGTCCATGAAAGAGATGCGGATCAAGACACAGCAGGGGCGGCAGGTTCAGCAGTCCGAAGGCGTGCGTTCCGCTGGTGACGCCGATGAAGTGCTCGGTGCCGGCGTTCCACCACGGATTGTAGCCGCCCAGTGCCAGCGGAAAGAGCTCGCGGAACTCCTTGAGCCGGAACAGGAAGGCCGGGTGGTCGATGCCCCAGGGCATCGGCCCGGAAACAAACTTCCACGCCGCCTGGAGGCAGGCTATCTGACCGCCAGCCAGCAGCAGTCCCAGCAGCAGCGGCATCCGGCGGCGCAGTCTGGTTCCGCCAAGGCGGAACAGCAGCGCGGCGAGCAGCGCCAAGGCAAGCAGATCGAGGCGCAGCGATGGTAGCCAGGGCTCCAGCCGCACCCAGAACTGCCCCATCATGTTGTTCCACTCCACTCCCCCGCCCAGCCAGATAGCATAAAGCAGTGCGAGCGCCGGCAGCAGAAGAGGACGCCAGTACGGCCAGCGGAGAGGATAGAAAAACGCCTTAAGACGCGCTTGACGCAAGCTCCGGGATGTGTGGTCGCAAGTCATGGCCGAACCAGTGACCGCACTAGCGCTTGAAGCAGTTCCGTACCGTCTCGAAAGCCAGCTTAGGGCGGCGGTAGGCATCCAGCAGGCCGGCGAAGTTGAAGCCCAGCGGCTTGGTGCGCACCCCGCCCACGTTGACATAGGTGCGCGTGTCGAAGAGCTGCCAAAGCGTCACTCCGGCATAGCGGGGATTCCCCAGAATAGCCTCGCAGGCCTCGCGGAAGTAGTCGGCCTGGAACTCCTCGCTCCATTGCGCGCGTCCGTAGTCGCGACAGCCGGGCAGCGCACAGGCGCCGATCTCGGTGACAAGCAGCGGCTTGTCCGCCAGCGGTCCCTCCGAGGCCCAGGCGGCATAACGCTCCACTTCGGGGCGGATCTGATCCAGATAACGGGTGTGCCACTGGTCCGCTCCGGCAATCCAGCCGGGATACATGTTGATCGAGCCGACATCCGCCAATTCAAAGCAGCGATCCCGCGTACCGTGGCAGGAGGCGTACGTGACCAACCGCGAGTCGTCCAGCGCCCGGATCGCCGTGATGATATCGCGGTACCACTTCTCCCCCTCGGGGGTGTGGGAGCAGCTTTCGTTGAGAAAGGCCCAGAAGATGATGGAAGGATGGTTGATGTCGCGGGCGACCATGTTCGCGGTCGCGCGGATGGCGGCCTGGGAGGCATGCGGATCACTTGCATCCTCGGTACTGTTGCCCCAGCCGAAACTCTCTTCCCAGACCAGAAATCCCATCTGGTCGCAGAGTTCGAAAAAGGCCGGAGCATGGGCGTAGTGGACACAGCGGATGAAATTGGCGCCGAGTTCCCTGATGATCTTGAGATCATCCAGGGCCAGATGGTCGGGCTGCACCGGCCCCAGTTGGGGATGCGACTGGTGCCGGTTGACCCCGCGCAGCGTGATGGGCTTGCCGTTGAGCAGCAGTTCCGTACCGCGTGTTGCAATGGTGCGGATGCCGAAGCGCTCGACCACCGCGTCACCCTCGCACAGTGCCACACGCACGGTATGGAGGTGCGGACTCTCCGGCGACCAGATGCGCGCCTGCGGCACCCTGGTCTCCAACTGTGCGCGACCCTCGCGGATCTCCAATGCAACCTCGTTGTCCGGCGCATCGTCGAAGGCGATGCGGAAACGCGCGGAACCGTCTGGCAGACCAGCAGTCCGGATATCGAGCCGCACGGTGCCGGAGTCGAGTTCCCGCGTCGTGACGGCCACCCGCTCTACCCGCTGGGCAGGCAGGGACTGCAGCGTCACCGAGCCATAGATGCCGCCGAAAAGGTAGAAGTCGAAATAGGGATGGGCCAGCGGTGAGGTCTCGCGCGAGAAACGGTTGTCGACTACTATGTAGAGCCAGTGCTCGCCGGGCGTAGTCTCGAAGTCGAGGCTGATCGCTGCATAGGGGGTGTCGCACTCGCCCAGGCAGGTGCCATCCCAATAGATCCGCCCGTAGAGGCCGAGTCCCTCGATGCCGAGACGCAGGGAACCACCTGCATCTTCGATGCGCAGCCGGTAGATTCCAACGCCGCGCGCATTGCGGCGGGCCAGTTCGGTATCGAACACGCCCGGCACGGCT
Source organism: Lentisphaerota bacterium (assembly GCA_012521875.1). Taxonomy (GTDB): domain Bacteria; phylum Verrucomicrobiota; class Kiritimatiellia; order RFP12; family JAAYLN01; genus JAAYLN01. The sequence goes on along the minus strand of JAAYLN010000149.1, from coordinate 1,331 downwards.
TGTAGCTCGTGGTACTCGAACGTGGCGGGATCCACCTCGCGGGCCGCGAGCTGGTCACCAACCCAGCAAAAACCCCAAACACCGTCCAGAAGCCGGGTCTCACGCAAAGGATAGGCAGGAAAGCGTGCAGGCATGAAAAATCTCCCGCCGGCGCTGCGGCGACAAACGCGCGCACATCAGCCGACATGTGCCGAGGGTATCACTTAAGTGCCCCGGCTTCAACACGTTCTTGCATGCACACGGTTCTGGCGCGCAAGGACAGGGTGGGTGCGATTCAACTTGGTTGAATCGCACAGGGAGTGGGCGGAACGCGAATTATTCGTCCTCGTCCTCGTCCTCGTCCTCGAAAGAGATTGAACCGCCAAGACGCCAAGAGCGCCAAGTTACAAGTCAATATTCCGACTAGCCGTCACGGCCGGAGTACCGCCTTCAGGCGGAAGTGGTTCAGGGGCTTCAGCCCCGCTCCCATGACCCCTTTTTCCAAAGGGAAAAGGTCTTTGCGGGCCTGAAGGCCCTTGTTGACTTCCGGCTGAAGGGAATGTTGACTAATTGCAATTCCCCGCTGGTTTTTTATAAGGAACTCATGAAATCAGGAATTGTTTTGTGGAAACCGCGCATTCTTGCATCCTTTCCTGAGTTCTTGAGTTCCTGATAAATCCGCGCAGGGAATAAATCACCAGTCCCTGAAGCCGGTACTCCGACACGACTGCGCCCCTCATGCAAAACCACGGCAAATACAAACAAGGGCTGAAAGCCCGGCCTATCATCCGGCAGACATACCCATTTCCATGACGCTATCTCCCGCCCCTTCAGGGCTAGTCGTTTTTAGCCCCATAACCCAGGGCGTTGCCCTAGGCTGGTATATCGCGCCCCTTCAGGGCGCTCATCAACTTTGTCGCGGGCTTTACCGGTAACTTTGTCGCCTTTGTCGAAAGCAGATGGTGGTCTCTCACGGAGGCACGGAGGCACGGGGAAACGGAACCGCGAATGGACGCGAATGGACGCGAATGGATAGTGTGTTTTTTTAACCGCGAAAAACGCGAAAACACGGAAGAGGGGACGCGAATGCACGTAAAGGCACGCAAGGGCACGCGAGGGCACGCGAGTGAAAATTGAGTAAGCGGGTGGAGTGTGCCGTTTAAGAGTGAGTTTAAGTGAGGGTTTAGAGTGTGCGCTCCGCGCTTGCACCTTGTCTCAACACCTTGACTCCACACCTTGTCCCTACACCTTGTCTCAACACCTTGTCTCAACACCTTGTCCCCACACCTTGTCCCCACACCTTGTCCCCACACCTTGTCTGCCGAATCGAGGAATCGCGGTAGGGACGCCCG
>JAAYLN010000148.1 GCA_012521875.1 Lentisphaerota bacterium | reverse complement strand
GCGGCCCTGGAGCTGGACGTGATCGACAACTATCAGGCGGGGGTGATCCGCTCCACGAAGAACCTCTCCGGCGGGGAGAGCTTTATCGTGAGTCTGGCGCTGGCGCTGGGGTTGTCGCACATGGCGAGCCGGAAGGTGGGGGTGGATTCGTTGTTTCTGGACGAGGGATTCGGTACGCTGGACGAGGAGGTGCTGGATACCGCGCTGGAGACCCTGGCGACCTTGCGGCAGGGCGGCAAGCTGATCGGTGTGATCTCGCATGTGCCGGCCCTGAAGGAGCGCATCCGCACGCAGATCCAGGTGAAGCCCGTGAGGGGCGGGTGGAGTGTGCTTGAGGGGCCGGGGTGCGCCGCCCCCGCCGCCGGGGGCGGCGGGGATGGCTGAGGTGGCAGGGCGGCATGCGTGCCGCCCGTACAGGGGAGTGGCAGTAGGCAGTGGCAGGGACGATTATTGCGACCACACAGTGGCTCGCAATTTAGAGGGTAAAAGCGCTGCGCTGCCTTTCCGCCGCCCGGTGGCAAAACATCTCCCACACCTTGTCCCTACACCTTGTCTCCACACCGTGTCTCCACACCTTGTCTCCACGCTTCGTCCCTACGCTTCGTCTACACACTTTGTCGCTACGCTTTGTCGAAAGTGACAGGGATAGCTCACGTGAAAGAAGGCGCGGGGAGGGGGGCTGGCATGGGAGGCTTGGAGTGAACCGTTTGCGACACAACCCAGTTGTATCGCAGAAGAGGGGAAAAGAAGTTTGGAAGTTCTAAAGTTCTAAATTGTTATCCATTATGTGACCGTTTTTGCTTTAACATCTGGCCCAATTCTGGTAACCTATTGCTAACAACGGAGATTTGCAGAATGAAGTTCATGAGCGCAAGAGAGTTCCGCGTCAACGTAGGGCAGATGCGGCGGGATTTGGAGCGTGACGAGGAGGTCGTGCTTACGGCCAACGGACGCCCCTTCGCCATCGTCTCGTCCGTGTGTCCCGATGTGTTCGATCTGGAATTGAAGGCGATCCGCAGTGCCCGGGCCAAGGTGGCTCTGGAGCGGATTCGTGCAAGCGCGGAACAGGCCGGCACGCAGGATCTCTCGCCTTCGGAAATAGACTCTGTGATTGCCGAGGTTCGCCAGTCTGAAGGTCGGAAATGACCGTCGTGCTGGACACGAATGTGCTCATTTCCGGGATGCTGACCCGGAATGGCACATGCTCCCGTATTCTTGACCTTCTGGTCGAGGATCGTTTTACGCTCTTCCTGGACGAACGCATTCTGGCCGAGTACCGGCGTGTAGGTACGGCTCCCAGGTTACGCCTGGATGTCATGGCGGTCGAGGAGTTCATCCGATTCTTGTCCAGAACCGCCGAGAAGGTTGTTGCCACGCCCTTACAGGTTGCCCTTTCCGACGAGGATGATCTGCCTTTCCTGGAGGTCGCAATAGAGGCGCACGCCGTTCTGGTGACTGGGAACTCCAGGCATTTTCCGCAGCAACTTACCGGGGCTGTTCAGGTCGTTAGCCCCCGCGAGTTCTTGGATAAGTTGGGTGAGAGGCCAGAGGCTGACGCGTGATGAACAGATTGTGAGACAGGCTACAACCACGCCGCGCCGAGCACTGCCAGGCCGTAGATGGCTGCGGTTTCGGTGCGCAGGATGCTGGTGCCCAGCGAGCAGAGCCTGGCACCCGCCGCGCGCAGTTGCCCGATCTCGCCGGGTGTGAAGTCGCCCTCGGGGCCGACGACCCAGGCGGCCTCGCGCGGCGGTACCGCGGCGGCGAGTTCGGCGATGATCTCCCGCATGGGGCGGGCGTCGGGGGTCAGCGCCGCCACCAGCAGCGGGTTGATGGCGCCAAGGCGCGGGAGCGCCTGGGCGAAGGGCAGGGGAGCCATCACCTCGGGCACCCAGGCGCTGCCGCACTGGCGTGTGGCCTCGATGGCGATGCGCTGCCAGCGTGCCTGCTTGTCGTGCGCCTCGTCGGGCGTCTCCACCTGCACCACAGAGTGCTCGGAGAGGATCGGCATGATGGTCGCAGCCCCGAGTTCGGCGGCCTTCTCCAGCGTCCAGTCCATGCGCTTGCCCTTGCTGACGCAGGGGGCGAGCGTAAGGCGGCAGACGGGCTGCGGGTGGACGACAGGCGGCGCTGTCTGTTCAAGGGTGATGCCGTGCCGGTCGCAGGCGGCAACGCGGGTTGCCACGGTACGGCCCCGGCCATCGAAAAGCTCGATGGCGTCCCCTTGGCGCACACGCAGTACCGTCTGCAGATGCCGCGCCTCGGTCCGTCCCAGCACCAGTGGCGACTGATCGAGCTGGCCCGGTGTGACGTGGTGGCGGTGCATGGGGAGGTAGGGGTGAGGAGCGCGGGATTAGGATTGTTTCTTGAGCGCGTCGCGGCGGGCCATGAAGTTGTTAACCTTTTTGCGCATGCGCGCCGCTTCGGGGTAGTTGCCGGTGTCGCAGGCTTCCGCGAAGGTCTGCAAAGCCTGCTTCTGCTTGCTGTTGAGGTGAACCGGCACCTCGATGGAGATGCGGACGTGCAGGTCGCCGACGCCGCTACCGTCGAGGCTGCGGGCGCCCTTGCCGCGCAGGCGGAAGATTTTGCCGTTCGGGGTGCCCGGCGGCAGTTTCAGCATCGCCTCGCCATCGGGTGTCGGTACGGGGACATCGCCGCCGAGCGCCGCGACATCGGGCGAGACCGGCACGATACAGGCCAGATCAGCTCCCTGACGATCAAAAATCTCATGGTCACGGACGTGCAGCACAACATAGAGATCGCCGGAAGGGCCGCCGCGCAGGCCGCCCTCGCCCTTGCCCGCGACACGCAGGCGCGAGCCGGTCTCGACGCCGGCAGGAATGCGCAACGTGAGGCTGCGGCGCACCTTGACGCGCCCCGTGCCGTTGCACTTGCGGCAGGGTGTGCGGATGACCGTGCCCTCGCCGCGGCAGACGGGACAGGTCTGCTGGAACTGGATGAAGCCGCCGTTGGAGACGATGCTGCCATGACCATCGCATTGGCGGCACGTCTCGCGGGAGCTACCCTTGGCGGCACCGGAACCGTTGCACTCGCCACAGGGTTCGGAGACGGGCAGCTCGATATTGCGTTCGACACCGAAGATGGCCTCCTCGAGGTCAATCTCGAGGTCGAAGCGCAAGTCCGCGCCCCGCTGCGCGCCATCACGCGAGCGGCGGCGCGCGCCTGCGCCACCACCGAACATCTCGCTAAAGATCCCCCCGCCCCCGCCGCCAAAGAGACTGCTGAAGATGTCCTGGAAGTCGGCCGAGTGGCTGAAGTCGCGGTTGAAGTCGAAGCCGCCGGGGCCGAAGGCCGACTTGACGCCATCGTGTCCGAACTGGTCGTAGCGCTGCCGCTTGGCGGGGTCGCTAAGCACCTCGTAGGCCTCGGAGACCTCCTTGAACTTCTCGGCCGCCTCGTCATTGCCGGCGTTGCGGTCGGGATGGTACTTCATGGCCATCTTGCGATAGGCCTTCTTGATCTCGTCGGCAGAGGCGTTGCGCTGCACGCCAAGGAGTTCGTAATAGTCGCGCTTGTTAGACATGGCTTAACCGGAAACAGGGGAGGTCATAAAAGCGTAATCAGAGAGCGTCCTCGTCGTCGCACTCTTCGGGGTCTGCATCATCGGCTTCCGCCGGCTGCGGTGCGCCGCTCGAGACGATCACGGTGGCGGGACGGATGACGCGGTCGCCGAGGCGGTAGCCGCAGCGTGTCTGGATCAGGACGAGTCCCTCCTCCAGTTCATCATCGGGCTGGTAGCCGATGGCGTCGTGCTCGTCGGGATTGAAGGGCTCGCCCTGTGCGTTGATGGCCGCCAGGCCGGCCTTGCCAAGGGTGGTGACCAGTTGGTCGTAGACCATGCGGACGCCGACGACAAAGGCCTCGTCGGGATCCGGTGCCTGGCGCAGCGCTAGTTCGAAGTGGTCGAGAACCGGCAGGAGTTCCGCGATGATTTCCTCGCTGGCGTTGCGGATTGTCTCGGCCCGCTCGCGGGCCACCCGCTTGCGGTAGTTGTCGAAATCGGCCAGCAGCCGGACATGCTGTTCCCTGCTGGCCTCCAGCGCCTGCTGCAGGGCGGCGGTTCCATCTTCCGCGGAGCTGCTATCAGCCGCTTGCGCGGCGGTCTTGGTGCCGGCTCCGCCGCTGCTGTCTTCCGCCACCTTGGCGGCGGCGACTGCGGGGTCGGGTTCGGTTGGAGTGGTCTTGTTCTTGTTTCGCATCATGATCGCAAAGAGTCGGTGTGTCGAATGAAGTAAATAGGATACCGCTTTGGCGGCAAAGGGTCAAATGCGAGAGAAGCCCGTCTCAGGATAGAAAAAACCCCGCCTGGTCGTATGGGCGAAGAGTTCTGGACCCTATTCTCAAGGTGGGCGCCCCGGCGGCGTTTCGCAATCCCCGTTTCAGGAACGGGTTTCTGGTTCACACCGCGTTATGGCTCCCTGGAAGACGTGTAGGTCAGAAATGTAGGCCAGTTCGCGATTCAGGCAGGGTTACATTCTAATCCGTCCCGGGCGGTGTCAGCGCCCGGTTCCAAGTTTTCAATCAGCCGGCGCGCACTTCGGCTCCGAGGGTCTCGCTGACTGCCTTGATGATCTTCTGGCAGGCCGCGTTGACCTCGTCGTCGGTTAGCGTGCGCTCGGCCGACCGGAATTCCAGCGTGTAGGCGAGGCTTCGCCTTTCACCTCTGGTTTCCTTGGGCATGAATATATCAAAAAGACGGATGTCGGTCAAACTTTCCGGTGCGGCCTCGCGGATGGCCTCCACGATGCGCTCATGTGTCAGGCTGGCCGGCACCAGAAGCGCCAGATCGCGGCGCACGCCGGGATAGGCCGGTACGGGCTTGAGCGGCTCGCGCTTGTCGAAGCCGGCCAGCAGCGGTTCCAGTTTCAGTTCGCCCACGGCCATCGGCACATTCATGCGCCAGGCGTGGCGCAGTGTGCCGCGGATCAGACCAAGCAAACCGATCTTCTCGCCCGCCAGCGCGACGGAGATGCCCCAGCCGGGCTCGAAGGCCGGATGCTCCGCAGGCTCGAAGGCTGGCTCGCCGGCGTGCAGCCGGCACAGGAGCGACTCGGCGATGCCCTTGAGCCACAGCAGCGCCTCCTCGTTGGTCACGGAGCGGCGCCGGTCGAGCGCGCCGCGTCCGAAGGGACCGCCGAAACCGATGGAGAGGTGCTCCTCCTCCGTCAGGCCACCCTCGGGAGTCTGTGAGAAGACGCGCCCGATCTCGAAGAGCGCCGGCGCCTCCATCTGCCGCGCGAAGTTGCGCCCCAGCGACTGCACCAGTTGCGGCAGCAGCGAGTCGCGCATGACAGCGTAGTCGGCACTGACCGGATTCGGCAGTACCAGGCGCCGATCGTTCGCCGTGGCATCGAAGGTGTTCAGCTCGTCGGCGGAGAGGAAGCTGTAGTGCATCGCCTCCGAGAGGCCGAAGCCGAGCAGCGTCTGGCGGCAGAGGGAAACGGCGCGCACGCGGGTATCGTCCGTGCCGGGAACCGCCAGCACCAGCGGCATGATATCGGGAAGCTCGTCAAGGCCGTGCAGGCGCGCGACCTCCTCGATCAGATCGGCCTCGCACTCGAGGTCGACACGCCAGGAGGGGATGGCAAAGGTGGCGCTCTCGCTATCCGAGTCGGCGGTTTGCAGCCCCAGCGAGGTCAGGTGCCCGATCATGGTCTCCGGTGCCAGCGGCAGGCCGATAACCTCCCGCGCGCGCTGGAAGCGCATCCTGACCGGTGCCTGCGGTGCCGGGCGGTGGTCGGCGTCGATGACTCCCGGGGCGACGCGCGCGTTGCCATACTGCGCCAGCAGCGCGACGGCGCGGCGGCTGGCCCAGTCGGCCAGGTCGAGATCAACGCCGCGCTCGAAGCGGTGCGACGACTCCGAGCGCAGCCCAAGGGTGGTGGCCGTCCTCTTGATGGAGGGCGCCGCGAAGAGGGCGCTCTCGACCAGTACTGTTCTGGTGCCTTCGACGATCTCGCTCTCGGCGCCGCCCATGACCCCGGCGATGGCGGCGGGCTCATGCGCGTCGGCGATGACCAGCATCTCGCTGTCCAGCGTGCGGTCCATGCCGTCCAGTGTGCGGATATGCTCGCCCTCGCGGGCCCGCCGGACGATGATGGTGCGGTCGGCGAGGTGCCTGTGGTCGAAGGCGTGCAGTGGCTGGCCGCATTCAAGCATGACGTAGTTGGTGACGTCGACGATCAGCCCCAGCGGGCGGACGCCGCACTGCTCGAGGCGCCGCTGCATCCAGGCCGGGGACGGGCCGTCCTCTACCTGCGTCAGCACACGCGCGGTATAGCGCCAGCAGAGGTCGGGAGCCTCGACGCGCACGGCGGCGAGCTGCTCCACCGGCTCCCCGGCAGTCTCGAAGGCGACCCCGGGCATGCGCAGCGGACGCCCGAGCAGGGCCGCAAACTCGCGGGCCAGGCCGATGATCGAGAGACAGTCGGGACGGTTCCAGGTGATTTCCAGATCGAGCACCGTCTCGGGCGGCGGCAGTATTGTGCGCAGCGGAGTGCCGGGCACGGCATCGGCGTCCAGGATCATGATGCCATCATGGTCATCCGAGAGCTTCAGCTCGCGCGCCGAGCAGAGCATGCCGCGCGACACGGCGCCGCGCCGCTTGGCCTGCTTGATGGTGAAGCCGCCCTCGGGAACCACCGCGCCGATCCTCGCCAGGGCCACCTTGATGCCGGCCCGGCAGTTCGGTGCCCCGCAGACGATCGGCAGCGTCTCCGTGCCGTCGCTCACGGTACAGACATGCAGGTGGTCGGAGTTGGGGTGCGCCTCGCAGGTGAGCACCTCGCCGACGACGAAGTGGTCGTCCAGCACCACCCCGATCTCCTCGATTCCCTCGACCTCGACACCCGAGAAAGTCAGCTTGTCGGCCAACTCCCTGACCGGAATGTCCGCGACGTCGACATATTCATTCAACCAACTGATTGGTACCTTCATCACTATCCTCTCTGGATCCTGCAGCCGTATAGGGGCCGAGAAAACGCTCGCCATTAAAATGGATGAGGTGGGTTGGAGCATCAGCCACCCACACCTCGGTCTCCCAGGAAATACTGTCTAGGTATCGACTCATGATTGTTCGCGATGCAAAAGCTGTCACATATACCAGTCCTGCGCGCACATGTCCGAAAAGTTGTTGTAGTTCTTGCCGTAGTTTGCCTTCATCCAATCCATGATCGGGGTAATACCCATCAGAGGATTCTGTGCGTCTGTCCAGCTATCGCTCCGGCCCAGATTCAATAACGCCAATAGCGACAGGGCGGAGCGTTCATTCTGCTGAGCTTTTGGCATTCCTATTGCTTCCAGAATTGCCAAGGCCTCTTTGACCTTTCTTCTCTTCATGAAAGCATCTCCTGGATCAAATCATCCATCCCCGCTTGCGTCAGGTCTTGTTGCTGTATGGAGCATTGCCCGATACGAACGAGCATTTCACGCGACGGGTAGCGCAATTGACGCAAATCCGTGGCATTGACTTGGGTATGACCGTTGAACCGGCGAAAGAAGTTGTCCACAAACGAGGTGTTGAGATAGACCGACAGGCCGAAAGCCAACTCTCGGGGAAGCCCTGATTTGGACTTGTGGAACACGTTCAGGTGGTTTTCGAAAGCCAGGGCCTCTGCGTTTCCGAAGGATTCCGGTACGATCACGCTGGCTGAGACACGCCGCCGCTCCTCCTTTGAAGAGAAGCGCTTTACAACACAGTAATAGCCAAGGGGAAACAAGGCCTTCCGCGTATGCTCGTCGATGAACAGGGCATTCGGCTTTTTGCCGTCGGGTTTGGGCCATACGCAGCCATTCATCTCACAGTGGGCAGGATACAGCAGGGGCACGGTTCCCGGCTCCGCCTGCTGCCGCAGATGGTCTTTAACGCGGAAATCAACGACCGGGTCGGTGGAGACAGACAGACCGAGATCTTTGAGTGAACAACAGACGCCCGGCAGTGTTTCAAGATGATTCTGTACTTCCGTCGTCGGAATGTTGATGAACAACTCCCCGTCGTTCCGCCTCACGATCTGATCGAAAGAGTGGGTACGGCTTTCATAATCCGCGAACGAATCATCGGTCGAAGTCGAGATGGTGACCGCGCCCTGTGGCGCATTTCTGACAAGCTTGATGATCACGTTTTCCTGAAGGACCTTGTCATCCTTGAAGGCCGATGTGCGCGAACCGAACAGATGAATGTGCGTGATTGCGCTTTCAGACAGGATCAGCTTCCTGAACGGCTTGTAATAGGGGCCGTTGCAGAAACTGCGCGGGATGATGGCGACCAGTTGGCCGCCGTCCTCAAGGAGCAGCAGGCAGAGAGCAACGAAGGCGGTGTACAGGTTGACTGTCTCAATGCCTACGTTGCGGATTAGGCGCCGCGCTTTTGACGCTGACGCGATCTTCTTGTAGGGCGGATTGAGGATTGCATGCGTGAAACGTCGCGCGGGCTCAAACTGAAGCCAGTTGACTGCGGCTTCGGGGAAATCCTCGGCAACAATCTCGGTCTTATGGTTTGACAGCGTCCGTGATAGGTCATCGTGCAGGCGAGAGTCGATCTCGCATGCGGTGACCGAGACATTGTCAGTTTCGGGATGCAGACGCTCAAGAAAAGCAGCCGACAAGGAGCCTATACCTGCGCCGGGATCAAGAAGACGGCACTCACGCCCGTCGCCAATGTCGAACAGCGACGCCATAAAGCGCGCCGTTGAGTAAGGAGTTAGAAATTGGCCCAGGCGGGATTTGGTTTCACTCCCGGTGATGCTGGATAGCTGCCTTCTTCGGCGATCAATTTTGTCGCCGTCAATCACACCGGTTGTTGATGCAGGTTTGGCGAGAAGAGCTGTCGCGTTATCAGGCTTGGGCTCGTCTTCCGGCCACAGCAACATCTGCCCGTTCTGCAGCAAGGTCGGGCATTCACAATGCGTCAGCATTTCGATACCGACTTCGGCTGCCGTCGCATGACACTCGGTGCGTCTGTTTTCCAGCATCTCGTGAACGCGTGGTGGAACATCCCGCACATTCAGGATGCGGCAGACATGGTTGGCGCAGAAATCAGCAAACAAGACGCGATCAGCGTCGGTATTGCGTCGCCGACGCGTCTGCGGATACTTTGCCTGCCGGGTTCCCATCGTCAAGTCCTGCCCGCTTGCTACGCGAATTGCGTCAGGAAGCGCAGGTCGTTCTCGTAGAGGTGGCGGATGTCGGCGATGCCGTAGCGGATCATGGCGATGCGCTCGACGCCCATGCCGAAGGCGAAGCCGTAGACCTTTTCGGGGTCGTAGCCGACGTGGCGGTAAACGCGGGGGTCGACCATGCCGGCCCCGGCAATCTCGATCCAGCCGCTCTGCTTGCAGACGCGGCAGCCCTTGCCGTCGCAGAGGTGGCAGGAGAAGTCCACCTCGACGCTCGGCTCGGTGAAGGGGAAGAAGTGGGGGCGGAAGCGCACGCCCACCCCGGGTCCCATCATCTCGCGGGCGAAGGTGGCGAGGGTGGCCTTGAGATCGGCCAGCGAGACGGGGCGGGTATCGACGTAGAGCCCCTCGATCTGGTGGATGTTGGCGCTGTGGGTGGCGTCGGTGGTGTCGCGCCGGTAGCAGCGGCCGGGGGTGATGATGCGCACGGGGGGCTGGTGGTTGAGCATGACGCGGATCTGCACCGGCGAGGTCTGGGTGCGCAGGAGCAGGTCGTCGTCGAACCAGAAGGTGTCGGCGGCGTCCATCGAGGGATGGTGCGCGGCGGTGTTGAGGGCCGTGAAGTTGTTGAAGCGCGTCTCGATGTCGGGGCCGTCGGCGACGGTGAAGCCGAGGCGTCCGAAGATGCGGGTGACCTCGTCTATGACGCGCGAGACGGGGTGCTGGGCGCCGGTGGCAAACCAGCGGCCGGGGAGCGAGGAGTCGAAGGCGGGGGCGGTGCCGGCCGGGCTGTCGGCAAGCGCCTCGCCACGCGTTGAAAGTGCGGCGTCAAGGGCCTGGCGCCAGGCGTTGGCCTGGCGTCCGAAGGCCGGGCGCTCGTCGGCGGGCACATCCTTGAGCTGCTTCATGACGGCGGGGAGCAGTCCATTGCGTCCGAGGTAGCGGATGCGGATCTGCTCGAGTGCGGCGGGCGTCTCCGCCTGTTCGATTTCCGCGAGCGATTTGGCGTGCAGCGCGGCAAGTTCTTCGAGATTCATGGGGTTCTCTCCTGCACAGGATTTTGCGTTATGCCCTTAAAAAAACACGGCCACCCCGGGGCGGGATGGCCGTTCGCATGCGCTTGACTGTTTGCTTGAGGCTAGTCTGCTCAGGCTTGCGCGGCGCGTGCTTGGGCCACGATCGCCTTAAAGCCGTCCGGATCGTGGATGGCGATTTCGGATAGCATCTTGCGGTTGAGCTGGATGCCGGCCTTGGCCAGGCCCTCGATCAGGCGGCTGTAGGTCATGCCCTCGGCGCGGGCGGCGGCGTTGATACGGCCGATCCAAAGCTGGCGGTAGGTGCGCTTCTTCAGCTTGCGGTGGATCGTCGCCTGCTGCATGGCGCGGTTGACAGCATTGACGGCCTGCGAGAAGCTCTTGCTGCGGCTGCCGCGGTAGCCCCTGGCCTGTTGCAGGACACGCTTGTGGCGCTTGCGGCCGACGGGTGCGTTGGTGACTCTGGACATTGGGTTTCTCCGTGATAGTGGATCAGTAGGTGGACAACATGCGCTTCAGCACAGGTTGATCCGACGCGTGGGCGACGATAGTGCCACGGAGATTACGCTTGCGCTGGCGCGACTTGCAGGCGTTGAGGTGCCGCTTGCCGCTGCGCGTGCGCATGATCTTGCCCGTGGCCGACATTTTGAGCCGCTTGGTGGCGGCACGCTTGGTTTTCTGTTTCGGCATGGTCTTGGGTTCCGTAGGCGGCGGTGCAGAGGCACCGCCGGATACCGGAGAGGCGCGTCACCCGCAGGGCAGTCAGCCATGATCGGCCCGGCAGGTTAACCTCTCCTAAAGCATCGCGACCCCACCCGGGGTCACAAAGAAAAGCCAGTGTAGCTCAAGTGAGCCCCGTTTGTCCATCACAATCGTCTCAACGGGGTGGAACGCGCGCCGGGGCGGCGCGCGGGACAGGGGACAGGAGACAGGGGACAGGGGACAGGGGACAGGGGAGTAGCAGTAGGCAGTGGCAGTAGGCAGTAGGAAAGGAGACGGGAGGCCGGGGCTGTAATGAGGCATGGCGGTGGGTATGGGGCGCCAGCCACCGGCAGTCCCGGCAGTCCCGGCAGGATCGGCAGCCCCGGCGGCCTCGAGGACGAGGACGAGGACGAAAATCACCCACCCATCAGCTCCCCTGTCGCCTTCGACAAAGCGTAGGGACGAAGTGTGAAGACGAAGTGTAGCCGACAAAGCGTGGAGACAAAGTGCGGGGACAAGGTGTAGTGCGAAGCACCCACTCCAAACCCTCTCTTAATCCCACCCTTAAACGGTACGCTCCAGCAGGGATTAAGAGTAAGAGTAAGCGTGCCGTTTAAGTGTGAGAGTAAGTGCGCAGCACACACTTAAACCACCCGCTTAAACTCACTCTTAAACGGCACGCTTAAACCACCCGCTTAATCTTTAGCTTTCGACAAAGTTACCGACAAAGCTCTGGCGACAAAGTGTGGGCTGCGGGCACCCGCTTTCCATGCGCCCATCGCGCACCCGCCCATGTCAGTCACTAACTGATTACATCCTAAAGACTGACGTGGACCTCGATGTCGGTGCTCTGCTCGGCGGTTGCGACGACTTCCTCGGGGATGTTGACGTTCTTGAAGGTGGGCAGGTAGCGGTAGTAGACCATGAGCTGGAGGGCGGCCAGGCAGGTGTCCATGACGGGCCGCTGGTTCGAGCCGGATGTGTCGCTGTTCTCCCACCAGCCGATGTCCTGCATCTCGCCCTTGTGGTCGGCGATGGCCTTCTCCTCGACGAACTGGGCCTTTACGTACTCCGGCCACATCCTCGTGTTCCAGTTTTCCCAGCGCTTGCCACCGCTCTGGAACATGGCCTGCGTGGCGTAGTAGTAGTAGTACTGCGTGCTGGGACCAGGCACGGTACCCGAAGTTGGCGCCTTCTCGCCTGCCGCCAGCTTCAGGTCGGGCCTTGAGCCATTCCATACGGGGTTCCAGTTGTCCATGACATTCTCGAAGGTCTTCCTGACCTCGGGGTAGTTGCCTGCGCCGTGGAACTGCATGGCCAGGACGCCGACGCTGCTGAGGCCGCCGCGTCCGGGGCCGCAGTAGCCGAAGCCGCCGTCGGGATGGGCGTTCTTCTGGAAACCCTTGACGGAGAGCTTGCTGGCGCGCATGAGTGCCTCGGGGTCGCTGTAGAACTCGGCCATCATGGCGGCCTTGAGGGCCTGGGCGGCCCAGCCCATGACCGAGGTGTCGTCGCGATCACCCGGCGCCAGGCCGTAGTCCCAGCCGCCGGATGCGTGCTGACCGTCGATGATCAGCTTGACGGCACGGTCGACGGCCGACTTGACGTTGGGGTTCATCGTCATGCCGTAGGCCTCGCAGAGCGCGTAGGTTGCGATATAGTGCTCGTAGTTGCCGCGCCACTGGCCGTTGGCCGGCTGCGAGCCCAGCAGGTACTCGATGCCGCGCTGCACGGTCTCGCCGAACTCCTCGGAAGAGCCCGGCTTCTCGCCGTGGGCGAGGTAGCAGAGAATGGCAAGCGAGGTCATGGCGTTCCTGTTGGGTCCCCAGGATCCATCCTTGTTTTGCTTCTTCTTGAGCCAGCGCAGGGCGCGCATGACGCTCCTTTCGGTGGCCTGGTTGCCCGTGCCCTTGCCGACACCGCCGGTTTGCACGCCGATCGTTCCGGCGTTGCGTGTCTGTCCGTAGATATTGCGCAGGATCACCGGGCTGCGCACCTTGAGCACCGTGTCGAAGGTTGCCGGCTGCGGGCTCACGGGACCGTCGCCGGCAATGCCGATGGCCGGCCCCGGAGTGGGCATCGACATGGCAATTTCCGGCGTGAAGTCGATGTCCAGCGGCTGGATGTCGTCCAGCGGCAGTTCCTCGTGGACGATCTCCTCGAGCACTTCTTCCACTTCTTCGGTCTTGAGTATCTCCGTCTCGATAAGGCGCTCCTGCTTGTCTGATGCATCGGCCAGGAACGCCAGCATCACGACGCAGATGGCGGGGATGATAAGTGCCGCCGCCGGGGCAAGCTGGCGCTGCAGTTCCGTCCGGGCCAGCTTGTACTCGCGGGTGTCATGCGGCTGGCCTAGTCCGGAAAACATCAGGCGTAGACGCTGCCAATAGGTCCTTTCAGTGAAAAGATCCATCAATTCGGTGAAGACTTGATCCTGCGGCTGAGTAGTGTCGTGTGAGTAAGCCATGGCAATAGTCTCCTGCTGGTGATGATTGTGTTGCTGTGCCGCCGGCCGGGCTGCGGGGCATTGCGGCATCGTTCCGTGCCAAGATGCCTGCGGCGCTATGCCTACGCCGTGCGACACCTTCCCGAAGTGCCCCTATTATAATAGGAAGCAGACTGTCTGTCACGCAAAATCGGTAGAAAAAAAACGGCGTCTGTGGCACACAAAAAAGGCCGGAAACCGTAGCTGGTTCCCGGCCGCATGGCCGCCGTCAGGCGTTTGCCGTCGCTACCGGATCGAGACGAGGCCCGGGGGCGGTGCGATGTCGGGGCCCTTCATGGCGGTATAGCCGGTGATGGCCGCGTTGGGCCCGAAGGTCTGGGCCGCGAGGATCCAGACCAGCCCCAGCGTCAGCAGCAGTGCAACGGCCGCCGCCACGACGAAGACCGGATTTACGGTATCGGGCACCCCAATGGGCTGCATGCCGGGCGGCAGCGAGAGCTGCTGCATGTCTTCCGTATCGGACGCTTCGCCATCGCCGGCTGCCTGCTGGCCGACACTGATCTTGATGCCGGTGGATACGGACGGGCGCTTGATCTTGATGGTCTTGCGCCGCGTGGGGGAGGCTTCCTCCGTCTCGGCTGCCGGTGCGGCCACATCGGGCGGCAGGGCCTGTGTCGGCAGGCGCGCGGTCGCCGACTGCTGCCCGGCAATCGGGGGCACGAATCCCGTCTTGCGGATCGTGGCCGCCGTGGCCGTGGGAATGGCGATCTGACCGGTAGTGCCGGCCTTGAGTTCCGAGGGCCGCTTGAGGCGGATGGTCTTGGGGGCACCGGTGTCGAGTCCGGCGTTGACGCCCAGTGCGGCCTCGAGCGAGATGCGCGAGGTCTTGGACTTGGCGGCCTCCACCTGCGACTTGGAGAGCGGCTTGGTGCCCTCGGGCAGGGGTGAGCCGCCGGGCTGGGGCGGCGCCATCGGGCGCAGCCTGACCGTCTTGAACTCGCGTTCTTCCGCCATGCCGGTCAGATCGGCCGTCATCGGCAGCTCGACCCGCGATGTCTTGCGCTTGGCGGCCTCTGGCGATGCCGCTGGTGCCGCCGTCTGTTGCGCTGTCGGCGGGACGAGCCTTACCGTTCTGGGAGCCTCAGCCTCGCCGGCCGGCGGTTGAGCCGGGGCAACCAGCCTTACCGTCTTGGGTGCCTCTTCGGCCTGCGGAGCCGGTGCAACCAGTCTTACAGTCTTTGGGGGCTCTTCGGCAGGTGTTGTTGCCGGTTCGGGCGTTGCCTGGCCGGGCGATGGTGCCGCCGCAGCGGGCTCGCCGGGGCGGCGCAGGGTGGGGCGCCGCACAATGGGCGAGATAGGCGATGCGCCCGCAGCAGGGGGGGTGCCCGGTGCGGCCGCCGGCTTGAAGGGTGTCTGCCGCGGGGGCGCGGAACCTTCAGCGGGTGTTCCTGTCTCTTCCTTGTCAGCCATGTCCATTCCTCTGGGTTTGTGGTTTCGGTGCGCAGTATACCACAGATGGCATCAGACTGCCATAACTTCCGCTTCCTTGGCCTTGAGATCCTCGTCGATCCTGGCGATGTGCGCGTCGGTCTCCTTCTGCACATTCCCCAGGGCCTGCTCGCGCTCGTCCTCGCCGATCCTGCCATCCTTCTGCATGGCCTTGATGGCCTCGTTGGCATCGCGGCGCACGTTGCGCACCGAGATGCGCGCGTCCTCGGCGTGGCGGCGGGCAACCTTGACGATCTCCTTGCGGCGCTCCTCGTTGAGTTCGGGGATCGGGACGCGGATGACGCGCCCGTCGTTCATCGGGGTGACCCCCAGGTTGGCGGCGAGGATCGCCTTCTCGATGTCGCGCAGCGAGGAGGGGTCGAAGGCGTTGATCACGATCAGCCGGGGTTCCGGGGTCGAGATGCTGGCCAGATCGCGCAGGCGCGTCGGCGCGCCGTAGTAGATGACCGAGACGTTCTCGACAAGTGCCGGCGAGGCCTTGCCCGTGCGCAACCCCGAAAACTGTTCCTTCAGGAGGGCGCAGCTCTTCTCCATCTTGTCAAGAGCATCAAGCATGACGGCGTCTAGTGTTTCCATGTGGTCTGTACTCCTTTACGCCCCGGGTTCATCGTGAACCAGGGTGCCGATCTTGCTCCCGGTGACGACGCGTTCGAAGGCGTGTGGTTCGAAGAAATCGAAGACGATGATCGGAATCGAGTTTTCCATGCAGAGCGCGAAGGCGGTGGCATCCATCACCCTGATGCGGCGCGCGAGGGCCGTCTGGTAGGTGAGGTGGTCGTAGCGTACTGCCGTGGGGTCGAGCTTTGGGTCGGCGGTATAGACGCCGTCGACCTTGGTGGCCTTCAGCAGCACGTCGGCCTGGATCTCGCTGGCGCGCAGGGCGGCGGCGGTGTCGGTGCTGAAGTAGGGGTTGCCGGTGCCGCCCGCCAGAATGATCACGTGCCCCTTCTCAAGGTGGCGCACGGCACGGCGCAGGATGAAGGGCTCGGCTACCTTGGGCATCTCGATCGCCGTCATGACGCGTGTGGCGATGCCGATCTTCTCGAGCCCGTTCTGCAGGGCCAGCGCATTGATCACCGTTGAGAGCATCCCCATGTGATCGCCGGAGATGCGGTCGATACCGCTGGCCTCTCCGCTCGCGCCGCGGAATATGTTGCCGCCGCCCAGGACAATAGCCACCTGGCAGCCGAGTGCGGCGACACTCTGCACGTTGGCGGCCATGGTGGCCACCACCTTGGGACAGATGCAATCCCCGGTATCGGGGTTGCGCAGGATCTCGCCGCTCAGCTTGAGCAAAACACGCTTGTATTTAAGCTGCCCTAAATCTTCACCCACGTTAATGCATCCCTCTGCACGGTTAATCCGTGCTTACGATTCTCAATATAGCGCAATCGCGGCCTTACGACAACATCAAAGCGGATTTTCCTGCCGGAGGGGAATTCCAAGAAGGGTTGCCTATTTTCGCGGAGCGGCTAATATAGGGCCATGAATGATGGATCAAGCACAACTCACCATCACCACCACAGTTCACGGCGCTATCACCGGTCGCGTTCATCGGGCTCGGGCAGCAGCGGGCGCAGTAGCAGGCACAGCAGCAGGCACAGCAGCGGGCGCAGCAGCCGGAGCGGCTCCGGGCGCATCTCGTCGTCCGACATGCGCCGCTTCTACGGGGTGGCCGCGATTATCGGCCTGCTGATCTCGCTGCCGCTGAACCTGATCCAGCATGCCGAGATCCGCCGTCTCCACCGCCATGTCGCCGCACTGGAGGCCATGCCGGGCCCCCGGGAGAACAGCCGGAACACATCCGTGGCGCGGGGCGCCTTTGGAGCCGGCCGCGCTGCCGGGCAGCCGCGGGGGAGCGCTGGTGTGCCGGCGGAGCAGATGCCCTCCGGCACCTCGGCGGTACCGGAAGCGGCGGACACCGCCGCCCGCCAGACGCCGGCAGCGGCCGGCGTGGAGGAGCCGCCGCCTGCCGCGGATCGCGCTGCACCGGTGTGGCAGGTCTTCTCACGGCCCTCCTCGGGCCAGTTTTCACCGGAGCAGATCCAGGCGCTCACCAACAGCATCGCCCTCTACCCCAACGGGGTGCGGGTGGTGTCGGGGACGGGGCCGGAGGCCGTGCGCGAGGTGGATCCGCTGGCCGCCAACCTGATCCATGGCTTCGGCCTGCTAGGCCAGGGGAGCAAGGCCGATGCCGCCACGGTGTTCGAGAGCATCCTGGCCGCATGTCCCCTGTGGCCCTATGGCCTCTACTATCTCTCTCTGGCGACCGGCAAGCGCTCCCATATGGAAGAGGCGGCCGAGCTGCTGCATTATCTGGAGACGCTCGACCGCGCAACGCCCGAGACGCGCCTCTACCGGGCCCTGGCCGGGCTCTTCCTCAACGATGCCGAAGCGCTCAAGGAGTGGCTGGCGGTGTATGATGTGGAAGGGGCATCACCACCGCAGATGATGCTGGGGCCGCTCTACGTGCCAGGAAACCTGCCGCCCGCCACCCTCCGCCGCCTGGAGGCGGTATCCTGGCTGCCGCTGCTGCACACGTCCGACGCCGTCAGGTGACCGGGCTCACTCGGTGACCGGCTGCGTGCTTTCCCTGATGCACTCGCCCTGTGTGTCGTCGTCGGACGTGTAGCGGTAGTAGCGCACGCGGTCGGTGTCGGTCTGCACGAGTTCCAGGGTGGGGGCGCCCGTGTCGTCACTTCCCTCGCGCTGCATATAGGAGACTACGCGTGCCGACAGCGCCCGTCCGCGCGAATCGCGCGACAGGATGCGCGCGCCGTCCTGTGTGAAGCCCTGTGACGTGTCGCCGCGCACGCGCGTCCATCCAGTGGGGCGGTTCTTGGCGTCGTACAGGTATAGATCCATCCACTGCTTGGGCAGCGAGAGCACGGGGTCGGTATAGCGCCCGGTGGCGCCGCGGTAGTCCACGGCGAGGATGCGGCCGTCGCCGGCGTATTTGCGTATCTCGTGGTTGAGATAGAGGAACGTCACGTAGGCCGGCGGGGAGAAGTGCGCCCCATTCTCTACTATAAGGGCGATCTCCACGCGCGAGGTGCGCATGGGGCTGTTGGTGGCGGCCGGGAAGCCGCCGCCGTGGTAGTCCACCTCGATATCCGCGATCAGCGGGTTGCTGATGCGGGGCGTGATGCGCACCTTTTCCGGGTCGCCCTGCAGCAGGATCCAGTGAGCCTTGAGGGGGGTGGACATGGGGTTGAGCGAGCTGCTGCCATCCACGCGCAGGCGGCGGGTGTAGGCCATGCCGCGCACAACGCGCGCCACGGCGGCCGGCGAGTCAAAGAGCACTTCGCCGCCGGCCAGATCGAAGAAGTCGCGTCCCGGCACGGGGCGGTCGTCGTCGGGATTGGTCGCACGCAGAAGTGCCACGGGCGGCAGGCTGTTGGTGGTTAGATTGTGCGCCATGGTCACCATGCGCGGCAGGTCGAGTCTGGCGCCGTCGAACACGGCGGGATGCGCCTTGCGCGTGAGATAGTCACTACGCTGCCGGACGTCGCGCTGGCTGGCGCGCAGCAGCATCTGGAGTGCCGGCACCAGCATGCCGTTCTTCACCAGCGCCTCCTTGACCTCCGGGCGCATGGCGGCCTGGGCGGCGGCAAAGGCCTCGACCAGCGGGAGGTCGGTGAAGGACGAGCCCGGCGCCACGGTCAGATAGGGGGTGACGGCTGGGAAGGTGTCGCCCTGGACGTTGGCCGCGAAGTCGCGGTGCTGGGGATAGACGTAGTGCTGGTTGCGGAAATACTGCAGCGAGAGCAGCATGGTGATGCGGCCGTCGCAATAGGCGTGCCGTCCCATGCTGCGCCAGTAGGGCCCCTCGCGGATGGCGATCGAGGAGTTGCCGAGCACCGGGGTGCCCATGAAGGTGAAGAGGGTGTGGCCGGAATGCACATTCGCCCGGATTGCCGCCTCCGAATAGACGATCGGCGTCATTTCCGGGAATGCGGCGAGGCGTAGCCGCGAATGGCCCTCGTCGCGGTTGTCATATAGGTCGCCGGCATTGCCGGCGGCCGTCCCCTCGGCCTGCCAGGCGCGGATGGCGTCGCCGGCCGGGCCGGGCAACTGCACCATGCGGTTGGTGGTCAGCGGCTCGCGCGGGGGGAAGGTGAAGAAGGTCTGGAACTGGCCTATATCTAGGTGCCACGTGGTGTTCGAGACGGTGACCGGTGCCTCGCCTGCGGCCATGATCGGCGCGGTGGCGGGCTTGCCGGGTGGCGGCTGGTTGCCCAGGCTGCGTGCCCGATCCAGGAGCTTGCTGAAGCGGTTGAGCCGGCGGAGGGTGGCCAGGTCGCTGTCGGCGGCGATGGCGCGTGTGTCGCGGAAGCCGAGCTCCACCGCTTTCTCCAGTTCGTCCAGTGCCTCCTTGTGGCGCGACTGGCGTGCCAGCATGCAGGCGAGGTTGTAGCGCCAGGTGGGATCATCCGGCAGACACGCCACGCCCTCGCGGCAGATGCGTTCCAGGGCGGCGTAGTCGCCCGACCGCAACTGGTTGCGGAAGCTCTGCGCCAACTGCAGATGCCGCGGGAAGAGCGCCGGCATGTCGAAAACATTGGTCTGGGCACGCAGCGGCAGCGCCGCCGCCAGCAGCAGAAGCGCGAGGATGCAGGGGCGTAAGGATGGGCTCATGTCAACACCGGTCATTACAGGGCAGAGGCGGCGGATCGGGGGATGCGCGGAGTTCGATCCCGCCCGAAGCCGGGGCACCTGACCGCCATTAATTAGGTCAGTATCTGATTATCCGGTGCCGGGGGGCATATGTCAAACAGCTTCGCGTGCAACAGCTTCGCGTGCAATCGGTGTGCAATCGGCTAGCGGCTAGCGACAGGGGGGGGCGATGGGCGCATGGGGAGCGGATGCCTGCAGCCACCTGTGGCCCGTCCAAGGCATTCTTGTTGCGCCGGGCCTCCGTGTCCCGCGACTGAAGCAGCTTTCGACAAAGCGTAGGGACAAAGAGAGGGGACGAAGTGTAAAAGACAAAGCGTGAAGATAAAGTGAGGGGACAAAGTGTTGGCGCGAAGCATCCACTCTAAACCATCTCTTAAATGCACTCTCAAAACCGCTTGCGCACGTAGTGCGCCACGCGGGGTGGCCTAATTAACGCATAAGCTGCAATTCCGGGCGTTCGAACGGGAGGGACGAGCGTCTGCTCGTCCACGGGCTCGCGGGCAAGCAGAAGCTTGCCCCTCGTGCGGCGGCAGCCACCGGCAGTCCCGGCAGTCCCGGCAGTTCCGGGGATCGAGGACGAGGACGAGGACGAAATAGAGCTTCCCCTTCCGCCACACCCGTGCCTCTATGCCTCTGTGAGAAAAACCAGCGGCATTCGACAAGGGCGACAAAGTTACCGCCAAGGCTCGCGACAAAGCTGATGAAAGCCCTGAAGGGGCGCGATATACCAGCCCAGGGCAACGCCCTGGGGAATGGTTCAAAAAATGACTAGCCCTGAAGGGGCGGGATAGAGTCTGGGGAAATGGGTTTATCTGCCGGATGATAGGCCGGGCTTTCAGCTGGGTATGGAGAGTTATTGCTTGCCGGTCGGCTCCGCCGCATGTGGCTTGGCCAGCGCCTGCGAGGCGTCTATGACGTGGCAGTCGGTACCGTGGCGGATGAAGAGCAGGTTGTCGCCGGCCGCCGTATGGAAGCGGTCCTGGACGAGCGCGGAGGCGGGATGCAGTTCAGTAGTGCGGTTGACGCAGAGGATATGGCTGGCATGGGCGGCGACAACGCTTATGTTGTGCGAGACCATGACCACCGTGATCTGCCCGGCCAGTTGCGCGAAGAGCGCATGCAGCTCCTGTGCTACCCGGTCATCTACATTGGCCGTCGGCTCGTCGAGCAGCAGCAGTTCCGGCTCGGCCACCAGTGCCTGCGCCACCAGCACCCGCTGGCGCTCGCCGCCCGATAGCTCGGCAAAGCTGCGGTTGGCGTGTTCCGCCAGACCGACACGCTCCAGCATCTCGGCGGCGATCCGGCGGTCGCCCCGGCGGTAGGGGCCGATGCGGTGGCGCTCGATGCGTCCGCTCAGGACGATATCGCGCGCGCTGACGGGGTAGCGCTGGTCGAACTGGAGCTGCTGGGGTACGTAGCCGATCCGGTGCCGCACACGTGCCGGCTTGTCGCCCAGCACGCGCACGGTACCATAGCGCGGTTCAATCAGTCCCAGCAGCAGCTTCAGCAGCGTGGTCTTGCCGCCGCCGTTGGGGCCGACGATGCCGGTCAGCGAACGGGGCGGCAGTGCGAAGGTGACGTTGTGCAGCACCTCCTGCGAGCCGTAGCCGCAGCAGACATTCTCGAGCTCGATGACCGGGGTGGGTGAGGACATGGCTGTAATCTTGTGGGGGGGCAGGGATCAGTAACGCCACCGCCCCTGCGGGGCGGTTGGAACAGGGTGAGCGACGCCACTTTGTCGCGAGCTTTGTCGGTAACTTTGTCGAACGCGAAAGATTAAGCGGGTGGAGTAAGCGTGCCGATTAAGAGTGGGTTTAAGTGTGGGTTTAGAGTGGGTGCTTCGCACTTACACTTTGTCCCCGCACTTTGTCTCCACGCTTTGTCGGATACGCTTCATCCCCGCACTTTGTCCCTGCGCTTTGTCGAAAGTGGAAGAGCAAGCGGCAGCGGTGTCTCAGACCGGGGTTCAGGAGCATATAATAGACCAATCCCCACTTTGTCGCGAGCTTTGTCGGTGGCTTTGTCGACTTCGTCGAAAGCTGCCGGGAAAGCTCACGCGAAGGTTCCCAGAATTTTACCCGCAGATGTCCTGCTTCGCAGGCGCATGTGCGCAGATTTGCGCAGATTGGAATTGGGTGTCTCAGACTAGTCCGGCTGCCGCCCCTGCGGGGCGGTTGGAACAGGTGAGAGACACACTTAGTCGCTGCACTTAGTCTTCCCTAATCCCCGCATTTCGACTAAGTGTTTGGACTAAGCGTTGCGACTAAGTGTGGGGGACTAAGTGTACCGCGAGTCACGCCAGAACAAGCTCACGGTACAGCGGATCGCAGGGTAGGGCGAGCCGTCCCTGTTACACCGCGAGGCGGTGTGACCGGCGAGCCGCATACAAGGCGTCGTACCGCCAACCCCGCCTATTCCACAACCTAACCGCCATTGCGGGTGCCGCCCCAGCGTGGCGCGGACATTCCTGTCTG
>JAAYLN010000147.1 GCA_012521875.1 Lentisphaerota bacterium | reverse complement strand
CACAATTTTGCCGACTGCCAGTTCTTCTTCAAATGTCTTTCTACTGAACCTCCAACCTTTTGGTGGATGCCTTATAATTTTGCCGCTCGGCGTAGTGATATCATACATAAGATTTTGGCGAACTAGTGAATTCCGCACATCACTGGAACGCCATGGTCCACGTGGGTCATTATCTGGATTCGAGTAATTAACGTTATGATGTTCTTCTCGCGGCAAATCTTTAAGACAGAAATTATCGGAACGACGGTAAACGAGAATGTAATTGTGGTGTACTGAAAACTTTCCGCTGTAACCCTTCGCCTGAACGCTGTGATTCCAGATCACCGTTGCCACGAAATTAGGTCGCCCGAACAACTCATCCATGAGCACCCGCAAGTATGCCTGTTCGTTATCATCAATGCTAACCCAAATTGACCCATCTTCAGCTAAAAGTCGGCGCAAAATCTCCAATCTATCACGCATTAACGACAGCCACAGCGAATGCTCAACCCCATCGTCATAATGTGTAAAAGCGGAACCGGTGTTATATGGCGGATCGATGTAGATGCACTTGATCTTGCCGGTGAATTCCTGTTCGAGGGCTTTAAGGGCAAGCAGGTTGTCGCCGAAGATCAGGCGGTTGTCAAAGAAATTGGGAGAGTCGGATTTAGCCGTCAAGTCGCCACGGTTATTCTCTTCCGTTGGCTTGGCGTTCTTGGTGTCTTGGCGGTTAGTCTCCCACCTGAACTTTGCATGATACGACTTCTCCGGATCCTCGATCAGGATGCGCGGCTCCAGCCTTGGCCGGTTCTCCTTGCCGATCCAGTTGAGTTCCAGACGAGTGTTGGTTTTTGCCATGTCAAATCATCTCCCTTGAACCAATAGATTGGTCAAGGCATGCGCCCAGTATTGGCTGTGGTAAACCGTGCTCATGCCAGCTTATCGGCCGACCTCCCAAGTCATGCGCCACCTAAGCCAGCCTTCTCCGGCTCTGTTTCGCCAGTAAACACTGTTCCAATCATACGCATAGAATGATTATCCATGATTCTACCAATGTTAACAATGGAAAAACAGAGGCAACAGGAAACAGGGGCCAAAATCGGGGGCAACCGTCAAAATGGACTGTGGCAACGCTAGCTAATGTGGCAACTAACCGGAAAGTGACTGGTGTCGTAATGGTAAGCGACTGGTGCCGTGACTGGTACCGTCCCACACCATAAGCGGCCAGCAAAAGGCGGGGTGAGGTGCTGCCCAGCTCAATATTCCGGCTAGCCGCCCCGGTCGGAGCACCGCCTTCAGGCGGAAGTGGTTCAAGGGCTTCAGCCCCGTTCCCATGCCCCCTTTTTCCAAAGGAAAAAGGGCTTCGCGGGCCTGAAGGCCCGAATTGACTTCCGGCTGAAGGTAGTGTTGACTTATTGCAATTCCCCGCTGATTTTTTATCAGGAACTCATGAAATCAGGAATTTGTTTGTGAAAACCGCGCATTCTTGCACTATTCTTGAGTTCTTGAGTTCCTGATTAATCCGCGCGGGGAATAAATCAAAACTCCCTGAAGCCGGTACTCCGACGCGACTGCGGCACCCACGCAGAAACTGTACCGCCAGCCCTGCCAAGCCCGACCACAAAGGCATCACGGTACAGCAGTCACGCGGCGCGGACGCCGCGTCTACCATGCCACCCCTTCAGCCTACCCACCTGCCCGCGTCCCCGCACTCTCTTACACTCTCCTTTTACACTCTTCGATCATACGACTGAGTCGTATGATCAACAAGCGCGACAGGCGACGACAGGCGACAACGGCTCGATCCGTCAGACAGACGCCTTGTTCCAAGACTATATCCCGCCCCTACAGGGCTAGTCGTTTTTCGCCCCATTACCCAGGGCGTTGCCCTGGGCTGGTATATCGCGCCCCTTCAGGGCTTTCATCAACTTTGTCGCGAGCATTGCCGGTAACTTTGTTGGTAACTTTGTCGAAATCGCAAGGAACCACGAAAGCACGAAAGAGAAGGTGCAATTTGCCGCGAATGCACGCGAAACTGGATTAAGCGGGTGGATGAAGTGTGCCGATTAAGAGTGGGTTTAAGTGTGGGCTTAAGTGTGCGCTTCGCGCTTTCTTGATCTCCTACACCTTCGTCCCCTGCGTCCCATTCGTCCCATCATTGCCGCAAGCTAAAGATTAAGCGGGTGGATGAAGCGTGCCGATTAAGAGTGAGTTTAAGTGTGGGTTTAAGTGTGTGCTTCGCACCTGCACCTTGTCCCCACACCTTGTCTCCACACCTTGTCGAAAGAATCGATAGAGTCGATGGATTCGAGAGAATCGATTCTTTCGGATTGCTCGTTTCTTTCGATTCGCTCGACCACCCCACCTCGCGACGCCGTCGACGCTGCCACGGCCTACTGCCACTGCCTACTGCCCCGGCTTCTCTTCCAGCAGCGCATGCAGCGCGCGCCAGCCGACCGACCGCACACCGGGGCATAGCGGCATGGGCGCGGCGTACTCCGCCGTGTCGGCATGCACGACCACCGCGCGCGTCGCGGCACCGTGCCCGATTGCCTTGGCCAGGCGCATCAGGGAGCGCCCGTCGTCCGGCATCGGCGTGCGGGTGGCCTTGGCCTCGATCAGCAGCAGACGCCGGTTGCCCGCGTCCACCACGAAATCAACCTCCAGTCCCTGCCGGTCACGGAAGGTGTACAGCCCCCGCTCCTGCCCCCGGTTCAGGCGGTGCTTGACGATTTCCGAGGCGACCAGCCCCTCGAACAGCGGCCCGCGGAAGGGCGAGGCGGCCAGTTCCGCCTCGTCTCGGATGCCCAGCAGCGCAGCCGCCAGCCCCGAATCCACAAAATAGAGCTTCGGGGTTTTGACGATCCGCTTGCCGAAGTTCTCATAGTAGGGCGGCGTCAGGATGATCTGCCCCGTGACTTCCAGAATGCTCAGCCATTGGGTGATGGTGGGGACGCTCACCCCCAGCGGAGCGGCCAGATCGGTCTTGTTGAGCATCTGGCCGCAGCGGCTGGCGAGCAGTCCCAGAAAGCGGCGGAAAGTCGCGAGATCGCGGATCGAGGCGACGGCGCGCACGTCGCGCTCGAGATAGGTCTGCACGTACGAGCGGAACCAGATGTCCGCCACCTCGGGTGCGGCATGCACCTCGGGGAAGCCGCCGAGCCGCAGGGTCATGCCCGGCGCCTCCTCGGCAGAGTACGGCAGCAGTGTGAAGACCGCCGCACGTCCCGCCATGGACTCGGTGACGCCCTTCATCAGCGGAGCCTCCTGCGAGCCGGTCAGCAGCCACTGCCCCTTGCGTTCCGGATGCCGGTCGATGCGGCTGCGCACATAGGCGAACAGTTCGGGAGTGTTCTGTATCTCGTCAAGAATGACAGGGAGCGTGAGGCTGTCGAGGAACGCACGCGGGTCGGCCCGCACGCGCGCCACGACATCCGGATCTTCCAGCAGCACATGCTGGCAGGCGGGGAACAGATGGCGCAGCAGCGTCGTCTTGCCAGAGCGCCGCGGTCCCGTCAGCAGCACGGCGGGAAAGTGCGTGACCGCCCGCAGTATCTCCGCCTCCAAGGTTCTTGGCCGGTATTTCATGTGACATTTATAAAGTACCACTTTAGAATTGTCAACATCAATCGGCTGGTCAGAGGGGGGCGAGCGCAGGGAAGAGCATAGAAGCGGATGGAACGTGAAAGGAGAGAATCCACTTTGTCGCGAGCTTTGTCGGTAACTTTGTCGACTTCGTCGATAGCAACGGGGAAAGCCCACATGAAGGCGCGAAGCCGGGCAGGATTAAGCGGGTGGAGTAAGTGAGCCGATTAAGAGTGGGAGTAAGTGTGGGTTTAAGTGGGTGCTTCGCACCTGCCCTCGTCCCCACACCTTGTCCCCTGCACCTTGTCGAAAGAATCGATAGAGTCGATGGATTCGAATGATTCGATTCTTTCGATTCGCTCGACCACCCCCACCTCGCGACGACGACGACGTCGACATTACCCACTGTCCCTGTCCCCTGTCTCCTGTCTCCAGTACGCGGCGGGGACGCCGCGTCTATCAGGCGGCACTGGCTACCGCCACTGCCTACTGCTACTGCCTACTGCTACTCCCTGTCTCCTGTCTCCTGTCTCCTGCCCACCGCCTGTACCGAACCTACCCGCCCGCCGCCCCGGCATAAGCTCACGGTACAGCAGCCGAAAGGTAGGGCGAGCCACAACTAACCCCATCGTAAATCTGCGCAAATCTGCGACATCTGCGGTTAAAAACAACTCCGCGCCTCTGCGTTTGTTTTCGAGGACGATAACGAGGACGACGACGAGGACGATTCATCCGCAGGTCGTGCGCCATTCATGCGCTACCCAGCGCACCCACTCGTCAGAATCCCCTCGCCAGAATCCCCTTGAACCGCGCCTTGATATGGTTCATATTCTTGTTATGACATCATTGTGGAATAGGCTGTTATGCGAGAGAAAGCACTGACCTATCTGCGTACGGCACTGGGTCGGCCGGATGCGGAATTCCGTCCCGGGCAATGGGAGAGCATCGAGGGCTTGCTGGCGCGCCGGCGTTTGCTGGTGGTGGAACGGACCGGCTGGGGCAAGAGCATGGTCTATTTCCTGGCCACACGCCTGCTTCGGGACATGGGGGCGGGCATAACTCTACTGATCTCGCCGTTGCTCTCTCTGATGAGGAACCAGTTTGAGGCGGCAGCCAGGATCGGCGTCCGTGCGGCAAAGATTGATAGCACGAATCACGACGAGTGGGACAAAATCGAGATGGAGTTGCGGGAAAACCAGGTGGACATCCTGCTTGTCTCGCCGGAACGGCTGGCAAACGACAAGTTCAGGGAGAACGTACTCGCCCACATCGCAGATCGGGTGGGGTTGTTTGTTGTAGACGAGGCACACTGCATTTCCGACTGGGGGCATGATTTCCGGCCGGACTACAGGCGGATCGTGCGCGTATTGCAGGCATTGCCAAGCAACATCCCTGTGCTTGCGACCACGGCTACGGCCAACAACCGGGTCGTTGACGATGTGATCGCGCAACTTGGCAATGACATCCGTTTGGTGCGGGGGCCGTTGGTCCGACCGAGCCTCAAGCTGCAGAACATCAAAATGGCGAGCCCCGCGGCGCGCATGGCCTGGCTTGCGCAGACGATTCCCAACCTGCCCGGTAGCGGAATCGTCTACACGCTGACGCAAAGGGATGCCGAGCGGGTGGCGGAGTGGTTGCGCGTCAACGACATCAAGGCGGAGGCGTACCATGCGGATTTGGAAACGTCGCAGCGAGAGGCACGGGAGCAGCAGTTGCTCGGGAACGAGGTTAAGGTGCTGGTTGCAACCGTGGCTTTGGGAATGGGGTTCGACAAGCCTGACCTTGGGTTTGTTATTCACTTCCAGCGACCAGGTTCAGTCGTCCACTACTATCAGCAGGTTGGGCGCGCCGGTCGTGCCGTGGATGAAGCGTACGGGATTCTGATGCACGGAGAAGAGGATGACCGCATTTCCGATTACTTCATCCACACTGCATTCCCTCCGCAGCAGCATGTGGATGCCATCTTGGACGTGCTCGACAAGGCGGATGGAGGCTTATCAGTGCCCCAGTTAGAGTCACGGTTGAACCTGAAGCGAAAGTCTCAACTGGAGAAGGCGTTGAAATACCTTTCTGTGGAGAGCCCCTCCCCCATCGTAAAGATCGGTTCAAAGTACAACCTAACGGCCGCGGCCAGAAGGTACCGCATTGACGAGAAGCATGTCGAGGCTATCACAGAGATTCGCCGAGGTGAACAAGCGCAGATGAAGGCATATAGGGAGCATGCTGGCTGTCTCATGGAGTTCCTCGCACAGGCGCTCGACGATCCACATGCTGGGCCATGCGGTAAGTGTGCCGGATGCACCGGCAGCCCCATTCTTTCGCCAGACTTCGACCACGACCTCGCAAATCGCGCGGCAATCTTCCTAAAGCGGAGTCATCAACCGCTGAAACCGCGAAAACTGTGGCCAAGCGGAGATGCCTTGCCAGCCTATGGTTTCACAGGCCGTATCGGGGAGGCTTTATGCGCGGAAGAAGGTCGTGCCTTGTCCCTTTGGCGTGATGCAGGCTGGGGTCAGATGGTGGCGGAAGGCAAGTACACGGTCGGACGTTTCGTCGACGAACTGGTTGGGGCGTGCGTTGAAATGATTGAGAAATGGGATCCCCAGCCGACACCTGCGTGGGTGACCTGCATCCCCTCTCTCAACCGGCCGGAGTTGGTGCCGGACTTTGCGAAGCGACTGGCGGCCGCACTGAAGCTGCCCTTTCATGCCTGCCTGCGGAAGACCAGAGCGAATCCGCAACAGAAGGAGATGCAGAACAGTTATCAGCAGGCGCGGAATCTGAATGGCGTTTTCGAGGCTGACCCGGCAGCGGTTCCGGCGGAACCATGTTTCCTTGTGGACGACATGACGGATTCCGGGTGGACGTTTACGGTAGCGGCGGCTGTTCTCCGTCGGGCGGGATGCCCGGCAGTCTTCCCGCTTGCATTGGCGTTGAACTCTCCAAGGATGGATTGAGGTATAGCATGAATATGATGAGCGAAGATGCCAAGGCGATTCTGCTGCTTTGCGCGCATTTTGGCAAGGACACCAGCATGGTTCCGCTTGATCTGAGGGATTACAACAAGGTGGTCAGGTGGTTGATGAGTGTCAACCTCCGGCCGGCAGACCTTCTGAATCCGTCACGGGTTCACGAACTGGCCATGGAGACAGGTCTTGATGAAGCGCGTCTGGGCGCGCTGCTCAAACGCGGCGTGAAGCTGGGGTTCGCTGTTGAGCAATGGAACCAGAGCGGCATCTGGGTTGTTTGCCGGAGCGACCCGGATTATCCGGCGCGTTATAAGAACCATCTGAAGGACAAGGCCCCTCCCATCCTCTTTTGCGTCGGCGAGCAAAGGCTGTTGCGGGGTGGCGGGCTGGCAATCGTCGGTTCTCGCAACGTGGATTCCGAAGGGGAGTCCTTCGCGCTGGACGTGGCCGGGCGGTGCGCGCGGGAGGGCATGCCGGTTGTTTCCGGCGGTGCCCGTGGCGTCGATCAGATTGCAATGTCGGGTGCCCTGGACGCCGGCGGGGTTGTTCTGGGGGTGTTGGCTGATTCGCTCCTGCGGCGGAGTGTTGCGCGTGACGCCCGGCGGGCGTTGGCTGACGGACGCCTCCTGCTGATTTCCCCATACCATCCCAAGGCGACCTTCAATGTCGGCAATGCGATGGGGCGCAACAAGCTGATCTATGCACTCGCGGAATACGGTCTGGTGGTCAGCTCCGATTTCAAGAAGGGCGGCACCTGGGAAGGCGCGACAGAGGAGTTGAAACGGATGCCGGGACGTGCCGTGTTCGTGCGAACCGGCCCCAATGTGCCGAAGGGCAATGTGGAGTTGCTGAAGCTGGGTGCGAAGGCATTCCCGGCGATTGCGCCGACGGAGTATTTGCGTGATCGACTCCGGAATGAGGCACTGAAGTCGCCGGAAACGCCCGTCAAGATCGAGGCACCGGAATTACCGTCACTGATATGGCCTCCTGCGCCGCCGGCAGCCAAACGAGCCTTACACGAAGAGCACAAGGGCGAGACGATAGCGGTCCGGGAGACCGTGGAAGAGCCGCCGACCTCCCCGCCAGCCGCCCCAGCGCAAGCTCACGGTACAGCAAACGGAAGGTAGGGCGAGCCGTCCCCGTCACGTCGCTACGCGCGTGACCGGCGAGCCGCACAAAGGCGATAAACTGCCAAGACGCCAAGAGCGCCATCTTACAAGTCAATATTCCGGCTAGCTGCCACGTCGGAGTACCGCCTTCAGGCGGAAGTGGTTCAGGGGCTTCAGCCCCGTTCCCATGACCCCTTTTTCCAAAGGAAAAAGGGCTTCGCGGGCCTGAAGGCCCTTGTTGGCTTCCGGCTGAAGGGAGTGTTGACTTATTGCAATTCCCCGCTGATTTTTTTATCAGGAACTCATGAAATCAGGAATTTGTTTGTGAAAACCGAGCATTCTTGCACTATTCTTGAGTTCTTGAGTTCCTGATTAATCCGCGCGGGGAATAAATCACCAGTCCCTGAAGCCGGTACTCCGACGCGACTGCGGCACCCACGCAGAAACTGTACCGCCAGCACCGCCTGTACCTGCCGCCAAGCTGCCCCTATTGACGAGGTTTGCCGCTACGCGGGCGCATTCTTGGGATGGTGATGGTGTAGCTGGGAACTCCTACGGGCCGTGTTGGCATCCCAACGATTCCCGTTTTCACGTCTGGTTCCGGTCGCGCGCTCATCACTGCTTCGGCAGAACCTCGCGCCGTGCGGCGAGTCCGGCAAGTGTCATCTGATCTTCTATCTCGTCGTGGGGAATCAGAAGGCAGCGCCACGGCTTGCCACCGTTCTCGATGGCGTGGGCCGTGGCGTGCCTGCACCAGACTGCCGCCGCTTCGGCCTTGGCCAGCACGATCTCGTCCGTCATCTCGCTTGCCCGCTTGGGCTCGCAGAGGAACTTCTCGCCAGCCGTCTCCACGACAAAGTCGGGCTCGTAGGATTCATCGTGGCTGTAGTGAATCTGGAAGTCGCCCTTGGCAGGCTTGAACCACTTCTCAACATCTGGATCGTTCTCCAGAATCACGGCAAAGCGGCGTTCCGAGTCGGAGTCGAATTTCTGGATTGGATAGAGGCACTTGCTGAAGCCGCCGAAAACCATGGCGCCGATATTTTTGCGCTGGCCATCGGGGAGTGTCGCACGGAAGTCCCGCACGCCCTCATCGGCCGCCGCCGTGTAGTTGTTCGCGCGCAAGGTACGGAATCCCCGTGTCACGTGGGCCTCGTAGGCTGTAGCGGACTCGACGTAGTGCTTTTGCATCTGGACGTGGATCAGGTTCACAAGCGGCTGCTGGTGGTACTGGAGAACGTTGATTAAATCGTTCTCTTCCTTCAGATACATCCGCAAGCGCTGCACGACCTGCCCGGCGAGCTTGTACAGGAGTGCGGAATGCTCATCGTAGCTGATGTCGTCAAAGTCTATCAGCCCGCGCACCAGATAATCCTCGGGGCGCTTCTCCTCGACAATGCCGGTACCATCGCGCAACCGGTATTGCAAATTCTCGTGCAGGTGCTGGATCAGAATGTCCTGGGAGACCGGCTGGAGATTGATGCCGCTCACATCCAGATCGAAGTCTTCATAACCGCAGACGAACTTGCCCTTGGGCACAACCACGATCTTCGGCACGTCGATGGAGAGTTTCTGGTAAAGCGCCGTGGTCTCACGCACCACGGCGGGCAGATTGACCTCCTCGACAATACCCGTCAGCACGCCTTGCGCGGGCCGGACAAGATCCTGCACCTTCTGCACGATCTCCGCCTGAACTTCCTCGTCCTGAAGCTGATCACTGCCCCTGAGTCGCTCGTACTGCCTGATGACCTGATAGGCCGCCTTGGCAACCGCCTGCTTTTCGGGAGTCTCGAATAGCTTTCCCTGATGCTCCTCAGGCTGTCCGGCAGCGACCAGCCGTGCCGGCATCTCTCCGCCGGCGATCACGTGCTCAAAGGTGCTCTTCACCTCCACGGCCTTGCGGCCCGCCTCCGGGATGTCCCTCCCAATCACCACCCCTGCCCGGATGATCGAGTTAGGATCGTTGGCATGATCCACAATCTCCTTGAATTTGTCGTGCGAGACAATCGTCAGGCGGTCCACCGCTGGAACACCCACCCGCTTGCCATAAGGAAGGCGCAGGCCGCGCCCGATGGACTGTTCCACAAGCGTCCTGGAGTTCGCCGCCCGCAGCGGGACAATCGTGTATAGATTGGTAACGTCCCAGCCCTCCTTGAGCATGTTGACGTGGATAACGATCTCCACCGGGTTGTCAGCGTGCTCGACGGTCAAAAGCTGTTCGATTACCTCGTCTTTTTCCTCACCCCGGATGTTGGAGTGGACCTGGATGACCTTGCCCTTGTACCGCCCCGAAAAGAAGTCATCGCTCTCGATGACCTGTTGCAGTGCATTGGCATGCGTTGTATCGGTAGCCACGACCAGCATGAAGGGCTTGACAATGGGCTTTTCGTTGTTGCGGGCGTAAACCTCGAGCTCGACCTTCGTGTTCTCGTGGATCCGCACGCCGTCTTCCAGCTTCACCTTCTCCAGCCCCTCGTCGGAGTAGGCAGCGGCATCGAAATTCTGGCGCGTGGCCACGGCGGGCTCCTTGACAAACCCATCCGTCATGGCCGTGGCCAGCGGGTAGCTGTAGATCACGTTCTTGAATGGTTCGGCCTTGCTACCGGTCACAACTTGCGGCGTTGCGGTCAGCTCCAGGCCGAGAACCGGCTTCAACTCATTGATCGCCCGCACACCAGCCGTGGCCCGGTAGCGATGGCTCTCGTCCATCAGCATGACCAGATCATCCAGCCCGGCAAGGTAGTCGAAATAGCTTTGGCCGATATACTCGCTGAGCCGCTTGATGCGGGGAGCGCTGCCGCCCCGCACCTCGCTGTTGATCTTGGAGATGTTGAAGATGTTGATATGGACATCGCAGCCCCAGTCAACACCCGGCAGTTGATCGGCGCGCCGGACACCGCGCCCGTCCTCGTAGTTGTCACCGGTTACAACGAGCGGCGGATGCACGGCAAACTCACCGATGCCTGTGAAGACATACTTCGGCGTGTTGGGCGTGAAGTCGGTGATCAGCTTGTTGTAGATCGTCAGGTTCGGAGCCAGCACGAAGAAGTTGCGGATACCCATGGCCTGATAGAGGTAGGCAATAAAAGCCCCCATGAGCCGTGTCTTGCCGACGCCCGTGGCAATTGCAAAGCAGAGCGATGGAAACTCCCGCTCGAAATCCTCGACCGTGGGAAACTCGCTCCTGATCGCCGTCAAGGCCGCGGCCGGATCGGCATCCTTCGACAGTTCGATAATCTCACAAACGCGGGCCAGAATCTCGAGCGAGTCCCGCTGCGGCGGGCGCAGACTCAGGCGGTTGCTGATGGAGTTGACGTGCTGGATGCTCATCCCTCATCCCCCTGACCTTTCTGGCGCCCTGAATCACCCTTGCCAGTCAATCGCCGTACCTCGCGGTCGAAGTCCGACACAAACTCGCGATCCTGTCTGGCCCGAAACACCTCGTATTCAGCCTCCGCCTTGAGCTTGGCCTCCAGAGCGGAGACTCGTCCAGAGTCCTGAAGCACAGGGTACTCGGCCATATCGAGGAACTGATTCAGGAACGCCTCCCAATCTGCCATATTCATGGGAATCCGGCGTTCAGCGCGATTTTCGGCCAGATCCAGATAGGCGCTGACGATCCGGTTCAGCGAGCGTATCTGCGTCTCGTTGAGGTGGTTCTTGGCTATAGTCACATCCGACTTCAGCACCTTGCCGCGCGGAGCCCGCTTCCAGGTGGTCAGGCCCATGTTGGGCAGCGAGGCATCGGCGGAATCATGTATCGTCTCGGCCGCCGTCTTACCGGTGATCGCCCAGTGCAGCTTGTTCTGAACCGTGGCGAAAAACGTCTTGGTGATCGGCGAATTCGGGTCGAAGTCCGCCGATAGCGCGTAGATATCGGTGATCTTCTGGTAGAAGCGCCTTTCGCTGGCACGGATTTCCCGAATGCGCTCCAGCAGCTCCTCGAAATAATCCACCCCGAACAGCTTGCCGCCCTGCTTCAAACGCTCATCATCAAGGACAAAACCCTTGATCATGTACTCCTTGAGAA
Organism: Lentisphaerota bacterium; assembly: GCA_012521875.1. Classification (GTDB taxonomy): domain Bacteria; phylum Verrucomicrobiota; class Kiritimatiellia; order RFP12; family JAAYLN01; genus JAAYLN01. The sequence continues at coordinate 1,393 of JAAYLN010000147.1, read as the reverse complement.
CACGTGTGGCCCAGATGCGGAACTGCGTGGCCTGATAGCTGTTGACCCGGTAGCCTACCGCGATAATAGCATCGAGGTTGTAGTATCGGGTCTGGTAGGGCTTGCCGTCGGCGGCAGTTGTTTCCAAAATGGAAACAACTCGATTTTCATCGAGTTCGCCCGATTCGAAGATGTTTGTCAGGTGCTTGCTGATGGCCGGCACCTTCACCCCGAACAGCTCGCCCATCGCCTTCTGGGTAAGCCAGAGGGTCTCGTCGCGCAGCAGGCACTGCACCTGCACGGCTCCGTCTGCCGTCCGGTAGAGGGTGACCTGCCCCTCCCTGGCTCCCTCGTCATCATTGCGCTTCTTCATTCTAGCCCCTCAAGATCGAAGAGTGTCGGTCCCTCATCCCGTGCCTTCTTTCCGCCGCCTCGGCCCGACTTCGTCGCCTCTCTCCCGGTGTCCTGCGGGACAACCTCCTCTATCCGCATAGGCAGGTTCTCGATCGCCAGCGAGTAGTCGTCGTGCCCCCACTCGCATTTTTGCAGCACGGCCTTGGGGATCTTCTTGACAGTCAGGTTTTCAAACTGTCCCACATCGCCCTTGAATGCCCCGCAGCAGACCAGCAGGCTGCGCTTCGGCCCTACATCGTCGCTGAGCTTGGCCAGCATCTCCTTGGTCATCATCTGCGTGGTGACATAGATGAAGTCCGTCTCCGAGCTGCGTCCCTGCTGCCAGTAGATGTCGGCATCCGGCGCGAAGGTGAAGCCCTCCAGCTTGCAGACCGCCTCGGCCAGCATGGCGGCATTAAACTCGGAGTTTATGACCGGATTGCCCCACGCGTCGTTGACGATCAGCGACGGCCCGAGCCGGTAGTAGCGAAACCCGCCGCCGCCCTTCCAGTTGACCGCCTTGCTGATGCCGCCCTGATCCTCGCCATCAATGACCTTCTTCAAGCGCGGAATAATATGCGTGTGGCAATGCTCGCCGAGTTCCACCATGATCCACCGCCGCCCCATCTTGTGAGCGACCGCGCCGGTCGTGCCCGAACCAGCGAAGGAGTCGAGCACCCAGTCGCCAGTATTAGTGGCAAGCTCCATTATCCGCTGGATAAGGCGCTCGGGTTTAGGAGTATCAAACGATTCTCCATCAACCAACGCCCTTACCTCAGCACTAGCATCTCGTGTTGTGCCTGCGTCTTGTGCGAACCAAACAGTTTCAGGAACCCTGCCAGCTTGGTCAGCAAGGTATATCTTTCGGATTATCCGAGTCTCATCAGCAGAAAACACAATTTTGCCGACTGCCAGTTCTTCTTCAAATGTCTTTCTACTGAACCTCCAACCTTTTGGTGGATGCCTTATAATTTTGCCGCTCGGCGTAGTGATATCATACATAAGATTTTGGCGAACTAGT
>JAAYLN010000016.1 GCA_012521875.1 Lentisphaerota bacterium | reverse complement strand
TGCGGGCCCTGCTTCCAGTTCACGACGGCACCGGTGTAGATATCCGCAACCTGCTTGCGGGTAAGCCCCTTGACCGGATTGCTTGGGTGAACAATCACCGGCACGCCGTCAAAAGCCACCGTGTGCTGCACGGGCTCGATCTTCTTCTCCCTGGCCGCCTCCAGCTCGTTCGCCTTCATGGCGCGCGAGAGGCAGGCGATGTCGCAGGTGCCGTTCAGCAGCGACTTGACGCCGTTGCCGCTGCCCGATTCGCTGACCGTCACGTTGACGCCCTGGTTGCGTGCCATGTAGTACTCGGCGAAGGCCTTGGCGATGGGGCCGATGGTGGTTGATCCATCCAGCACCAGCTTATCCTCCGCGATGCCCGGAAGCACCGCCAGCAGCGCGGCTAATGTGGCCGCGGCAAACATTTTCGCGTTCATGTGCATCTTCTCTTCCTTTCGCGCCATGTGGCGCAGTGGTTAATCGTTGTCTGTGAACGGCGCCATTAAAGGGGATTTCAATGAGATGAGTATGGACGATATGTGAGAATTGTGTTAGAAATGTTGCGTTTTCAAACAAAGAAAACACACCATCCTCGTATGATCCTCATACGCTGGGTGTTTAATCTCCGAATATGCAAGGCATACCGCCACTCCGGCGACGGTCGCCGGACACGGATCTGCCTTGCTGACAGGAGATAGAGTATGATGCACAAGCATTGGTTGAATGCGCTGGCGGTGGCCGCCCTTGCGCTGGGTACGGTTTTGCCATACGCGCGTGGTAACGATACGCAGCTCTGGCTGAAGTTCTTTGTTGAAGGCAAACTGCCGCAGGGCTTCTCGGTTCATCTCGAGGAGGAACTGCGCTATCAGGATGATGCCAGCGAGTTCTACGACGAGGAGACGCTCGCCATGCTGAAGTACGACGTGACCGACTGGCTGAACATCGGCCTCGGCCACCGCGTGGTGCAGGAGCGCAAGAATCGTCCGGTCTATACATCCAAGAAGCAGGACGACGGCTCGCTCAGTTACAGCAAGGTCGGCGATGGCGACCACTACTGGCAGAACGAGCAGCGCCCCACGCTGGATTTGACCTTGAAGATCAAGCTGGCCTCGTGGCGCATCGACGACCGCAACCGCTTCGAGTGGCGCATGAAGGACGACGGCGGCAGCGACTACCTGCGCTACCGCAACCGGCTCCGCGTCAGGTCGCCCTGGAAACTGACCGCCCTCGCTCTTAATCCCTACGCCTACGGCGAGGGTTTTGTAGAGGACAAGCCCGGTCTCTCCGGCAGCGACATGTTCAACCGCTACCGTCTGGCGACCGGCCTTTCGGCCCAGTTTGCCGAGAACATCAAGGGCGGCCTCTACGCCATGCTGCAATCCGACCGCGGCAAGGTCAGCGGCTGGGACCGCTTTGGTGTGATTGGCGTGGACATGGGCGTGAGTTTCTGACATAATGGAAACTATCTATTGTAAACCTCCTCGGGGCATGGGCGTCGCGCCCATGCAAGATGGGCAGGATGCCCGTGCCATGTGTATAAGCAAGGAGGGGTGCAAGAGCCGCGGAAAGGAATAGAAAAGCCATGAGACGAGTGCTGTTTGTGTTGTTCGCGATCATTGCGTTTGCGCTGTTCACAGCGGCACCGTCTCTGGCGGCTCCTCCCGCCCGCTTCCCCGATAGCTTTCCACAGGAGCTTCGCAAATACAAGTTCATCGAGTGTGACGTCAGGGAACTGGCGCCGGGCGTCACCTATTACCACTATTTCTTTGATAACTTCATGCCCCGCGAGATGGGGGATGTCTATGATGTCTCGCAGATTTTCCTGAAAGCCGACACCCCCGACGCCGTCAAGACGCTCAAGGAGGCCAGACGGGAACTGTCAAAAGGCGGCAAGAAGGAGTTTGAAAAGGTCGCCAAGGAGCGTTTCAAGTATAATGCGCACCAGATTCCCCTGTTCAATGCCGGGATCGATACCCTTGATCCGCAGGTGAAGGCTGCGGCCCTGAAGATCTCCGATGGCCGCCTTTCGGATGTGATCGAGACCGAAGAGGGCTTCTACCTGCTGCGCCGCAACCGCACCATCAAGAAATTCCCGGTCTCGGTCTACTTTGTCGTGGTCGAGTGGGACAAGGCCGACGTGAGCTTCAAGCTCGCCGAGTGCGGTCCGCAGTTGAAGACCGTCGAGGAGATGGTCAAGCATGATCGCAAGACGATCGCCGCGGTCAACGGTGCCTATTTCCGCTATGTGCCGCCTACGCCATTCTACCCGATCAAGATCGACGGCAAGATCTATGATGCCAAGCCCGGCTACGACAGCAAGACTGGCATGATGTTCCGCAACGGCGAGTTCCCTGTGCTGGACCATCTTGAAAACCTGGACAAGTACGACAACGCGATCCTCGGCTATCACGTCTGGAAGGACGGTGTTTCGCTCCAGGCAACCCCCGAACGCCACTGGCACGCGCTTCTGAGCGGCAACACGCCGCACACCGTGATCGGTTTCAACCCCGCCGAGCGCCGTGTGGTGCTGATGACCTGCGACGGGCGCTTCCCCTCGATTGCGCCGGGGCTGAACTTCCACGGCGCCTGCTACTTCCTCAGCCTGATGGGGTGCAGCGACTGTCTGACGGTCGACGGCGGCGGCTCCTGCCAGATGCTGATCCGCGAGGGCAGCAGGCTGGTACTCAAGAACCGCCCCTCCGACAACGGCAAATTCGACCACAACGGCGCCCGCCGCGTGCAGAGCTGCATCTATCTGGTCAGGAACCGCTGACCGCCCCGCTGGCCGGAATGGCGGGGTGGTTCGGTACAGGCACCAGCCACAGGCAGTGTTGACTTATTGCAATTCCCCGCTGATTATTTATCAGGAACTCATGAAATCAGGAATTTGTTTGTGGAAACCGCGCATTCCTGCACTTAAACGGTACACTTAAACTACCCGCTTACTCTCCCGCTTTCGACAAAGTCACCGACAAAGCTCGCGACAAAGCGGAAGGTGGTGTGCGATTCAACTTGGTTGAATCGCACAGAATCCAGAATCCAGAATCCAGCATCCAGAATGTTGAACGGCAACAAATTATACGTTTCGCTACCCGTCCCGGATGTTGTCTCAATTGCTTGGACACTAAAAGGGAAGTAGAAGGATGCGCTTTTTCATTCTGAATTCTGGCTTCTGAATTCTGGGTGCGCATCCACTATTGTGGATCGCACCCTTACCCGCGCCCCCGGCACGTTGCGCTTGCTTAAGCTAGCCATTACAAGGTATTCTATGGCTGCACCATGCATGTTTGTCTTGATTATCAACCGGCGGTGGCCCAGCGGGCGGGTATCGGGCGCTATACGCGCCAGCTCGCCCGGCAACTGATGCCGTTTTTCGGGGCGGAGGATCGTCTCCGGCTCTTCTATCTCGACTTTTCCCGCAAGGCCGAGGCGCCCGCAGTGCCGGGTGCCGAGCTGCGTCCGTGGCGCCTGCTCCCCGGCGCACTCATCCAGCAGTTGTGGAAGAGGGTAGGGGGGCCGCCCTTCGACGCCCTGGCCGGCGCGGCCGACCTCTATCACTTCACCAACTTCATCATCCCTCCGCTGCGGCGCGGCAAGGCCGTGGTCTCGGTACACGACATGAGCTTCGCCCGTCTGCCCGACTGTGCCGAGGACCGCAACCGGGCCTATCTCGCGTCGCAACTGGAGCGGACACTGCGGCGGGCCGATGCGATTATCACCATATCGCACTTCAGCGCCGGCGAGATCGCCGCCCTCCATCCGGAGACGCTGGGACGGATACACGTGACGCACCTGGGAATCGACGAGACCTTCCGCCGTCCGCCGGAGGCTGAAATCGCGGCCTTCCGGCGCAAACGGGGACTTGAGCGTCCCTATCTGCTGAGCGTCGGCACGATCGAGCCGCGCAAGAACTTCCCCCTGCTGGTGGAAGCCTTCGATGCGCTGGATCGCGACGACATCGATCTCGTCATCGCCGGTCGTCAGGGCTGGCACTGCGGGCCGATTCTGGACTCTTTCCGCAATGCCCGGCGCGCCGGCCAGATCCGCCATCTGGACGACGTGACGGATGCCGAGCTGCCGGCGCTCTATGCCGGTGCCCGTCTCTTTGCCCTGGCTTCGCGCTACGAGGGATTCGGTTTCCCGCCGCTGGAGGCGATGGCCTGCGGTACACCGGTAGTCACCGCTCCGGCCGGTGCGGTGGCTGAAGTAGTGGGCGATGCGGCCTGCATTGTGGCGGCCAACGAGGCCGGGGCCTGGCGCGCGGCGTTGGCCGGCTTGCTGGATGATCCTGAGCGTTGCGCGCAGTTGACCGCCGCCGGCCTCGGGCAGGTGCGGCGTTACCGCTGGGCTGAGACGGCCCGGCAGACCTTGAATGTCTATCGCCATGTGCTTGGTCTGCAGGGAGTAGAGGGGGCGGCATGAAGATCGTGATTGATGCGCGCTGGATCGGCGCGACACCTTCGGGCATCGGCGTCTATACCATCGAGCTGCTGCGGCGCCTGCCGGCGCTCGAACCCGAGTGGCAGTTCCACCTGCTCTTCAATGACGATGCGCTGCGTGCGCGGGTATTGGAACAGTGCGGTCTGACGGACAACGAGCGGGTTGTCACCAAAATGCTGCCGTATGGCATCTTCTCCATCGAGGGACAGTTGCGGCTCCCTCATCTCCTGCGCCAGATGCGTGCCAACCTGTTCCACTCGCCGAACTACATGATTCCCTATCTGGCCTTTTCCAGGAATGCCGCTGAACAGGGCGCGATTCGCTGCGTCACCACAATCCACGACGTCATCCCGCTGCTGCTTCGTGACCATGCGCCGCAATCACGCAAGAGCCGCATGATGCCGCTCTTCCGCTACTGCCTGCGTCAGAGCGTGCGTCGCTCCGATGCCGTGCTGACGGTCAGCGACACCTCGCGGCGCGACATCATCCGCGTGCTGAAGCTTAACGAGACGGATGCCGCCAAGCTGAAGACTATCTACAACGGCGTTGATGCGCGCTTCGAGCCACCTCCCGCCGACGCGCCGCGCGGCAAGGTGCGCACGATCATCTACGTGGGGCGGCTCGATCCCTACAAGCATGTCGTCACCCTCATACGCGCCTTCAACCATGTCCGGCGCAATGTGCGCGACCCGCTCCACCTGCTGATCATCGGCCCCGACGATCCGCGTTATCCCGAAGCGCGGCGCGCCACGGCCGATCTGGGACTCACCGAGCACGTGACGTTCCTCGGGTTCATCGAGAACGACGAGCTGGCAGCCGCCTACCAGGAGGCGGCCATGCTGGTGAATCCCTCCAGCTACGAGGGGTTCGGTCTGCAGCTTGTCGAGGCCATGCGCTGCGGGGTGCCGGTAGTCTGCTGCGACGGCGGTGCCCAGCCCGAGATTGTGGGAGAGGCGGCACGCATAGTGCCGGTAGGCAACGCGCAGGCGCTGGCCGACAGCATGTACGATGTGCTCACCGACAAGGCCCTTAGCGCGCGGCTTGGCGCGGCGGGCATGGCGCGGGCACGCGACTTCGACTGGCCCAGGACCGCGCGCCAGACGCGCAATGTCTATCGTCGCGTCCTCGGCATGCAGGAGGCTCCGGCGTGAATCCCCTGACCAGGGCGGCGGCGGGCCGGCGGGTGGTGCTGGGCCATGACTGGCTGACCGGCATGCGCGGTGGCGAGCGTGTGCTCGAACTCCATTGCGAGGCCTTTCCCGAGGCGCCGCTGGCCGTGCTCTTCGGTGAGCCGGAACGGGTGAGTGCCGCCATCCGCAACCGCCCGCTGGTCACCTCGCAGATGCAGCGCATTCCGGGCTTGCTGCGTTACTACCGCTACCTGCTGCCATTGATGCCTTCAGCCTCACGGACAGTGCGCGTGCCGCCGGGCGACCTGCTGCTGACTACCAGCCACTGCGTTGCCAAGGCATTCCGCAAGACGCCGGGCATGCGCCACCTCTGCTACTGCTTCACGCCGATGCGCTACGCCTGGCTCTTCTCGCGCGAATATCTCGGCCCGGTGCGCGCGCGGCTGGCGGAGCCGCTGCTGGCGTATCTGCGGCACTGGGATCGCAAGACCAGTGCCGGGGTGGATCGCTTCGTTGCCATCAGCCACCACGTGCAGGATCGCATCTCCCGTTTCTACGGGCGCGAGAGCGATGTAGTCTATCCGCCGGTAGATACCGACGCCTTCACCCCCATGCCCGGCGTGCTAAGAGATGGCAGCTATGACCTGATCGTTTCCGCGCTGGTGCCCTACAAGCGTGTCGACCTCGCGGTAGAGGCCTACCGCCGCCTGCCCGGACGTACACTCAAGATTGTGGGGGCCGGTACCGAGACCGCACACCTGCGCGCCCTCGCGGGCGACAACGTCGAACTCCTCGGGTGGCGCAGCGATGATGAGGTGCGCGAACTCTACCGCAACTGCAGTATGCTGCTCTTCCCCGGCGAGGAGGACTTCGGCATTGTGCCGCTCGAGGCCATGGCCTGCGGTCGTCCGGTGGTGGCTTTCCGGCGCGGCGGGGCCACGGAGACCGTGGCCGAGAACGTCAGCGGACTGTTTTTCGATGAGCAGAGCGTGGAGTCCTTGGCCGAGGCTATAGCGCGCGCGGCGGATGCCACCTGGAATCCCGGCGACATCCGCGCCCACGCCGAGAAGTTTGGTGTGCGCCGTTTCCTGGCGCAGATGGCCGAATGTGTCGAACGCACCCTGGAACAGAAATGAGGATCCTATGAGCGAACTGCTATTTGCGCGCTATGCGCCTAAAACCCTGGAACCGGTCAATTCGATCGGTGCGAAATGGGAACGCCTGCTGGATGCGCTGGATCTGGAGAGCGCCGTCAAGTCGCGCACGGTCTGCGTCAAGATGCATCTTGGCGGCGGTACCGGCTTCACGACGATCCATCCCTACTTCACGCGTGTTCTGGTGCGCAAGCTGCGCGAGGCTGGTGCGAAGCGGGTCTTTGCCTGCGACTCGCCCGGCTCCGTTCTCACCGCCGTCGAGCGGGGCTACACCACCGAGACGGTGGGTTGTCCGATCGTTTCGATCAGCGGCCTCTCCGACCGCTATGTCTATCCCCGTCCGGTGAATCCGCCTTTCCGCAACTTCACCGAGGTCGAGATCGGCGGCGAGGTGCTGGATGCCGAGGTGCTGGTTGACTTCGCGCACGTCAAGGGGCATGGCGCCTGCGGTTTCGGCGGCGCCTCGAAGAACCTCTCGATGGGCTGCGTCAACCAGAAGACGCGCGGACGCATCCACGCGCTGGAGGGCGGCCTGAACTGGGATGAGTCGAGCTGCACGCACTGCGGTGTCTGCGAGGAGAACTGTCCCAACCATGCCATCTCGTTCGACGAGAAGGGGCGCTTCGACGTCTTCTACCACAACTGCAAGTTCTGCCAGCACTGCGTCCTTATCTGCCCGCAGAAGGCGATCACGATGGAGGGTGGCGGCTACCGCGACTTCCAGCGCGGCATGGCGCTGACCACGCGGGCCGTGCTGGATAACTTCAAGCCCGAACAGCGGCTCTTCATCAACCTGCTGACGGATATCACCATCTTCTGCGACTGCTGGGGCATGTCCACGCCGAGCCTGGTGCCCGACATCGGCATTCTTGCGGGGCGCGACATTGTGGCTATCGAGCAGGCGACTCTGGATCTCATCCGTACCGAGGATCTGATTCCCGGATCGCTTCCGCCGGGGTGGGAACTGGGTGACAAGGGTCACCTCTTCGAGCGCATCCACGCCAAGGATCCCTATGCTGTAATTGAATACCTGCACGAATTCGGCCTCGGCAGCCGCGAATACACCTTCAGGGAGATCGATTAGTTCCGGCGTTTGCCGGGAGAGGAAGCGACCATGAGCGAAGAGACCGCACCCCCCCGCTACACCATCCACCGTGCCAGCCGTCCGCCATCACTGGCGGCGGAAGTCGGCTCGGTACCCGCCGGCTGGAGCCGGGCCGAGGTGGGAGTGATTGAAAACTGGCATGAGAAGAGCAGCAGCCATCGTCCGCTGACCTACTTCCGCGTGCTCTACGACCGCCACGCGCTCTACGTGCGTTTCGACGTGATGGATCGCCACGTCCGCTGCATCCGGAAGAAGCCGCAGTCGAACGTCTGCGAGGACAGTTGCGTCGAGTTCTTCGTGCAGCCCGCACCCGGCAAGGCCTATTTCAACTTCGAGATTTCGGCTGCCGGCACGATGCTGCTCTACTTCATCGAGGATGCGCGCCGCCGCCGTGCGGGCGGCTTCCACAAGTACGCGCCGGTGGCGCCGGAGTGGCTGCGCCAGGTCGAGATCGGCCACTCGCTACCGGGACTGGTGCGGCGCCCGATTGCTGGGCCGCTGGCCTGGGCCATCGCCTACCGCATCCCGCTGGCGCTCTTCACGGCGCACCTCGGCGAGTGCGGCGTGGCACGCGGCGATGTCTGGCGCGGCAACTTCTTCAAGTGCGGCGGCGATCCGGCGTATCCGCACTGGGGCATGTGGTCGGACGTCGGCAAGAAGCTTAACTTCCACCAGCCGCAGGCGTTCGGCGAACTGGTTTTTGGTTAAGTCGGCATAAGAGCCTGCAAGCCATGACAGTACAACCCAAGACTCTGGAAGAGCACCGCGACTATCTGCATGAGGTCGTGAAGCTCAAGCTCTTCTTCATGCACGACTGGCTCGCCAGACACCCCGACGAGGCACCGGTGGATGTGCTGCGGCAGCGCGTGGATATCTACCGCAAGACCGACGCCAACCCCGGCATGCTTAATCCCCCCTCTATAGATTGGAATGCGGAGGCCTGGCAGGCGCTCGAGCGTCCGCTGCTGGAATGCTATGCGCGTTACCGCGACGACGGCGAGGCCTTCGAGCGCGAGGGTTTCGGGATTCTGCGTCTCTCGCTCGACGCGCGCTGCGAGCGCGACTTCCTCGACGACTCTCCCCTCAAGGCCTACCAGTGCGGCAGCCTGCGCTACAACGTCTACAAGGAGCCCACGGCGCGTGTCGGCTTCCACATCGCCAACGCCGTCTGCCCGCGCTCGATCTTCGACAATCCCCACTACCTGCCGGCCTGCTTCCTGGCGCTGATGGAACATGCGGAGGCGCTCTACGGCGCGGTGGAGATCGATACCGGCACCTGGCTTAACGAGAATCCTAAATGGCTGGCGATCTTTCCGCAGGAGTGGCACGACAACCTCAGCCCGCGCATGGAGGATGTGCAATGGCACTACGGTTTCTGGGGACAGTTCATCACCGGCCGCGGCACCTTCAACCGCAAGATGGGCGAATATCTGCGCCGGAATCGACGGCTACATTACTATCCGCGCCGGTCGTTTGTCGCCATCGCGACCTTCCGCCGGCATCTGCTGGAACGGTTCCGGCAGGGATAGTCGTGAAGGCTCGGTAAACGGTAACGTGATGGAAGCCACACCTGAGCAACTGACGGCACTCGAGTCGCGTCTGGGCTATGCCTTCGCCGAGCCGTATCTGCTGCAGACGGCCCTGACGCATCCCTCCTTCCGCCACGAGCATCCCGGGATGCAGACGGACAACCAGCGGCTAGAGTTTCTGGGCGACGCCGTGCTGGGGCTGCTGCTGGCCGAACAGCTCTTCCTGGAGCGGCCGAACGCCGACGAGGGCGCGTTGACCGTGCTGCGCAGCCGCTGCGCCAACGGCACTATCCTGGCCGAGATCGCGCGCGAACTGGAGTTAGACAATTTGCTGCGGCTGGGCCGCGGCGCGAACAGCGATGGCAACCGGTGCCGCGACAGCAATCTGGCCGCGGCGATCGAGGCGGTGCTGGGTGCCGCCTGGATCGACGGCGGCATCGAGGCCGCCCGCGCCATCTACGCGCGCCTCTTCCGCGACCGGGCCGGGGTGATGCAGGCCGATGACCTCTGGCGCGACAACCCCAAGGGCGAGCTGCAGGCACACGTGCAGGCCGCGGGGCCGGATCTGCCGGTCTATACGCTTATCGCCGCCGAGGGTCCCGACCATGCCCGGCGCTACCGGGTGCGGGTCGAGGCCGCCGGCTATAGCGCGGTGGGCGAGGGCACCAGCAAGCGCGACGCCGAGAAGGCCGCCGCGCGCGCCTGGCTGGCCCAGCAGCGGCAGTAGGCGATCCGCCGCCGTGGCGGCGGGGGGCGGCATGCGTGCCGCCCGTACAGGCTTTGGGATAGGGGCAACCTCATCCACCCTGCATCTTCTCCTGTATCCGCCTGATCGTCAGGGGAGCGCAGCCCTCGTAGTGGTTGTTTACGAAGACCCAGGTCTTGCGATTGGGCTTGCGCAGGTCGCGGAGCATCCCCGCCAGGGCGGCGATCTCGCTGTCGCGGGCCTCGACAATCCTCGACCAGTCTTTGCCGGAGCGCTCGTCCATCGCCTCCCGGTCGGGGCCGTGCAGGCGTACCACGACCCGGTCCGTCAGCTTGTCGGCATGCTGTCCAGCCAGGTAATCGGGCTTCGGCACGCCGGAATAGACGATTCCCCGCCAGGAGTCGTACTTCCACGAGCAGGTGCCGAACCTGGTCGCCGGCGTGGAGTATGTGGGTTCCGTATTCAGTGGGGCCACCGCCCCTGCGGGGCGGTTTGAACAGGTGAGAGACGCCACTTTGTCGCGAGCTTTGTCGACTTTGTCGAACGCGAAAGATTAAGCGGGTGGTTTAAGCGTGCCGATTAAGAGTGAGTTTAAGAGAGAGTTTGGAGTGGGTGCTCCGCGCTAACACTTTGTCCACACATTTTGTCTCCACGCTTTGTCGGATACGCTTCGTCTCCACACTTTGTCCCTACGCTTTGTCAAAAATGAAAGAGAGAGCGGCTGGGGGTGTTTCAGACTAGAATTCCCGGGTGCGCATCCACTATTGTGGAGCGCACCCGGGGTCTATCCGCCTGTTCCTAATTGAACTTCGGCAGCCAGTCGCCGTGCTCCTCGATCAGATCGTCAACGAGGTTGCGGATCTGGTCGATCGTGAGCTGGCTGGCCGTGTGCGGGTCGAGCATCGCGGCCTGGTAGATGCGGTCGCGGCGGAGCTGGAGTGCCGCCTCGATCGTCAGCAGTTGCACGTTGATGTTCGTGCGGTTGTAGGCCGCCAGAACCTCGGGCAGCTCGCCAACGTAGCAACCCTGCACGCCATTGCCGTCCACGAGGCAGGGCACCTCGACGCAGGCCTTGGGAGGCAGGTTGGGGATCAGGCCGCGGTTCAGGACGTTGCCGCCGATCGTCGCGGGCTTGTTGGTCACGATCGCATCCATGATCGTGGCGCCATACTCGTGCGAGCGGGTATGCGTGAGGTTGGGGTTCGAGACCAGCTCCTTGCTCTGCTTCTTCCAGTGCTCGATCTGCGCGATGCAGCGGCGCGGATACTCGTCGAGGGGAATGTTGAACTCCTCGATCAACTGCGGCGCCGTGGCCTGGATGAAGTGCGGCACATACTCCGACAGATGCTCGGAGCTCTCGGTGATGTAGTAGCCAAGGTGGAGCATCATCTCGAGACGCACCATGTTCCAGTTCTTGTCCGGCCCCTTGCGCCAGCGGCGCAGCTTCTCGGCAGCCACCTTCTTGACTTCCGGGTAGAGATCGCGGCCCTTGTGCTCGAGCTTGAGCAGCCAGGCCATGTGGTTGATACCCGCCACATGCTGGACGCACTCTTCCGGCGGATACTTCTTATGCAGGTCGAGCGAGTGTAGCAGGGAGGCGGTGCAGCCCTGTACCGAGTGGCACAGACCAACGGTATTGATACTGGTGGCCTGCTGGATGCCGCCGGCCAGCATGGCCATCGGGTTGGTGTAGTTCAGCAGCCAGGCGCGCGGGCAGACCTCTTCCATCTCGCGGGCGAAGTCGAGCATCACGGGCAGCGTGCGCAGGGCACGGAAGATGCCGCCGATGCCGAGCGTGTCGGCGATCGTCTGGCGCAGACCGTAGCGCTTGGGCACCTCGAAGTCGGTGATGGTGCAGGGATCGTAGCCGCCGACCTGGATGGCGTTGACGACAAAGTCGGCACCCTTGAGCGCGGCCTTGCGCTTCTCGACGCCGAGATGCGTCGTGATGCGTGCGCGGTTCTCGTTGATGTTCTTATTGAGCGTATCGAGCATGCGCTTCGATTCGCGCAGTCGCGTGGCATCAATGTCGTAGAGCGCGATGTGCGAGCGGCACAGCGAATCGCGCAGCATGCAGTCACCCAGGACGCTCTTGGCAAAAACCGTGCTTCCAGCGCCCATAAAAGTAATCTTGGCCATTCGTACCTCTTGTGTAGTTGCGTTCTAACCGACGCATTCCGGGTATGTTACCTGAATCGCCCGATACGGGCAAGCGGGTTCTGGGTTCAGTGCCCCTGCGGGGGCGGTTTGAACAGGTGGGAGGCACGATTTTCAGGATTTTCCGGGCCTTCTTCGCTAGTTTTTTTGACAGGATTACAGGATTTACATGATTTTCAGGATTTTTGGATGGCCGCTGCGCGGCAGGATTGAGCTACGGATTGCGCGGATTTTCGCAGGTTGGAGTGGGGTGTCTCAGACTAGTAACGCCGACCGCCCCTGCGGGGCGGTTGGAACAGGCGAGAGACACACTTAGTCGCTTTACACTTAGTCGCCTTACACTTGGTCGCTGCACTTAGTCGTCCCTCTGACTCCACATTTCGACTAGGCAGGGACGATTATTGCGACCACACAGTGGCTCGCAATTTAGAGGGTAAAAGCGCTGCGCTGCCCTTTCGCCGCCCGGTGGCACACCTTGTCTCCACACCTTGTCTCCACGCTTTGTTGAAAGCGATAGAGTAAGCGGGTGGAGCGTGCCGATTAAGGGTGAGAGTAAGAGTGAGGAGCAAGTGGGTACTTCTCGCTTGCCTTGTGCACCGTACCGCCAACCCCGCCTATTCCACAACCTATCAGCCTTGCGGGAGCTGCCCCAGAGTGGCGCGGACATTCCTGTCTGCGCACGTCCACGAGGGCAGACAGGAATGTCTGCCCCACACACACTTTCTTAAACGGTCTTACTCCACCCGCTTGCTCCCGCTTTCGTGCCCGTTCATCCATTCGCGGCACCCCTTGGCGGCCTTGGCGTCTTGGCGGTTCAATCTCCTTCGAGGACGAGGGCGATCCATCCGCAGTCCACTCCGCTTGTGGTGCCCGCGCCATCAGCGTGCCGAGGCGGCCTTGATCTCGTCCCAGGCCTTGATGTAGAGGGCGTTGTGGGGGCCGAGGTCGCGGATGGTCTCGGAACGGGAGCGGACATCGGCCGGGAGGAAGATGGTGGCGTTGGTGCGCGTTGCCTCGTCAAGCAGCTTGTATGAGGCTACATTGGGGCAGTGGAAGAAGACGAAGGTGGTGTTCCTGGCGGCCACGGCGGGATCGTGCAGGAAGTTGATGAAGGCGTGCGCCAGTGCCACCTCACTCGCATCGTGCGGGATCACCATCTCGTCGCAGGCCAGTGCGACGCCCTCCTTCGGCGGGGCGTAGGCGATATCGGCGTTCTCCTGCATCACCTGGGCGATGTCGCCGTTGTAGCCCTGCACAACCAGGAACTCGCCGGAAGCGATGCCGTTCTTGTACTGCTCGTTCTCGAACTTGGCGAGGTTGGACTTCCAGCGGATGACGACATCGCGTGCCGCGGCGATCTCATTGGCATTGGTGGTGTTGAGGCTGTAGCCGAGGAACTTGAGCGCGGCGCCGATCGTGTCGCGCATGTCGTTGAGCATGGTCATGCGTCCGCGGTAGGCCGCACGATCCATCATGGCCCAGGTGGGCTCGAAGTCCGGACAGCGCTTCTTGTTGTATCCCAGGCCGGCATGGCTGATCATGTATGGTATGCTGTAGATGAAGGTGGGATCCTCCGCCATGGCCGTGAAGTCGGGATCCAGATACTCCATGTTGGGCAGCAGCTCGTGCCTGAGGGGCTGCAGCATGCCCTGGTCGCGCATGATGCCGACGAAGTAGCTGCTCGGGAAGATCAGATCGTATCCGGTGGCGCCCGCCTTGAGCTTGGCGAACATCGACTCGTTCGAGTCGAATGTGTCCAGCATCACACGGCAATTGAATTCGCGCTCGAACTGGCGGATCAGATCGGGAGCGATGTAGTCGGACCAGTTGTAGATGTGCAGCACCGGTCTGGAGCGGCCGCAGCCGGCCAGGGCCGCCGCCAGTGCCAGGATTGCGAGGGTACGGGTGATGGTACGGATGGTCATGTGTGTTTCTCCTGTGCCAGACGTTGCGCGATCACCACCACGGCGAAGGTCACCGCCAGCAGCAGTGTTGACAAGGCATTGATCACGGGTGTCGCGCCGTGCTTGATCATGCTGTAGACGAGAACCGGGAGCGTCGTCGCGCCCGGGCCGGCCACGAAGAAGGTGATCACGAAATCGTCAAGCGAGAGTGTGAAGGCCAGCAGGGCGCCGGCCAGGATGCCGGGAGCCAGCAGGGGCAGGACGATGCGCCGCAGGCAGATCCAGTTGCTGGCACCCAGATCCTGCGCGGCCTCGACCAGCGTGAAGTCGAAGTCCTGCAGGCGTGCCAGCACCACCATGGCCACGTAGCTGATGCAGAAAGTCACGTGCGCCAGAAAGACCGTGAAGAGGCCCAGCGGGATCTTCAGACCGATGAAGAGCAGTAGCAGGCTGATGCCCATGAGGATCTCGGGCACCACGAGCGGGGTGTAGATCAGCATATTATGGACACGCTGCAGCCGTGTGTCGAAACTGTGCAGTGCGAAGGCCGCGCAGGTGCCGATGACCGTGGAGCAGAAGGTTGCGGCGACGGCCACTACCATCGAGTTGCGGACGGCCTGCCAGATCTCGCGTTCCTGCAGCAGTTTGGCGTACCATTTTACCGAGAAACCGCCCCATGTACCGGCGAAGCGCGAGCCGTTGAAGGAGTCGATCACCAGCACAATGATCGGTACGTAGAAGAAGAGCAGGAGCGCCAGTGTGGTCAGTAGGGGGATGCGGCTGCGTTTCATCTTTATACTACCCCTCCCACGCTTTTCTCCGCGGTGCCGGAGCGCCCTTTGCCGAAGACCATCACCATCAGCGGGCCGAGCACCGCGACGGTCAGCAGGGCCGCGAGGGCGCAGGCATGCGGCAGGTTGCGGTCGCCGAAGGTGCGCTGGGCGATCTTGTTGCCGATCATCTCGCTCTCCGTGCCGCCCACCATATCTGGGATGACGTAGGAGCCGAGCGCCGGGATCAGCACTACCAGCACGGCAGTGCCGATGCCGCGCGCGATACCCGGCAGAAATACGTGGGTGAAGGCACGCCAGCGCGTGGCGCCCAGATCCATCGCCGCCTCCATGAGCTGGAAGTCGAACTTCTCCGCTGCGGCAAAGATCGGCAGGATGGCGAACGGCAGGTGGCTGTAGACCAGCACGAGCATGACCGTCCCTGTCGTGTATAGCAGCATCGTGTCGGGTGCGATCAGTCCCAGAGCCAGCAGTCCGTGGCGGATGAAGCCGTCGGGATGCAGCAGGTGCTTCCAGGCGAAGACGCGCACCACAAAGCAGATCCAGAAGGGAACGACGGTCAGCAGCACCAGTGTCTGTCGCCAGATGCGTTGCGTCCGCGCCATGTAGTAGCCCATTGGTACCGCGAGCACAACGCAGAGCAGCGTGGTCAGCAGGCTTAGGCCGAGGGTACGTCCAATGATTGCCGGATAACTGGGATTGCGGAGGCTCCGGATCGTCTCCAGCGTCCATCCAGGCCCCATGCCGCCGTAGCCGTCCGAAGGCTTGAAGGCCATGGCCAGCACCAGGACGGTTGGAATCAGGAAGAGCAGCGTCAGCCACAGGAGCGAGGGGAGCGAGACGCTTATTTCGCGCCAGCGGCGGCTCATATCCTCTGCTCCTTGCCGTTGGCGGAGTGGATAGTCTCAGGCGGGGGGGTGATGCCGCGCTCCTCCAGCAGCGGGGCGTAGTCGTCGAGCATGTAGCCGCTGTCGGCATCCCACCATACCCAGACCTCGTCTTCCCAGCGGATCGGCTTCTCGTCGAGGTGGTAGCGCCGGTGCTGGTGGTAGGTTGCTATGCGGCGTTCGCCGATGTGTACCCAGAAGCGTGTGTGGTTGCCGGCGTAGATGATGTTCTCGACCTTGCCGCGCAGTACGTTTAGGCGCGCATCCTCCTGCGGCTGTTCGAGGGTGACGTGGAACTTCTCGGGGCGCAGGCTGAGGTTGACGCGGTCGCCGACGGCCTTCTGCTTGTCGTTGTAGCAGAGGATTTCGCCCAGCCCCTCGACCCTGACGCGGCAGTAGTTGGGCATGGGGAGTGCCGTCACGGTGCCGTCAACGAAATTGGTGTCGCCAATGAACGAGGCCACGAAACTCGTTTTTGGGGCTTCGTAGACTTCGGCCGGAATACCGATCTGCTCGATCTTGCCACCTTGCATGACGGCTATGCGGTCGCTCAGGCTCATGGCCTCGCCCTGGTCGTGGGTGACATACAGGAAGGTGATGCCGACCTGGTCGTGGATCAGGTCGAGTTCGAGCAGCATGCGCTGGCGCAGCTTGAGGTCGAGCGCCGCGAGCGGCTCATCGAGCAGCAGGACGCGCGGGCGGTTGATCAGCGCGCGCACGATGGCCACGCGCTGCTTCTGGCCGCCGCTGATCTGGTTGGGGCGCTGGTCGGCCTTGTCCTCCATCTGGATCAGCTTGAGCATCTCCGTGACCGCCGCATCGATCTCCTGCCGCGGCCTGCGCGCCACCCGCAGCCCGAAGGCGATGTTCTCGCGCACGGTCAGGTGGGGGAAGAGGGCGTAGTTCTGGAAGACGGTGTTGACGGCCCGCTGGTTCGGGGGTATCTGGGTGATGTCCTGCCCATCAAGCAGGATCGAGCCGTTGTCGGGCTGCTCGAAGCCGGCCATCAGGCGCAGCAGGGTGGTCTTGCCGCAGCCGCTGGGGCCGAGCAGCGAGAAGAACTCGCCGCGCTTGACGGAGAAGGAGACGTTATCGACCGCCTGCACGGTGCCGAAGCGCTTGGAGACATTCTTGAACTCAAGAAAATCATTCATGGCCGTAGGTATACTATGCCCTCCATAATGAACAGAACGTGGAACGAATGAGCAGAACTTAGAACGTGAAGCCGAGGGTCAGGCCGGCGACCAGCGCGTCGGGCGCGTCGTAATCGCTGGCTTCGGCGGCATCGGAGATGGTGTCGCTAACGAAATAGGAGTAGAGCAGTGAAGCCGTGGCCGCGAAGTCCTCGGCTGGTCTCCAGGCAAGGCTCGCGCCCAGCGTGGCGTCGCCCAGCGCATTTTCGTCGGCATCATATTGGAGACGGTGGTAGGCCGCATTGGCCCAGGAGAGCGAGCCGGTGAGGCCCACCGTGAGCGACTCGGCTATATCGCGCTCGTAGGCCAGGCCGAAGGCGCAATAGAGCGTATCGTCGCCATCCACGGAATACTCCAGCGTCAGCGAGGGCACCACCATCAAATCGGGCATCTCGACATAACCGTAGACCAGTTGCGTGTCCGAAAGGCTCCGGCGCACGGTCGAGCCGTCCTCAAGTTCCTCCTCGTAGTGGTAGTTGGGGTAGTTGTAGAGCGCATAGCCGACAGAGAAGGCGAACGGCTCCAGGTCGAACGAGTAGGAGATGGCGTAGTCCACCTCCGTGAAGGCCGGCGCCTCTTCGGAATAATTGTCGGTGAAGTCGTAGTTGGCCCAGATGTTGAAGGTGAGGCCAAACGACTCCAGCGTCAGCGAGGGCTGGGCCACCGGCTCGTCATTGATCAGCATACCATGCCAGAGGTAACCGGTCAGGAAGCTAATCTCCGCCGAGCCGTTCATCCAGACATCCGAATCCTCTTCGCCACCCTCGGCTTGTACCGCTTCCTGAAGTGCTTCCTGGGCTACCGCTGCCGTCGCCAGCATGCCGGCCAGCAACATGCCTGTCACGAAAAACCGCCTGATGTTCATCCCCGGCTCTCCCTCTTGCTGCTCGCCCACGCCTGTGTTTGGCGGGATCCGCCCTGCATCCAAACCGCATGGCGCCGCACGCGCGGGGCACACCGGTTATGAGCGCATAAAATAGAAAAAAGCACCGACGTGGTCAAGTGGAGAGATGCTATGTGAGCCTCTTGCAAAACCCCTCGTGGCATGGGCGTCCCGCCCATGAAACACGGGCAAGATGTCCGTGCCACGTATGCACGCAATGGTTTTGCAAGAGCCTCATGTAAAAATGTAAAAAGCAAGTATGGAGACGTATGGAGACTAAATGTTATGAAGGCTGCCCGGCAGTGCGCCGGGCAGCCTTTCAGCTATCTGCAGTCATCCGGTTCGCTATGCCAGCAGTTGGCGGCAGCGCTCGAGCACGTTCTCGACGGTGAAGCCGAAGCGTTTAGCCAGCGCCTTGTAGGGGGCCGAGGCGCCGAAGTGATCGATGGTCACAGTGGCGCCCTGTGTGCCGACGTAGCGGCTCCAGCCGAAGGAGGCGGCGGCCTCGATCGCCAGACGCCTGGTGCAGGCGGGATCCAGCACCTTGTCGCGGTACGTCTGCGTCTGGGCCTCGAACAACTCCCACGAGGGCATCGAGACCACGCGGACATTGACGTCCGTGAGCTGCCTGGCGGCCGCCAGAGCCAGCTCGACTTCCGAGCCGGTGGCGATCAGCGTCAGCTCCGGTGTGCCGGTGCCGTTCTGCCACAGCGTGTAGGCGCCCTTTTCGAGGTTCGATGCCGCCGGGTAGTTGGCACGGTCGATAACCTGCATGTTCTGGCGCGTCAGCAGCAGCGCCGTCGGTCCGCTGGTGTTCTTCAGCGCGGCCACCCAGGCGGCGGCCGTCTCGGTCGGGTCGGCGGGACGGATGACCGTCACATTGGGCATGCAGCGCAACGCCGGAAGCTGCTCGACCGGCTCGTGGGTGGGGCCGTCCTCGCCGACGTAGAAGCTGTCGTGGGTGAAGACGTAGATTGCCGGCAGCCCCATCAGCGCCGCCAGACGGATGGCGGGGCGGCAGTAGTCGGAGAAGACGAAGAAGGTCGCGCCGAAGACGCGGAAGCCGCCATGCAGCAGCATGCCGTTGATCATGGCGGTCATCGCCAGCTCGCGGATGCCGAAATGAAGGTTACTGCCGCTGAAGTCGCCCGGCACGACGGCCTTGGCCTCCTTGATCCAGGTCATGGTGCTGGGGGCGAGGTCGGCGGAGCCGCCGATGAGCTGGGGCATGACCTTCGCCAGCGCGTTGATCACCTGGCCGGAGGCGGAACGGGTGGCCAGCGGCTTGTTGACGTCGAAGACCGGCAGGGCGGCCTCGAGCTGCTCGGGCAGCTCGCCGCTGGTGTGGCGGCTCCAGGCGATGGCCTGCTCGGGATGGCGCGCGGCCCACTCCTTGAAGTCGCGCTGCCAGCGCGTCGAGGCCCGGTGCATGGTGGCGGCACGGGCGGCGAAGAGGGCGCTGACCTCTTCAGGCACGAAGAAGGAGCGGTTCTCGTCGAAGCCCAGGGCGCGCTTGGTCAGGCGCACCTCCTCCTCGCCCAGCGGCGCGCCGTGGCACGCGGCCGTGCCACTCTTGTTGGGGCTGCCCTTGCCGATGATCGTCTTGCAGATGATCGCCACGGGACGGCCCCTGGAGCGCAGCGCCTTGCGGATGGCCTTGTCGATCTGGTCATAGTCGTGGCCGTCGATCTCGATGACCATCCAGCCATAGGACTGGAAGCGCTTCTTGTGGTCGTCGCTGCAGGCGAGATTGGTATTGCCCTCGATGGTGATCTCGTTGCTGTCGAAGAAGAGTATCAGCCGGTCGAGCCCGAGGTGCCCCGCCAGCGAGCAGGCCTCGTGGCTGATGCCCTCCATCAGGTCGCCGTCGCCGCAGAAGACGAAGGTGCGGTGGTCAACGGGATCGAAACCGTCGCCGGTGTTGACGCGGGCGGCGA
>JAAYLN010000146.1 GCA_012521875.1 Lentisphaerota bacterium | reverse complement strand
TCCCCTGTCTCCTACCCCCTGCCACTGCCTACTGCCACTGCCTACTGCTACTTTCCTGTCCCCTGTCCCCTGTCCCCTGTCCCCCCTTTCGCCTTCTCTGTTCACACGGCATGCCGTGCGTCTATTGAGCCTGCGTCTCCCCTGCCACTGCCTACTGCCCCCCTTCCCTTGGCGTCCTTGGCGTCTTGGCGGTTCAAAACATCTTCCTGCCTTCCTGAGTTCCTGATTTTCAAAACCAGTCGCAGTATCAGCATCGCGAATGAATCAGCGCGAAGCTCCCGCCAATCACAAATCAAAAATTACAAATCTAAAAACCCCTTGGCGTCCTTGGCGACTTGGCGGTTCAAAACATCTTCCTTGATTTCCTGAGTTCCTGATTTTAAAAACCCGTCGCCGCCGCCGCATCGCGCAAGCGCCGGACAGAAGCACTGCGTATCAATGGCGCAGCGGGGGTTGCCGCGCGGGGCCGTGCCGGGCCGTGCCGGGCACGCGATCCCCGGCTACTCGCTCTTGCCCGCCACCCGCAGCACCTCCTCGACCGAGGTGCGCCCCTCGACCACGCGCAGGAAGCCGTCGCGCCGGAGGGTCACCATCCCCTCCTCGACAGCCAGATCCTTGATGATGTTGGCCGGCTCGCGGCGCACCACCAGGCTGCGGATGGGATCGCTCATCACCATCACCTCGTTGATCGCGCTGCGCCCGCGGTAGCCCGTGAAGGCGCAATTGGGGCAGCCGTTGCCCATGACAAACCGGGCCGTCTCCGCATAGTCGGGATAGCAGGCGAGAATCTCGTCGCGGGTCTCGGGCACCAGCTCGTCGGGATGCGAGCATTGCGGGCAGACGCGGCGCACAAGGCGCTGGGCGATGATGCCCTCGACGCAGGAGGCGATCAGGTAGGGCTCGACCCCCATGTCCGTGAGGCGCGTGACGGCGCTCGGGGCATCGTTGGTGTGCAGGGTGCTCAGCACCAGATGGCCCGTCAGCGAGGAGCGCACGGCAATGTCGGCCGTCTCCGAGTCGCGGATCTCGCCGATCAGGATCACGTCGGGGTCGTGGCGCAGCACCGAGCGCAGCACGTTGGCGAAGGTCAGGTCGATCTTGCTGTGTACCTGTACCTGGCTGATGCCTTCCATCTGGTACTCGACGGGATCCTCGACGGTGATGATCTTGACGCCGGTGGTATTGAGGCGCGACAGGATGGCGTAGAGCGTGGTGGTCTTGCCGCTGCCGGTGGGGCCGGTAAGCAGGATCACGCCATGCGGCAGGTCGGTCATGGCGCGTATCCTGGGCAACTGGTTGGGCGAGAGCCCCAGCTTGTCGAGGTCGGTAAAGACCGTGCTGCGGCTCAGGATGCGCAGACAGCAGGTCTCGCCGTAGGCGGTGGGCAGCACCGAGACGCGCAGGTCGTACTCGCCCTCGGCGAAACGCACCTTGATGCGTCCGTCATGCGGCTTGCGGCGCTCGGCGATGTCCATGGCGGCCATGATCTTGACGGCCGAGCTGATGGAGCGCTTCAGCTTCTCGACCCCCTTGGGCAGCGGTACCTCCTGCAGGATGCCGTCGACGCGGCAGCGCAGGCGGAGCTTGTCCTCGAAGGGCTCGATGTGGATGTCGGTGGCATCCAGGCGGATGCCCTCGGCGATGATCAGGTTGATGAAGCGCACCATCCCCGTCTCGTCCGAGACCACCGAAATGTCCTCGTCGCGCTCCTCCTCGTCCTCGGGCGCGTTGGCGATCAGCTCCTCGACGGTTTCAGCACCCAGGCCATAAAAATAGGTAAGCGAGCGCGACACATCGCTGTCGTTGCAGAGGATGAAGGCCAGGGGGGTCTCCAGCACCATGCGCAGCCCCTCGACCGTCACGGAGGGCGGCACGCGCGACACGGCCAGCGTCAGGAGTCCCTCGCTGAAGGCCACGGGCACGACGCGGTGACGCAGGGCCAGACGGGCACTCACCCGCTCCATAATCGTGGCTTCGATCTTGTAGTCGCCGATCTTGCGGATGGGGATGCCGCTGATGGCGCTGTAGGCCTCGAGGTAGGTCTGCTCGTCGATGATCGACTCTTCCAGCAGCAGCCGGTCGACCGGCTGGCCCGTGAGCGAGGCGCGGTTCTGCACCTCGGCCACCTGCTCTTCCGAGACGCGCCTTTGCGCCAGCAGGTGGGCGATGAAGTCCTGCACCAGATCCGGTCCGTAGAAGCGGATCTCATCCTGCAAGGCCCCCGTCGGCACGGGAGGGGGCTGGGGCGCGGACATGCCTAGTTTCCTCCCAGCTCGACGGGCGGATCGTTCCTGGCGAGGGTGCGCGTGGTACCATCAGGCTGGCGCAGCACGATGCCGTCGGCGGTGGCATCGAGCACCCGGCAGCCCGCGAACTCGTCGCCCTTGACCAGGAAGCGCCCCCCGCCCAGCGAGTTTTTAAGGTAGGCGGCCACGCGTCCGTCGGGGCGCTGCATAATGCCGCCAAAGCTGTACTTCGGCACCGGCGGCGGGCCATCCTCCTCCGTCGCGCCCGCCACCGGCCGCCGTATGCGCGCCGGGTCGCCGGGCTGGCTCACGCCGCCGGAGCCGCGACTGGTGGCAGCAGCCAGGCTCACGCCGCCGGAGCCGCGACTGGTGGCAGCAGCCAGGCTCACGAGGTCGCCGCTCTCGGGATGGCGTATCATCATCTCGAAAGTCGGGCGGAAGGGATTGACCGGCACCACCAGCGCCTGCGCGGCAAACTGGTTCGAGACCAGGCCGATCACACCCAGCGGACTGAAGGGAGCCAGCTTGACCGGCTCCGGCGGCGGCGCGGGCGGCGGCGCGGGCGGCGGCTGCAGTGCCACCCAGAGTATCCATCCCGTCGTGGCAAGGAAGATCAGCAGCGCAACCACGAAGATGCCGCGGGCATCCGTGCGCATTAGCCATTTCCAGAAGCGTTCCATATCACTCGAACAAGAGGGCGCTCATCACGCCCGATACCCGTAGCGGTGCCTGCTTCATCGGCCCGGCCTCGATACGGAGATTGCGGAAGACGAAGATCTGATGCTGCTCGAAGATGGCCTGGAAGAGCAGGTAGAGGTTGTCGAAGGCCACATCAAACTCCACCTGCACGGGGTATTCGGTCAGGAGCAGCTTCTTGTCCGGCCCCGTATGGCTGACCGGCGCCAGCGGATGCAGCGCGTGCAGCTTCTGGATGCGGCGGCTGAGCGTCAGATCCACCAGTTTCTCGACGGCGCGCAGTTGCAGCATGCGTATGCGCACCTCGGCATCCCTGCCGCCCAGCGCATCCTGCAGGCCCAGATCGCGGGGAATCAGCGGAATGCCCAGTTCCTCCGAACGCCGCGACAGGCGCAGGCGCGTACGGTAGAGATCCATCTTGTAGTCGATGCGCCCGAACTCCGACTCGCGCAGCGTCTGCTGGTTCTCGAAGGTGGCCAGCCGGCCGACCGTCCGCGCCCACTCGTCGTCGAGCCGCTCGCCCAGTGCCCGCTCGTGCCGCTCGATCTTCGCCAGATTCTCCAGACTGACGTGGGCATAGGCGCTCTTCTCGAGCTGCGCGCGCAGCTCCTCGATCTCGCGGCGCCGCTCGAACTGCGGGCTCAGCACCCAGAACCAGATCATGATCATGACCACGATGGCCACGGGGATGATCAGCAGCACCTGCTGCCGTTCGGAGATGCGGAGGCGTGGCAGCTTGAAGCTCATGGCAGACTCACCTCCAGCCGGATCACGCACCGGCGCATGTGCGGCAGCACGACGTTCTGGTTGCGCAGCAGCTCGCGCAGCTCCTCGGGCAGCGTCGGCGGCAGGACGCGGTCGTCGCTCAAAAGATCCACCTGGCGCACACGCGCGGCCGTCTTGAGGCGCTGGATCATCGCCTTCACACTAACCAGTCCCATGTCGGGCGTGTAGCCCTCGATGATGAAGACGGTGAAGTCGGAAGGCTTGGGCGCGGGCGTCAGGCTGGCCAGCAGCGAGCCGGGCTCCGCGGCGGCCTTGCCGGCGGCGGGACGCGTGACGCTCCGGAAGCCGGGCACGAAGAAGCTGGCCTGGGGTGCCGGCCTGGGCTGCGCCGGCTTCTCCCCGCCCGCAGCCTGCGGCGTGTACGACGTCTCCTCGCAGATCATCGAGATCCAGTCGTCGGGCGAGATCGCATTGGCCACGAGCGAGATCACCTCGCGCATGACCGGCCCGCCGAGCAGCAGCTTGCGCAGCGGCGCGCTACGCTGGCGCAGCAGCTCGCCGCGCTCCCGGATGGCCGTGATCGACTTGTCCATCTTCTCGCGGCGGCGCAGCTCGCGGCGCTCCTCGTCGAGCTTGGCCGTCTCCCCGCGCAGCGAGACCACCATGCTGGCGGTGATGACGCCGAGCGTCAGGGCACCCATGATGGAGGCGGCGAGCAGGTAGGGCTTCTTCTCGCGGAAGATCACCTCGCCGCGCAACATCTCCGGCAGCAGCGAGATCGTCGCGGGGCCCACCTCCAGCGCCGCGCGGGCGAGTCCCAGCGCCAGGTCGAAGTGACCCAGCGTGGGGCGCGACGTACGGGCGTCTGTTGCATCTCCCCGGCCAATGCGGGTGCCCCACGCCAGCGCGGCGGCACCCGGCAGCTCGTCGGCCATGACCACCGGCAGGCCGGTGCGTTCCTGCACATAGCCCCGCAACCCGCGCAACTGTGCCCCGCCGCCGGAGAGCACCACGCGCACAATGCCGAACTGCTCACCGTTGAAGCTGCCGCGGTAGGCGCTGAGACAAGCGGACAACTGGCCGTACCAGCGTTCCGCCAGCGGGCGCAGCGCCTCCGCCAAGGGCCCGCCGGGCTCGATCGTGCCCTCCTGCTGCTTCTGCTTGTCGGCCTGCGTGAGCGTGATGCCGGCCAGACGGGCCACGGCCTCGGTGAACTGCCGTCCGCCCATCGGGAAGGCACGTGCAAAGAGCAACCCCCTGGCGGAACCGATGGCCAGCTCGGTCTGGTTGTGGCCGATATTGACGAAGAGCCCCACACCGGATGCGTCCAGCGTCATCGGCGCCAGCGCGTTGAAGAGCGCCACCGGTGCAGGCACCAGATCCGCCGGGCGGATGCCGATGGGCTCGAGCCCTGCCAGCGCCTCCGTGATGACCGCGGGGCGCGCCATGCCCATGACGTATATGCGCGTCCCCGGACGCCACTCGTGCGCGGTGACATCCGAGGCCATCGTGTCGCCTGCCATCTCGTTGAAGGTCGTCAGCTCCATCGCGGCGGCCTGGCGCGGCGTGCGCGGGTCGTCGGTGCTGAGGCGGCCGGGCTGGAATACCACCTGCGTGCCCGGAAGCTGCACGGCGGCGAATTTCTTCAGCAGTCCGAGCTGTCCCAGCCAGGAACGCAGCAGCGCCGGCGCGTCGCCGCCCTCGAGCGGCAGGGCCATCTGCGCCAGGCGCGTCACCCGCGGGACGCCGCCGCGCAGTTGCACCCAGACGGCGCGCGCATTGCGTGCGCCAATGTCCAGGCCGACGATTTGCTTGAGGTGGGACATTGTGGCGGGGTTCAGGGGTCAGGGTTCAGTGGAGCCGCCGCCCCTGCGGGGCGGTTGGAACAGGCGAGAGACACGATTTTCAGGATTTTCCGGGTCTGCCATGCTGTTTTGTCGAAAGCTAAAGATGGGGCGGCTATGGGGTGTCTCAGACCAGGGTGAACTTTGTCGCGAGCTTTGTCGGTAACTTTGTCGACTTTGTCGAACGCGAAAGAGTAAGCGGGTGGAGTAAGCGTACCGATTAAGAGTGAGTTTAAGAGTGGGATTAAGTGGGTGCTTCGCGCCTACACCTTGTCCCAACACCTTGTCTCCACACCTTGTCTCATTACATCTTGTCTCAACACCTTGTCCCAACACCTTGTCCCCTACACCTTGTCTCCACACTTTATCGCAAGCGGGAGAAGAAGCTGTAGCCGCGAACGGACGCGAATGGATACGCATGAAAGGCAGGGTGATGCCGTCCCCATCTGGCCGCAATGATGGAGCCTGAGACCGGCGTGTATCAAAGTAGGCCAGGCTCTGTCGTAAAGCGATTGTAAGCAGGTTAAACATTGGTTCCAAGGTAGGCGTTAAGGGGCTGGTTCAGCCACCGGCTCGGCGGCGGCGGGCACGGCGGCAGGCGCGGGAGCTGTGGCGGGAACTGCGGTGGGCTCAGCAGCCTGCTCGGGCGCGGCGGCAGGGACGCTTGACGGCTCCGCCGCCGCAGGGGTACTTAACGGCGGTGCCGCCTCGCCCAGTTCCACCTTGCCGCCGGCGGTTACAGGCTCCGATGGCGTCAGGGGGATCAGCTCCTCGCCCTCGTCGGAGATCAGCGTGGCGGTCACGAAGATCAGCAGGTTCTGGCTGACATCATCATAGGTATCATGACGGAAAAGCTGCCCGATAAACGGCAGCTTCGACAGGATGGGCACCCCCTCCTGCACCTTGACGCGCGTCGAGGTCACCAGCCCGCCCATGACCACCGTCTCGCCGCTGCGCACCTGCACCTCGGTCTCGATGACACTGCGGCGGAAGACCGGAAGCTTGATCAGGCTCAGGGCGGAATTCGTCGCGGCGTTGTTGTCCGTGGTACCGGTGGCACCATCCGCGGCGGTCGCGTAATACTCCCAGCGGACAAACTCGCTGATCTCAGGCTTCAGGCTGAGCGCGATGGTGGCCAGATCGGCGCCGACGCTCGGCGTCACGACCAGCTCGATGCCCAGCTCCTCGAGCGTCGGCGTCCCGGTCGGCACCAGGCGGGACTGGTAGGTGTCGCGTCCGCTCTCCGTCGTGCCGGTGCGCACTTCCTCGGTCTCATACTCCTCGAAGTACCGGAAATCCTCGCCGACGCGCAACGACGCCTCGCGGTTGTTGACCGTCGTCACCCGCGGCACGGAGAGGGTGCGCGTCTTGCCGGTCGCCTCCAGCACATGGACCACGGCCTCGAAGGCGGGATCGGTAAGCACGCCCTTGTAAACGAAATTAAGCCCCTGGTTCTGGTTGGGAAAGTCCGTGAACCCCAGCAGCGAGGCTCCCGGTTTGATATTGATCTGTGTGCGGTTGGCCTGCCCCACGCTGCCATTCTCGAGGACGGCCTTGTTGCCGATGCCGATCGCCGAGTTCAGCACCCAGTCAACGCCCAGCTCGCGCAGGTCTGTGACACCCGTGCTGATAAAGCGCGCCTCGATCAGCACCTGCGGCGGACGGACATCCAGCACCTCGATGATGTCCTCGATCAGGCGCATGTGCTCGCGCGTGTTCTTGACGATCAGCGCATGCGCCTTGACGTTGAAGAGCAGGTCGGCCCCCTCGACCTCCGGCACGAAGCGCGTGATCGCCTCGATGATGCCGAGCGATTCGGGGCCGCCCTCGATCTCCTCCTTGGAGAGCCCCTTGCGCAGGCGGTAAATGCGCGTGACGAGCGGCACGCTGCCCGCCGTCGCGCTGCCGGGCGTCACCCAGATGACGTTCTGCCCCACTGCGAAGGTCACGCCAAGGTTGCGCCCGACGTACTCGAGCACCTCGCTCAGAGGGGTGTTCTCGACGTGGATGGTGATCTCCTTGCCGTCAAGCTCGCCGTCGCAGACGATGTTGACGTTCTCCGCACGGGCAATCTCGCTCACGATGGCGGTGAGCGCGACGTTCTCGAGGTGGATGCTGACGGGGCGCTGCAGAACAGTCTGCATCTCGGTCGGCAGCGAGGTGATCGGCTGCGTCTCGCCGACGACGTGCCGCCGCTGGCGGTAGGT
>JAAYLN010000145.1 GCA_012521875.1 Lentisphaerota bacterium | reverse complement strand
GCGGAAAGCGATGTGGCGTAAGCTGAAGCGTCATGCCTGCCCGCTGGCGGTGCGGGACGGTTCACTTACAAAAACGACCGCGCAGGCCGTCAGGCGCTGCGGAGCGGGGGGTTTTGCAAGAGCCTCCGCAGTTATTTGATACTATGGCGTGAATCTGAGAAACCTAATTCGGAGAGACACCATGAAGATGCGACTGCTCATTACCGGCGCCCCTTGCAAAAACCCTTGCCCGCGCACGTGGCGCGGGCATCCTGCCCGTGTTTCATGGGCGTCCCGCCCATGCCGCGAGGGGCTTTTCAGGAGCCTCTTCGCCGCGCTGGTGCTCGGGAGCATAGCATCAGTCTCCGCCGCGGGGGGCTTCCGCGGCTTCCGCTTCACCCAGCACCCCCAGTCGCAGATTGCCGACGAAAACGGGCAGGCGACATTGTCGGTCGCTGTGGAGGGCACAGGCCCCTTTAGCTATCAGTGGTACAAGGACGCGCAGCCGGTCGTCGGCGCGACAGGACAAACGATGGCCATCTCGAACATCGGCTGCGGAGGCGATGCGCTCTACCATTGCGTGGTTACGTCGCCCGGCGGAACGGCGACGACACACATCGCCAATGTGTCATCCGCCCTTTGCGCCGTCGCCGCCTGGGGCGAGAACGTGTATGGCCAGTGCGACGTCCCTGCGGGGCTTGCGGATGTCGTGGCCGTTGAGGGAGGGGCTTACCACAGCCTGGCGCTGAAGGCCGACGGCACCGTCATCACCTGGGGTGCCAACTGGTACGGCCAGTGCGACGTCCCGGCGGGGCTTGCGGATGTCGTGGCCGTTGAGGGAGGGGCTTACCACAGCCTGGCGCTGAAGGCCGACGGCACCGTCATCGCCTGGGGTGCCAACTGGGACGGCCAGTGCGACGTCCCTGCGGGGCTTGCGGATGTCGTGGCCGTTGAGGGAGGGACTTACCACAGCCTGGCGCTGAAGGCCGACGGCACCGTCGTCGCATGGGGTGCCAACTGGGACGGCCAGTGCGACGTCCCGGCGGGGCTTGAGGATGTCGTGGCCGTCTCGGCGGGCGCAGACCATAGCCTGGCGCTTGCCGAACCCAAGCCGCCTAGGATCATTCTCCAACCCACGTCGGTCGCGGTGCATTCGGGACAAAGGGTCGACTTGATGTCCGACGTGTTCAGCCTTCTGCCCTGCACGACAACGTGGTTCAAGCAGGGGGTTGCGGATGCGGTTGGGACGGGCACGACTTGGATCAAGGCCGATGTCCAAGTCGCAGATGCCGGCAACTACTATCTGGTCGCGTCCAATGCCTTGGGCGTTGTCACAAGCGAGGTTGTGTCGGTGGTTGTCGATCCGCCCCCCTTTGTGGCCATCCTCCCCTGCCGCTATTCGGACATTCCGCTTGCCGGGGAATCGCTGACACTGACGGCCAACGCCTGGGGCGAAAGGCCGATGACCTACACATGGGTACTGAACGGCCAGACCGTGCTTACCTCAACGACACCCGAGTGGACGCTGCCGGTATTGACCGAGGCGCTCACCGGAATCTGCCAGCTTATCGTTTCGAACAGCCATGGCACAGCGGCAAGCCGGTTGTTTAACCTGGTGCCGATCCAGCCCGGCTTGGTCGCCGCCTGGGGCGAGAACGTGGATGGCCAGTGCGACGTCCCGGCGGGGCTTGCGGATGTCGTCGCCGTCGCGGCGGGAGAGTACCACAGCCTGGCGCTGAAGGCCGACGGCACCGTCGTGGCCTGGGGCTGGAACGAGTACGGCCAGTGCGACGTCCCGGCGGGGCTTGCGGATGTCGTCGCCGTCGCGGCGGGAGAGTCCCACAGCCTGGCGCTGAATGCCGACGGCACCGTCATCGCCTGGGGTGCCAACTGGGACGGCCAGTGCGACATCCCGGCGGGGCTTGCGGATGTCGTCGCCGTCGCGGCGGGAGAGTACCACAGCCTGGCGCTGAAGGCCGACGGCACCGTCATCGCCTGGGGTGCCAACTGGTACGGCCAGTGCGACGTCCCGCCGTTTTGCAGCCCATCTCTCGATATTGCGGCTGGGTGGTTCCAAAGTCTTTCCATCATCCCGGATTCCGACGGGGACGGGGTTGCCGATGCGGTGGAACTGGATCTGGGGCGTGATCCAAATGATCCCTCAGATGGGGACGTGGCAGTCTCGGCGGCCGGCCGGGTGTCGTCTCCGTCCGGCGCGATCGACGGTGCTGTCGTCACGCTGCGCGGCGCAAGCGGCTGGATTTATTGCAGGACAACAACCGACGCGAACGGAAGCTATGCGATTGGCGAAGTAATTCCAGGACACTATCGGATCAAGGTGGAAGCGAGTGGGTTCGCGGATCAATGGTACGCTGGCGCGGAACATGCGGGCGGTGCACTTGATTGCGCCATCATGGGGACGTCGCCCGTGGCGATGCCCGACTTCCTGCTGGTGCCTGGCCAGAGTCCCGCGCTGGTGGAGGTGACGTCCGATCCGCCCGGTGCCGCGATCTATCTGGACTTCCATCCGACGGGCGAGGTGACGCCCGCCGTGATCGACGTGGGCGAAATCGGCACTTTCGATTCTGCAGGTACGCTGCTGGCCTCGCATGTCATCACGTTGAAGCGCCATGGCGCGCCGCAGCCCGTGCCGCGGACGATCGCCCCCGTGGAGGCGGAGACCATCGTCGAGCATTTCGACCTGACGGACGAAACGTCGGGTGCGGTGCTGGTCGAAACCACCCCGGCAGGCGCCGAGGTCTTTGTGGACTATGCCGACGCCCCAGTCGGCGTCACGCCGGTTCTCGTCGAGAACCTGGCGCCCGGCTTCCATACAGTCCTGTTGCGCAAGGAGGGCTACCTGCGCCCGAGGCCGGTGACGGCGCGGGTGCTGCCGCATACCGGCTTGGCGGAGAGATCGCAGGCGAACTCTTTCGCCGCCATTGGTGCCGCGCAGGGCTGGCAAGCGGACGACGACTGCTGGGGGGTCGTGTTGCCTTCGCGTTCCCGTTCTATGGTGTCAATCGAACCAACCTCTTTGTCAACAGCAACGGGACGCTGACGTTTGACGGCCCGTGCGACGATTGGAGCGCGGACAGGTACACTTTGCAATGCCGGGCGATGATCGCGGTTTTGTGGGATGATTTACGCACTGGCGACATTCATCTCCAGACCGATGCGGATGCGTTCACGGTCGTCTGGAATGCCAGCTACTACGGTGGAACCGATCCCGCCCGCGCTTCCGCCACGCTTTACGCGGACGGGCGAATCGTGCTCAAGTACGGCGAGGGTAATGCCCAAGGCGGCATGATCGGAGTCTCGGCAGGCGACGGATTGCAGTATCTTATTAGTCCACGCAGCCATGCTGGGAGCATGCATCTGGCGGACGATATTGTTTTCGAGCCGGCTGACGACATCCGCGCTACCGTCCATGTGCCTCTGACAGCGGTGGGAGCGGGGCCGGAGATTGCCGTGGACGTCCGTAGCCTGCTTGTGCCCGGCATGGATATCTATGTGGACTACCTGCCGACGGAGCACGTCACGGACGCCGTCGTCCTCGGCCTTGATGCGGCATCAAATGCGGACGGTGACGGCTCATGGACAAGCGCCTCGCATACGATCTCGCACACGATCCTGCTGCGCAAGGCGGGCGTGAAGCCCTTCGCGCCACGCTACGTGTGGGATGAAACAAATCTCGTCCACTCCCTTCCGGCGGCACCCTGGATGTGCCTCATCTCCCTTGCCGAGGCGCTCGACACGGAAGACTCGCCCCATCCGCTGGTCTGGACGACAGGGCCGCTTGAAACCCCGTGGAGCACCGTCGCGGAAGTCGATGGCAACGGCGAGGATGCGGCGGTGTCGGGCCTGATCGGCCATGGCGGCCAGAGCTGGCTGGCAATGTCGGTGACCAACAGCGGCACGCTGACGTTCAACTGGCGGGTCTCCTGCCAGCCGCGCTACGATTATCTGCTGCTGACGGTCGACGGCACCGCGCAGGGGCGGTTGTCGGGCGAGAGCGGCTGGCTGACCAAATCTGTCCGAATCGAGGGCGAGGGCGCGCACGAGGTCGTCTGGCGCTACGTCAAGGACGGCAGCGTGTCGGGCGGCCAGGATCGGGGCTGGGTGGATCGGGTGGTCTGGTCGCCCGATCCGCCGCTGACGCTTGAGGAGGCGCTCGACGCGACCAACCTCGTCTGGAACACATTCGGCGATATGCCTTGGCAGCCGGTGTACACGCCCTCCTTTGACGGCGAGGATGCCGCGCGATCAGGTGCCGTCGGCGACTATGGTGTCAGCATACTCGAGACCACGGTGACAGGGCCGGGGCGGCTGCAATTCTTCTGGCAGGTGTCGTGCGAGCCTTATGGCGACTGGCTCGACTTCCTAGTTGACGGTGTGCTGGAGGGCACATTGACGGGAGATAGCGGCTATTGGGCGCTGTTCTCCATCGACATCGGCCCCGGCACGCATAATCTCGCGTGGGAATACTGGAAGAACGAGGCGACCGCCGCAGGCGAGGATGCCGGATTCCTTGACAGCGTTGTCTGGCTGCCTACAGGCTCCGCCCCGCCGCCCACGCATACGTCAACGACGCCCGTGCCGGTGCCCTTCGCATGGCTCGACGGCTATCCCTCGTTGATGGCGGCTGCCGGCGGTGACTATGAGGCGGCGGCATGGAGGGCGAACGGCAAGCACGACGGTGCCGGCAATGAACTGGCCGTCTGGCAGGACTACGTGGCCGGGACTTGTCCGACTAATACCGCTTCTCGTTTCCGCTGTTCTATCGAGATGTGGCAGGGCGTGCCGGTGCTGCGCTGGGATCCGGATCTTGGGAATGAACGCGTCTACACCATCTGGGGGCGGCCGAGCCTGCTGGAGGGCGAGTGGACCACCCCGACCAACGCGGCCTCGCGCTTCTTCCGTGTGACTGTCACAATGCCATGAAATCGGAGGATCTTGCATATCGCCTCGTGGCATGGGCGTCCCGTCCATGAAACATGAGCAGGATGTCCGTGCCACGCTGGCAAGCAAGGCAATTTTGCAAGAGCCTCCCCGAACAGTGATTTGATGTGGCAAAGCGGAACCAATCGGCATCGCCGGCTCCTCGCACGGTGCGTAACCGGGTGATTCACGGATGGCGCGGCTGGCTGGCCGGGCTGGCCGTGCTGTTGGTCTCCCTGTTCGTCCTGCCACCCTCGACCGGCTTCGTCAATGCCTTTGAGCCGGGCAAGAACCTGATCTGGGCGCTGTTGCTGGCTGTTTTGGCGCGGCTTGCCGCCAGATCGCGCACGCAACCTACGTCCTGGTTTCTGTTGGGTGGCGCCTTGCTGCTTTGGATGATCGGACGCACGCTGGCCCGTCCGCTGCCGCTCCGTGAAATCACGGTGCTGGCAGGCTGGCTGATGCCGCTGCTCTTCTTGCTAGTCGCGGCGCGTCTGGAACCGGATGAGGACGACCATATGGTTTTAGGCTGGCTGCTGCTGGTCGCGGGCGGGATTCAGGCGACGCTTATGCTGCTGCAGTATGCCGGTCTCGATCCGTTCTTCTCCGCCACAACCGGGACGTTCGATTACCGGCCCGCGCGGATGATCGGCACCATCGGCTACCAGAATCAGGCGGCGGAGTTTCTAGCCTTGTCGCTTGCGGGGCTTTTCCTGCTGCGCCGGATCACCCTTTCCGCCGGGCTCCTTTCGTCTGTCATTCTGTTCGCGGTACTCCTGACGGCAAATCGCGGCTGCATTCTGGGTCTCGCGGTCGCTGGTGGAGCCGTGCTGATTTGTGTGGGCTTGTCGAGACAGGTATCCAGACGCAGACTGGTTGTGATGCTGGGAGGCGCGGTGTCCCTCATGGTGCTGGCCGTGGCTCTGATGCCTGCGACCCGCTCGCGGTTATGGGAAGTGGTTGTCGCGCCGCAAGAGTCCGCCGCGGTCGCCTCGCGCCTGAATATGGCACGGATGGGATTGGAGATGATCCGCGAACGCCCGCTTGTCGGCTGGGGGGCGGGCGAGTACGCCTATCAATATCTCGAACGACTGGGCGGCCTGCTTCCAGCGGAGAAGTCGATTGGTGTGCTGGCGTCAGTTGTCTATGCCCGCGAGGCCCACAACGATGCCATCCAGTTCGGTGCCGAGTTCGGGTTGCCGGCGCTGGTGGTCGCCGGTTGCCTTCTGGTGCTGCTGCTGGTGTCTGGCTTGCGGCAATTGCGACCGGATGCCGGACGGGAGCAGGGTGGGTCACAGGAGCCTGAAGCGGCCTCGTCCGCCGGGCGACGGATGCTGGCTGCGCTTGTGATCCACGTGATCGTCTTCATGAGTGTCACATCCTCGTTTTCCTTCACATGGCAGACATGCATGGCCGGCCCTATGGCCGGTCTGCTTCTGGGGTGGAACGCGGGAGGTGTCTCGAGGCCGTCGGTGTTGCATAACCGCTTGCATGCGTTCTTCAGTGTGTTTGCCACCGTCTGCGTGCTGGGGCTGCTCCTGCTGCATGCCCGTGCCTTGGTGCTGGAGTGGCGGTTCTCACGCGCGATGGAGCAAGGCGATCTGAACCGGGCGGAACGCGTGATCGGACGGCATGATTACCGTCATCAGGCATTGCTGGGAGCCGCCTTTGCCAAGGCCGGCGAGTTGGAAAGGGCCGGGACGCACCTGGAGAGCGCGATACAGGGCTGGCAGGATGTGCTTCTGTTCAATAACCTTGGCCACGTCTATGCGGCCCAGGGGCGCTGGCGCGGTGCCCTGCCTGTCTATCAGGCCTGGGCGCGGACCGGAATCAGGCACGACGAGGCCCTCTGGAATCTCGCCATAACCCATGAGAGGCTTGGCGATCTCCAGTCTGCGGCCGCAACCCGTCTAAGAAAACATGCGCTTTTCCCCAAAAGAAGCAAGAACGAAGAGCTGATGCAGACGGTTGTACTGCTTGTTCGGGTCGGCAAACTGGATTCAGCGCAGACGCTGCTTGCGGAGTTTGAGCGACGATGTGCCAGGGTGCAAGCCGGCTGGACCGCCGAATGGGAAAATCTTGCCGGGGCACTGCTGCTCCGCAGGCAGCAGCCCCAAGCCGCGGCGCAGCGCTTCCGCCGGGCATTGAAGATGAATCCGGCTCTTGAGTCGGCCAGGCGGAATCTCGATAATCTCGAGCGAAGCCATTTAGGGCCGCCCTTGCCGGCCGGAAATTAGGCCGGGCTTTCAGCCCTCGTTTTCCTTAGCCGTGTTTTCCTAGGGCTTCACCCTAGGCTGGGATAGGGCGCGCCGTTGGCGCTTTTTCTATACCGTGAGCTTGAGCCGGGGCGGCGGACGGGGTGGCTCGGTACAGGCGCCAGCCCAAACTTCCGAACTTCCGAACTTCCGAACTTTAGAACTTCTTTCGCGCTTTTCGCGTTTTTCGCGGTTAAAAAAACACCATCCATTCGCGCCCATTCGTCCATTCGCGGTTCCCCTTGGTGCTATTGGCGTCTTGGCGGTTTATAACCTGCGGGTGGTTCGGCACAGGCACCAGCTCAAACTTTAGAACTTTACCTTTTCTTTCCTTGCGCGCGGGTTATCAGTCTCTTCTGGGCGCGTGCCGCTTCGAGTACATTACGGTTGGCAGTGAAAACCTGAATGCCTGGTACGGTGGTGAAGTCGCCATCTTCGGTGATGATCTGCACTACACCATGTTTGCGCATGGTCTCGAGAATGAAAAGATCATAACCATCAACTTTTTCGGTTCGCAGCCGCTTTAGCGCGGCGGTAGTTGTGGGTGAGCCGATGGTGACGGCCAGTGGCTCGGAGAGGTTGGTTACCTGTGCCCAGGCAGATTCGATTTCGGTTACTGCCTGCCTATTCTCGTCGGGCCGGTTGTGCCTGAAGCGCTTGGCCAATTGATTTGGGTTAGGAAAAATGCGGGGGTTTGCCTTGGCAAAAATCTCGTATTCGGATTTTTCAATAAGATGGGTTAGTTCCGCTAGGCTTAACCCGGAATGAAAGACTCGCGCACCAGCACGAAGAGCCGAATTGGTGTAGCGGGGATATTTGGTAGTCTGGTAATAAGCCGGCGGGTGTGCTCGCTGGCTGGCCTTTTGATACGTCAGCCAGTACCAGACATTGGTGTCCGCCAGAAACGCATCCCTTTCATTGGGGATATCTTTGGTGATGTCAACTACTTCAGCTTGTATGGTGTAGCAGATCTCCATCAGGCGAACTCCATGGCCTGCCGCTTCAGAATTTCGTCGACGATTTTGCGGTAATCCTTGTCGCCATGGTATTTGGCGGCGTTTTCGATGACTCGTTCAACCACCAGACTGCCGGTCTCGTTGAGGTTTTCAATCTTCAGCAGACGGCGCAGATCGTCCTCGGTAATGTCTTGCAGCAACTGGCCAATGGCGAAATTGAAGAAAGGTGAGGCAAATTGGCGCACACCTGCGAAGTCCAGGGTTACCGTTTCCCCGTTCCGCAGCTTTCCGTGGATGGCATCATAGACCTTTTGCCCGTCTTCCTTGATGATGCAGCGCGGACCGATCTTATCTTTGATGGATATCCTCATGGCTTCTCCCTGCTGGCGACTACTCAGCCTCATCGCGGAACCGGTAGAGGTTTTCATCGCAATGCAAAGTAATATGCACCACGGTGCCTTCAAAAGCAAGCTCGCGGTTTTCGAAATGCTCGCCATTTTTGGTCAGATAATCCATGATTCCGGTGACATTCCGCATCTGATCTTCCCGATACGGAATGGAACTCCCGTCCCATGGTGCGGTGGTGTCACCGAAGGCATAAGCGAAGCCGTTTTGTTGGAGGGTGGTTTTGACCCACGAACGGCGCAGTGTGGTCCAGTCGAAAGTGACTGAACCCATGCGGGACTCGATCAGACGCGCCAAACCGCCGAGAAAGGCGATGGCATTGGGTCGTAAAAAGTCGCATCGGGACAAGTCGAAACGAATGTCCGCGAAGTAACCGTTCGTCTCACTCCAAATTTCAAACAACCGTGAGAAATCACGCGGCGCGTCATTCAAGGTCGGAATCTGGATGAGCGTCGGCGCCATGCCTCATAGCTCCCCCCGAAAGGCTTTGGCGAGAAGGGCGGATTGGAATTGAAGTATTTGGCTTTCTGCTTCCGCTATTAGTTTCCTGACTTTTTCGACGCGGCGGGTCAGCTTCTCAATCCGTGCCACAAT
>JAAYLN010000015.1 GCA_012521875.1 Lentisphaerota bacterium | reverse complement strand
GCAGGTGCCGGATCAAGCACCGGAACAGGCACCGGACCAGGTGCCGTTAATAGAGCCGGATACTCCCTCCGCACCCGAAGTGACCGTGCCTTCGCCGACGAACGCGCTGCCCTTCACGCTCTCCACCAACGCCATGCCGCGCGCCGGGACGACCAACACGCCGCCGGTCGAGGCCGCGACCGTGGAGGAGATGCAGAACGTCTATGAGGACATCGCCCTGCTGACCGAGGCCATGCTGATTGTGCGCCGTCATTATGTGGATGCGCTGGACTACCGCCGCATCGTCTACAGCGCCATCCACGGCATGCTCTCGGGACTCGATCCGCATAGCGATTTTCTCGAGCCGAAGGCCTCGGAGGATATGAAGGAGGAGACCGAGGCGCAGTTCGGCGGTATCGGCATCCAGATCGGCATGCGTAGCGGGTTGCCGCTGGTGATCGCACCGATCGAGGACTCGCCGGCATACGCCGCGGGCCTGCTGGCCGGGGACATGATTCTAGCCATCGAGGGACAGCCGGCCATGGGGCTCAACATGGAGCAGGTGATGAATAAGCTGCGCGGCGCGCCCGGCACGAGCGTTACCGTGACCATCGGGCGCGAGGGCGGGGATCCCTTTGACGTCACGCTGGTGCGTGACGTTATCAAGGTCGCCAGCGTCAAGGGCGAGCGCGTGCTGCGCAACAACGTGGGCTATCTGCGGATCACGCAGTTCAGCGAGCCGACTGGCAGCGAGGTGGCCGCGGCGCTGGAGCGTCTGGCGACGAACGAGCTGGCGGGGCTGGTGCTCGACCTGCGCGACAACCCCGGCGGGCTGCTGAGCCAGGCCATCGCCGTGGCGGAGCAATTCCTGCCGGAGAAGGCCGTGATCGTCACGACGCGCGGGCGCGAGGGTGTCCATGAATCCGAGACCTTCCGTGCCGGTGCCGGCAAGCGCCGCCTCGATGGTGTACCGGTTGCCATCCTGATCAACCGCGGCACGGCCAGCGCGGCGGAGATCGTCACGGGAGCCCTGCAGGACGCCAGACGGGCCATCGTGCTCGGCAGCAAGAGCTTCGGCAAGGCTTCGGTACAGAAGATCATGCCGCTGGCGACGCGCGAGAAGTGCCACATCAAGCTGACCGCGGCCCACTACTACACGCCTAGCGGACGCATGATCCACGGTACCGGCATCGAGCCCGATATCGAGGTGCCCATGACTCCGGGCGAATGGCGCCGGGCGCGCATGAGGCGCGATGCGGAGGAGCGTCCCGCCGCCTACACCCCGGAACAGCGCGCGGAGTTCGAGGATGCGGTCGATGTGCAGCTCGAACGGGCGATCGATGCGCTGGTGGCGGTACGCATTTTCAGTGCCGACCGGGAAACCAAATGACGGTACTAGGCATCGAGACCTCCTGTGACGAGACGGCTGCCGCTGTTGTCCGCGGCGGAAGGGAGGTGCTCTCCTCGGTCGTCTTCAGCCAGGTGCCGTTGCACCAGCCCTACGGCGGGGTGGTGCCGGAGATCGCCTCGCGCAGTCATATCGAGAAACTGCCGGGTGTGATCCGCGAGGCTCTGGAGCGCGCCGGCATGGCATGGCCGGAGATTGATGCGGTCGCGGCAACCTACGGGCCGGGGCTGGCCAGTTCGCTGCTGGTAGGCCTTTCGGCGGCCAAGGGGCTGGCGTGGTCGCTTGACAAGCCGCTGATCGGCATCAACCACGTCGCGGCGCACATCTACAGTGTCTTTCTCTCCCCGGAGGCTCCCGAGCCTGCGGCGGTGCTGCCGCTGCTGGCGCTGGTGGTTTCCGGCGGGCACACAATGCTGGTGCAGGTGGCGCCGGATCGTAGCTGCCGGGTGCTGGGGCAGACGCTGGACGATGCCGCTGGCGAGGCCTTCGACAAGGCGGCCAAGCTGCTGGGGCTTGGTTATCCGGGCGGCCCGGTGATGGAGAAGGCTGCCCGGCGCGCCGGCGGCACGGAGGCCGGTGTGGTCTTCCCGCAGGGAAGGATCAGTCCCGGCAACCCCGCCCTTGGCGATCTGCAGGCGGAACTGTGCTTCAGCTTCAGCGGACTCAAGACGGCCCTTTCAACACACCTCGCGCGCCACCCCGTGACCTGCGAGGCCGGGCGCGACGTTCTGGCGGCCGCCTATCAGGAGGCGATTGTCGGGGCGCTGGCGGCGCGCTGCGATCGTGCGCTCGGCAGTGCCAGCTACCGGGCGCTGGCCGTGGGCGGGGGTGTCTCGCTGAATGGCGCCTTGCGTGAGCGGCTGGCCGGGGTGGCGGCAAGCCATGCTGTGCCGCTGCTGCTGCCGTTGCCGCGCTACTGCGGCGACAACGCCGCCATGATCGCCGGCCTGGCCGCCGCTGGCGGCGGCGTGCGCGGCGAGGAAGCCTTCCTGCTGGATGCCACACCCGGCCTGCGGCTGTAGGGGACAGGAGACGGGGGACAGGAGACAGGGGACAGGGGACAGGAGGCAGCGTAAGCTATAGCCAACACTTTGTCGCGACAAAGCGGGAGGGGCGGCGGACGCCGGGGCCGCTCGCTCACCAACCCCGCACATCACTGGGCAGCAAGCGGCGCAAGCTGCGGATGCCGTTGGCGATGCCGAAGAGCGAGACGATGATATAGGCGGGGAAGTAGAGCAGCGCGAAGGGGAAGACCAGCAGCAGCTTCCAGATTTGGCGCGGACGCTTGATCAGCGGGAAGATGTAGATGGTCGAGAGGAGGCAGCAGAGGCCGCTCCCGAGCATGCGGCGCAGCAGGTCGCGGCCGTAGAAACCGAGCATCGCGATAATGCTGGCCATAACCGTGTTGTTGCGGTTGAGGGCGTTGAAGATATCCACCATGTCCTCGCCGAGATGCAGGTCGGCGAGCACCGCCGGGATCGAGCTGAGGATCAGCAGGCTGTAGGCGAGGATGAAGGTGATCTGGCTGGGATTGCGGAACCAGACCGGCACGTGGCGGATGTAGCACTGCATGCCGCCCGCCGTCCAGCGCAGCTTCTGGCGCACCCAGGCGCGCACGGTGGAGGGCACGGAACTCCTGACGGCGACGAAGCTCTGCTCCACGCGCCAGCCTGTGCGGTTGAGCTTGAAGGCTAGGTCGACATCCTCCGTGATGGCGTCGATCGAGAAGCCTCCGGCGTCCTTGAAGGCCTCGCGGCGCACCATCAGGCAGCCTCCCCAGAGCGCCATGGCCGAGGTCAGATTGTGGGCGCCCTGCGTGAGCAGCAGCATGCTGTACTCGATGGCCTGCATGGCGGGGAGGAAGCCGCGGTTGGAGGGGCGGTAGGGGCAGCTCACGGCACCGACGCGGTCGTCGTGGGCAAAGCGCGCGAGCATGTCGGTGGCGGCCTTGCGGTTTAGCTCGGTATCGGCGTCGATGCAGAGGATGATCTCGTGCCTGGCCTCGCGGGCGGCCTCGTTGAGGCTGACCGCCTTGCCGCGGTTGACGGGGTTGACAATGAGCCGGAAGGGATAGCGCTGCTGCAGGCGTTCGAGCTGCGCGCCGCTGTCGTCGCGGCTGGCATCGTTGATAACGATCACCTCGTTGCGGCCGGAGAGATCATTGGCAAAGACGCTGGCGAGGGTCGCCTCGATAGAGGCACCGTCGTTGTAGCAGGGGATCAGCACCGTCATTGGCGGTGCTTCCGCCAGATGGCGTGTGTGGCGCC
This sequence comes from Lentisphaerota bacterium, assembly GCA_012521875.1. Classification (GTDB taxonomy): domain Bacteria; phylum Verrucomicrobiota; class Kiritimatiellia; order RFP12; family JAAYLN01; genus JAAYLN01. The sequence goes on along the minus strand of JAAYLN010000015.1, from coordinate 135 downwards.
GGTCGATGTATGAGAGCAGCAGCATGCTGCCCATCAGAATGGCGATGCCAAAGCCTGATATGCGGCGGACTTTTTCGTTGAGCGCCCAGTGCCATGGCGTATGTCCGGAGCTATCCGCTGTGGCGGGCTTCTCCT
>JAAYLN010000144.1 GCA_012521875.1 Lentisphaerota bacterium | reverse complement strand
CTACTCCACCGCGACCACCTTCCATCTGCAGGAGCAGGCCGCCCGCCGCTGGCACCGCCCCTATCTGGAACGGCTCGGCCTGCGCGAGACGCAGCTCCCGCGCCTCACCGCTTCCGGTGTGGCTGCGTGGGCGCTGACGCCGGAGGCGGCCGCCACGACCGGCCTGACCACGGCGACTCTGGGCGTGACCGGCGCCTTCGACCACCCTTCGGCCGCGCGTGCCTTCAACATCACCCGCCCCGGCCAGCTCCTGCTCTCGTGCGGTACCTCATGGGTCGGCCTGCTGCCGTGGGACGACCGCGACGCCCTCGTCGAGGCCGCCCTGCTGTGCGATCCGTTCCTCAGCGATGCCGGCGGCCCCTGGGCCGGCATGTTCTCCGTCTCCACGGTCGGCCCCATGATCGATGCCTATGTCGCCTCGCTCTCTCCGCCCGGCACCGACCGCCGCGAGCAATTGAAGCGCTTCGATACGCTGGCCGCCGAGGCTCCGGCAGGGGCGGGTGGAGTGGTAATCGACCTCGCCAGGCCGTTCAGCCCCGTCGAGGCACCGGCCGCGCTCGTCGCGCGTGCGGTGATGGAGGCCGCGGCGCGGGCGCTCCTGGCACACCTCGAACGCCTGTGCGCGCGCGGGTTCATCTTTAAGCAGGCCGTGATGGTGGGCGGCGCCGGCAACAGCCCGGTCTGGCCGGGCATCGTCGCCGAAATCACCGGCCTCGAGCTGACTGTCGGCACAGCCCATGCCGGCGCCGCGGGCGCGGCTCTGCTGGCACGCCGAGGCGCGGAGAATTTCAAATGAGCACCAGAAACGAACCTGCCAAGGGCACGAGCCCTAACGAACGCGACCGCGAGGTCTACGACCGCGAGCTGCGCGACTTCCTGCCGCCGCGTCTCTTCGATGTCCACGTACTCCTGCTGGACGAGGGCAGCCGCGTGCCCGGCAGCGAGTACGCGCCGCGTAGCTGCTACCGCAAGTTCGGCTGCACCTTCACGCGCGAGCAGTATCTCGAGTGGGCTGCCGCATGGCTGCCGGAGCAGGAACTGCATTTCAATGCCTTCGGCAACCCGGGGCGCGAGACCGACCGCGGCCGTTCCGCCGCCTATGTCGGCAGCGTGTCGGACAACCGGCGCTTCTTCGGCATGGCGCTGGTGTCGCCGGCCGATCCCGCCGACGAGGTGGCACGCCGGGTCGAGGAGAACCGTCTGGTGGGCTACAAGCCCTATCTCAACTACGTCGAGAACAAGCCGGCTAGCGAGATCACCATCGGCGACATGCTGACCCGGGCCCAGATGGCCTATGCCGACGCGCGCGGTCTGGCGGTCATGCTGCACATTCCCCGCCCGGGGCGCCTGATGGATCCGGTCAACCAGCGCGACATGGTCGCAATCTGCCGGCGTTACCCGCGGGCCAGGATCATCTTCGCCCACATCGGCCGCGCCTACTATCTCACCGGCGTCCGGGATGGCCTCGATGGCATCGCCGCCTGTCCCAACGCCTACATAGACACGGCGATGGTCAACCACGAGGGCGTTCTCGAATATGCCTTCCGCCTCTTCCCGCGCGACCGTATCCTCTTCGCCACGGACACGCCGATCGCCTGCCTGCGCGGCAAGTCGGTCGAGATCAACAACCAGTACGCCTACCTGATGGGCGAGGAGTACGAGGTGGGCACCTCGATATTCGACGCCCGGGGCGCGGTCCAGTTCACCACCTTCTACTACGAGCAGTTGCGCGGCATCCGGCTGGCCGCCGAGCGCGCCGGCCTGACGCGTACCGAAGTGGAAGACATCCTCTTCAACAACGCCCACCGCCTCTTCACCGCGCTGGGAGCAACTACCGAGGAACGATAGCTCCGGAAAAGCCACCCTTTTTTACACTACTTAGGCTTATGCACATCCTCCCCACGTGGCATGGGCGTCCCGCCCATGGACGGATCACGGGCAGGATGCCCGTGCCACGTGCCTGCGGGCAAGGGAGTGCAAGAGCCGCAACTTAGGAGAATACCATGAAGCACAACCAGCCCCGCATCGGTCTCTTGCCATTCTATCTCAAGCTCTACGACGACCTGCAGTCCGCGCGGCGCGATGTTTTCGAGGACTTCCAGCGCCGCATCGCGGAGGGGTTCGAGGCACGCGGCGTGTCGGTGGTGACGGCACCGGTCTGCCGTATCGCGCCGGAGTTCGCCGCCGCCGTGACGACCTTCGAGCAGAAGGGCGTGGACGCCATTGTCACCCTGCATCTGGCCTACTCGCCCTCGCTTGAGGCGCTGGAGGCGCTGCAGCGTACCGCGCTGCCGCTGATCTTGCTGGATAGCACCATGGATGCCGCCTTCGCTCCCGGCGTCTCGCCTAGCCGCATCATGTACAACCACGGGGTACACGGGGTGATGGATCTCGCCTCGGTGCTGCGCAGGGTAGGGCGGCACTTCGAGATTGTGGCCGGTCACGACAGCGATCCGGGCGTGCTCGACCGCGCCGCCGGACTGGCGCGTGCGGCCAGAGGCGCGCGCGAGATGCGCGGGTCGCGGGCGCTGCGGGTCGGCCCGGCCTTCCACGGCATGGGCGATTTCGCCGTCACCGCCGATGTGATGCGCGATAGCTTCGACATCACTGTCGACGAGGTCGGCCTCGAGGCGCTCGACGCCGCCATACTGAAGGTTGGCGATGACGAAATCGCGGCCGAACTGGCGGCGGATCGCGAACGCTACACCTGCGACATCTCTCCCGAAGACCACCGGCGCGCCGTGCGCGTCGGGCTGGGGCTGCGCCGCCTGATCGAGTCGGGCGGCTATGGCGCCATGAGCATCAACTTCGAGGTCTTCAAGACGGCAGACCGTCCGGCCGACACCATGCCGTTTCTCGAGGTCTCCAAGGGCATGGCCCGCGGTGTCGGCTACGGCGGCGAGGGCGACGTGCTGACCGCCGCGCTGGTGGG
>JAAYLN010000014.1 GCA_012521875.1 Lentisphaerota bacterium | reverse complement strand
TGCCGGGGCGGCGGGCGAAGAGCACGAATAGCGCCACCACGACGACCGCGAAGACCACGCCGGCGATGGTGAGGATCCTGGGGAGCCTGCCCTCGGCGACGACGGGGGCGTCGCGCTCCTCGATGGTGAGCGGCACCAGCCCCCGCTCGCGCAGCTCGCGGATGGCTGCCGCGCGGTCTGCGGCATTGAGATAACCGCTCTTGGTGTCGCCCGCGGCGTCGCGGGCGGTATAGGCAAAACCTTTCATGGCGGCAATTATAGCACGGGCGCTTGCGCCGCCGCAAGCGCCGCCGCAAGCGCAGCCGCCGCAGGCGGCGGCTGCTGCAGGGGAAAGGGGACAGGGGACAGGGGACAGGAGACAGGAGTGCCGCTGCCCCGGAGCGGGGTGGCGGCAGTGGCAGTAGGCAGTGGCAATAGGCAGTGGCAGTAGGCAGTGGCGGATGCGGGAGTCTCTCACAGAGGCACGGAGGCGCGGGGGAGGGAGGCTGGGGAAGTAAATGCGGCGTCCCCGCCGCGTGGTGGTGAGGCGGAAGAGGGGGCGGCAGCATAGCCTCCGCTGCGCCCGCGCATTAATACGCAGGGCGCAGCGGGTAGCGCGCGCGCGGCGCATGAATGCGCCGGGAACTGTGCCGAGAATCCCCTGCCGGCCCCCGGTACTGCCGGTACTACCGGGACTGCCGGGACTGCCGGTGGTGTGCCCGGCGGAGCCGGGCGGTGCGCTGACGCGCTGTAGTGGCGGCTGTGGCGGATATAAGGGGGCGTCAGCCACCGGTAGTACCGGCAGGCACGGCAGTACCGGCAGTACCGGGCTATCATACCGCCCCGCGCCGCCACCGGCGGCGCCCTGGGCTGTTCCTAGGCCTTCAGCACCATGCTGCGCGCTGCGCGGGTCTCGTCCACGCGGGAGATGTGCGTGCTTTCGGGCATGGTGGCGAAGGCTCCGGGATCGGTCTCGGCGAGCCTGGCGAGCCGCAGCAGGGCGTCGGCGAAGGCGTCGAGGGTGGCCTTGGACTCGGTCTCGGTGGGCTCGATCATCATCGCCTCGTGTACGATCAGGGGGAAGTAGATCGTGGGCGGATGGAAGCCGGCATCTATCAGCCCCTTGGCGAAATCGAGGGCGCGGATGCCGCCGGTCTTGTGCTGGCGCCCGGCGGAGAGCAGCACCTCGTGCATGCAGATGCGGTTGTAGGGGATGTCGAAGGCCTCCTGCAGCCGCACGCGCAGGTAGTTGGCGTTCAGCACGGCGTGGTCGGCCGCCTCGCGCAGGCCGTTGCCGCCAAGGTGCAGCATGTAGGCGTAGGCGCGCAGCATGACGCCGAAATTGCCGTAGAAGGGCGCAATGTAGCCGATGGACTGCGGCCGGTCGTAGTCGAGCGCGAAGGTGCCGTCGGCGCTCCGCGTCACGATGGGGGCGGGCAGGAAGGGCAGCAGGGCCTCCCTGACGCCGACGGGGCCGGCGCCGGGACCGCCGCCGCCGTGCGGTGTACCGAGGGTCTTGTGGACGTTGAGGTGTACCACATCGAAGCCGAGGTCGCCGGGGCGGGCGCGTCCCATCATGGCGTTGAGGTTGGCGCCGTCGTAGTAGAGCAGGGTGCCGTTGGCGTGGGCGATGTCGGCCAGTTCGCGCACGTGGGTCTCGAAGAGGCCCAGCGTGCTGGGACAGGTCAGCATGACGGCGGCGGTGTCGGGCGTCAGCCTGGCCTTGAAGTCGTCGAGGTCGACGTTGCCGTCGGCATCGGTGCCGACGGCGACGATGGAGTAGCCGGCCATGGCGGCGCTGGCGGGATTGGTACCGTGGGCGGAGTCGGGTATCAGCACGGTACGGCGGGTATCGCCGCGCGCGCGGTGGTAGGCGGCGATCAGCAGCATGCCGGTCAGCTCGCCGTGGGCGCCGGCCATGGGCTGCAGCGTGAAGCCCGCCATGCCGGTGAGCTCGTTGAGGAGCTCGCCGCTGTGCCACAGCACCTCGAGGGCGCCCTGGGTGAGGGCGGCGCCGCCGCGGAGCTGCGGCAGCAGCGGGTGGAGGCCCGCGAAGCCGTCGAGCGCGGCGACCTTCTCGCAGAGGCGCGGGTTGTACTTCATGGTACAGGAGCCGAGCGGGTAGAAGTGGGTATCGACGCTGTAGTTCTGCTGCGAGAGGCGCGTGTAGTGACGGATCACGTCGAGCTCGCTCACCTCGGGCAAATCAGGCGCCTCGTCGGCGCAGTATTCCGCGGGCAGCGGCAGCGGCCCCTCGCGCTCGGCCTCGGTGAGGCGCGGGAAGGTCAGGGCACGGCGGCCGCTGACGGAACGTTCGAAGATCAGGGGGATCACAGCAGTTCCTCCAGTGCCCGGGCCAGGGCGTCGATCTCGGCCCGGGTGCGCTTCTCGGTGAGCGCGACCAGCAGGGCGCGCTCCTCGCCGGGATAGTAGCGGCCGAGCGGGAAGCCGGCCGCGATGCCGCGTTCGAGCAGCCCAGCGACGGCCTCTTCGGCGTCGAGAGGCAGCTCGATGACGAACTCGTTGAAGACCGGCTGCCGGTTGCGCAGGCGGATGCCGGGGATCTGGGCCAGGCGGCGGCGGGCGTAGCCGGCCTTGCGCACGCAGATTTCGGCCTGCTCGCGCAGGCCGGCCTTGCCGAGCAGCGCGAGGTGGATGGTGGCGCGCAGGGCGCAGAGGGCGGTGTTGGAGCAGATGTTGGAGGTGGCCTTCTCGCGGCGGATGTGCTGCTCGCGCGCCTGGAGCGTGAGGACGTAGCAGCGGTTGCCGCGGCGGTCGACCGTCTCGCCGACGATGCGGCCGGGCATCTTGCGCACGAGCGCCTGGCGCACGGCGAAGAGCCCGAGGCAGGGGCCGCCGAAGCCCAGCGGCAGGCCGAGGCTCTGGCCCTCGCCGGTGGCGATGTCGACGCCCATGTCGCCGGGCCGCTTGAGCAGCCCGAGCGCAACGGGATAGACGGAGGCGATCAGCAGGGCGCCGGCGGCGTGGGCCTGCGCGGCGATGTCGCCGAGATCGTCGATGGAGCCGAAGAAGTCGGGATTCTGGACCACCACGGCCGCGACGCCGTCGTTGAGCGCGGCGGCCAGCGCCTGGCGGTCGGTGGCCTCGCCGATGGCGGCGGGCAGCTCGACGAGCCGCAGGCCGGCGTTGCGCGTGTAGGTGCGCACGATCCGGCGGTAGACGGGATTTACGCCGCCGGTGATGACGACCGTGTCGCGCCGGGTGGCGCTGGCGGCGGTCATGACCGCCTCGGCCAGCGCCGTGCCGCCGTCGTAGAGCGAGGCGTTGGCGGCGTCGAGGCCCGTCAGGCGGCAGATCATGGACTGGAACTCGAAGATGGCCTGCAGCGTGCCCTGGGCCACCTCGGGCTGGTAGGGGGTATAGGCGGTGAAGAACTCGCCGCGCGAGACGAGGCTGTCGACGGCGGCGGGGATGGTGTGGTCGTAGAAGCCGCCGCCGAGGAAGCACGCGAGGTCGTGGGTGTTGCGGTGCGAGAGGCGGTGCAGGTGGTCGTAGACCTCCTGCTCGGAGAGGCCGTCGGGCATCTCCAGGCGCTCGAGACGCAGCGCCGGCGGGATGTCGGCGAAGAGGTCATCGAGCGAGGCGACGCCGATGGCGGCGAGCATCTCCCCGCGCTCGCGGGGCGTGTGCGGCACAAAGGACATGCTAAGCTCCCGCCTAGTCCTTGCAGAATTCGGCGTATTGCGAGGGGGTCATCAGATCCGCGAGCTCGGTGGGATCGACACCCGTGAGGGTGCAGATCCAGCCGTCCGACTCGGCGGCGGCGTTGATGGTCTCGGGGGCATCCTCGAGGGCGGTGTTGACGGTGGCGACGGTGCCGCCGGCCGGCGCGAAGATGTCGCTGGCGGCCTTGACCGACTCGACCACGCCGAGGGTGTCGCCATGCTTGAGGGTCTGGCCGACGGTGGGCAGCTCGATGTAGGTGATGTCGCCCAGTTCCTCCTGGGCATGGTTCGAGATGCCGACGGTGGCGATGCCGCCCTCGAGGCGGATCCATTCGTGATCAGCAGTGTAGCGCGTCATTATTATCGTCCTTCCTTTTTCAAAAAGGGCAGCGTGGCAACCGTGGCCGGCAGCAGCGCGCGCCCGTTGTCTATGAACCATTGCGTGCCCGGCGCGGCGGCGTCCGGGGTGACATAGGCGAAGCCGATGGCCTGCCCGACGGTCGGGCCGTAGGAGCCGCTGGTGACGCGTCCGATGGGTGTGCCATCGGCGCGCTTGACGGTCTGGCCGTGGCGTGCGGTCTGGCGCCCCTCGAGCCGGAAGGGCACCAGCAGTTCGGCGGGCTTGGCGGCGCGCCGCAGCAGTGCCTTGCGTCCGATGAAGGGCTCATCCTTCTGGCAGTAGCGCATCAGGTTGGCCTCGGCCGGCGAGGTGGAGGTGTCGAGCTCGTGTCCGTAGAGCGGGAAGCCCGCCTCGAGGCGCAGCGTGTCGCGCGCGCCGAGGCCGCAAGGCTGCACGCCGGCGGCGGTCAGGGCCAGCCAGGCGGCCTCGACGGCCCTGGGTTCGGCATAGAGCTCGATGCCGTCCTCGCCGGTATAGCCGGTGCGGCTGATGATGCAGTCGTGGCCGTCGAAGCTGGCGCGCATCCAGCGGAAGCGGCGCAGGCCGGTGGCGTCGATGCCGAGGGCGTCGGCGAGGAGCGTCATGGTCTCCGGCCCCTGGAGGTCGATCTTGCACTGGCTGTTGCGCAGGTCGCTGATTTTGCAATCGCTACCGGCGAGCTGCTGCTCCATCCAGGCGAAGTCGGCATGGGCGGTGCCGGCGTTGACGACCGGCATCCAGGCGTGCTTGCCCATGCGGTAGATGATGAGGTCGTCTCTGACGCCGGCCTCCTCGTTGAGCAGGAAGCCGTAGCGGCAGGCGCCGACGGCGAGGGTGCGCAGATCCTGGGTGAGGACGCGCGAGAGCGCGTCGAGGCTGCCGCGGCCCTCGATCCAGAAGGCGTCCATGTGGCTGGTGTCGAAGAGACCCGCCGCAGTACGCACGCGTGCATGCTCTGCAAGCACGCCTGCGTACTGCAGCGGCATGTCCCAGCCGCCGAATTCAACCATGCGTGCCCCGAGGGCCACATGCCGACCATATAGAGGTGTTCGCAATGCCATTGGTAGTACCCACTATTTCGGGAAACAATGGTAGTTTACTGTAGCGTGCCTAAAAGACAAGCGGTAAGCGTAGAGCTTGACAGATGCGGATAGCTTTGTGACATTGCAGGCATGTCAGTACGTATTGAGATTCCGCCCCATATCCGGGCGCTTTTGTTCGACTGTGACGGTACCCTGATCGACACCATGCCGCTGCATTGGCAGGCGGAGCTCGAGATCTTGCGCGATTTAGGCATCGAGCTGGATCCCGAGTGGCTGGCAGGCAACTGCGGGGCCTCGATGCGCGATGTTGTCGCCGCCATCTCGCGCCATACGGGCCACGCGATCGACATCGGCGATTTCCTCGTGCGCAAGCAGGTGCGCTTCAGGGAGCTGCTGCCGCAGGCGCGCGAGATCAAGGTGGTGGCCGATGTGGCGCGGGCGCAGTTCGGGCGTCTGCCGATGGGGGTGGTCTCCGGCGGCTACCGCGCCAATGTGGTGGCCTCGCTCGAGGCCATCGGCCTGGCGCGGCACTTCTCCGTGGTGATCACGTGCGACGATAACCTTCCCGGCAAGCCGGCGCCCGACTCCTTTCTGGCGGCGGCAAGCAGGCTGGGCATAGCGCCCGAGTATTGCCAGGTGTTCGAGGATGGCGACCTCGGCCTCGAGGCCGCCCGCGCCGCCGGTATGCTGGCCACGGATGTGCGGCCCTGGCTGTAGGCTGCCGCCTGCGGGGCGGCGGCAGTGGCAGTAGGCAGTGGCAGTAGGCATGTAGGGGCGGCACGCATGCCGCCCGTGGGGAGCGCGCGGGAACCCGCCGTGAACGGCGGGCACAGGACTGGCAGGCGGCGGCGACACCGCTTATGGTGGGCAGGCGCCCAGTGCTGGAGCAAAACGGCCGGTACGGCCACCCCGCGTGGCGCACTACGTGTGCAAGCGGTTTTTGCGCGGACCCGGCCGCGCTTTCTACCGCGGGACCAGGCCCGCGCAGAAGAGGAAGCAGGGAAGGCATAAGGAACGCAAAGGATCTCCTCTATAACCGTGAGAGGCTCTTGCGGCACCCGCCCATGCGCGCACACGCTGACTTCGCTACGCTCGCCGACGCGGAGCGCGCATGGAGGCCCGGTGCTGCCGGAACTGCCGCTACTGCCAGTAATACGGCATGGTAGCGGGTATGTGGCGGCAGCCACCGGTAGTACCGGCAGGCACGGCAGTACCGGCAGTGCCGGGGCTCGAGGACGAGAGGGCACTCCGCTCCCCGTCCGGCTCTGCCGGGTCATTCTCGTAGCACCGGACCTCCGTGTCCGGTGACAGAGACAGTTTGCGACAATGTGTGGAGACAATGTGTGGAGACAAGGTGTGGGAGACAAGGTGTGGAGACAAGGCAACGCGCTGGGGAATAGCCCAGAAATTACAACTAGCCCTGTAGGGCAGACGCGGCATCCGCCACCGCGTGGCATCCGCTGCATCCCGCCCCTGCCTGCCTCTATCGGTGAAGACGGGCGTGGTTTTAAGATTAAACTTGAAAATTACGCCGCAAATGGCTATGTTGGCGGTAATCAGGTGAAGTTTACCATGATCAAACGAGAGCTGACACAGGAACTAACCGAGACCATGCGCGCCTATCCGGTGGTTACATTGACCGGGCCGCGGCAGGCTGGCAAGACCACGCTGGCAAGATGGTGCTTTCCCTCCTTCTCCTATGCCTCGCTCGAGGATCCGCAAGTCAGGGAACTGGCAGTGTCGGATCCCGTGGCCTTCTTCGCCAGGTATCCTGAACCGGTGATAATCGATGAGATACAACGCGTACCGGAGATAACCTCGTGGGTGCAGGTACGGGTAGATGAGGATCGCAAGCGCAAGGGACGCTTCCTGCTGACAGGCAGTCATCAGCCGGAGTTGCATCAGGCCGTATCGCAATCGCTGGCCGGACGAACCGCCATACTAAATCTCATGCCGCTCTCGGTGAGCGAGGTGCTGGGGCATGAGCCGCAGATCGCGACGGATGCCCTGCTGCTGCGCGGTTTCATGCCCGAGGTGCATGACCAGGGGATGGAGCCGACCCGGTACTACCGAAACTACTACAAGACGTATGTCGAGCGCGACTTGCGGCAGTTGGCCCAGATTCGCAATCTGGCCCCCTTTGAACGCTTCATGACGCTGCTGGCCGGTCGAGTGGGACAAGTCGTGAACCTGTCGCGACTCACCGGCGAGACAGGCGTCTCCTCCACCACCCTGGCGGGGTGGCTCTCGATTCTCGAGGCCTCATTTCTGGTATTCCGGCTCCAGCCGTTCTTTTCCAACATCAGCAAGCGCACGGTGAAGTCGCCCAAGATCTACTTTACCGAGGTGGGACTGGCCAGCTACCTGCTCGGGCTGGAGACGCCGCAACAGGTATCGCGTGATCCGCTTCGCGGCAATCTGTTCGAGAATCTGGTTGTGGCCGACATCCTGAAGTCCCGCTTGAACATCGGCAAGGAGCCGAACCTCTTCTACCTGCGGACGGAGAAGGGTTTCGAGGTGGATCTGATCATGCGCGAGGGACGCACACTAAGGCCGGTCGAGATCAAGTCGGCCGCGACCTTCAACAGTGAGTTTACCGCTGCCTTAAGGCGTTTCTGCACGGCCGAGCCCGAAGCTGCCGATCCGCTGCTGATCTATGATGGCGAAAACTTCCCGGAGCGTAATGGTGTGCGCTGCGCCAACTTCCGCGCATGGCGGGGGGGCGCCGGGGGCGGCGGTTGGCATAAGTAAGAGACGCCACTTTGTCGCGGGCGTTGCCGGTGACTTTGGCGACTTTGTCGAAAGCGACCGTTCTTTTCTCGCGGAGGAACAGTGGCGCGGGAGGTTCATTACAGGCACCAGCCCCAAACTTTAAAACTCCCGAACTTTAGAACATCTTCGCGGCTTCGCGTGAGCTTTCCCTGTTGCTTTCGACAAGGTGTGGAGACAAAGTGCAAGTGCGGAGCGCACACTTAAACCCACACTTAATCTCACTCTTAATCGGCACACTTACTCCACCCGCTTAATCTTTAGAGGCTCTTGCAAAACCCTTGCAGGCACGGGCATCCTGCCCGTGGTCCGTCCATGGGCGGGACGCCCATGCCACGATGGTTTTGCAAGAGCCTCTTTAGCTTTCGACAAAGTTACCGACAAAGTTGATGCAAGCCCTGAAGGGGCGGGATATGGTTCGGGGAACGAGGGAGGTGCGTCCGGCGTGCCGGATGAAGAAGTGGAGCCAACGATCCGAATCGAACGGACGACCTGCTCATTACGAGTGAGCTGCTCTACCTACTGAGCTACGTTGGCCCAAATTGCGCTAAACGGGTGAGACTATAGCCAACCTGTCCCCCTCCGTCAAGACAAGGCTGCGCGATGGGCTTTCCGGGCGCCGGAATTTCTGGTAAATTGTCGCCGTTATGTTGTGCCAGCTCACCGTCAAGAATTTGGCGATCGTCGAGACGGCGCGCGTCGGCTTCACGCCGGGACTGAATGTTGTCACGGGCGAGACCGGCTCGGGCAAGTCCGTGCTTATCGGCGCCCTCTCCCTGCTGCTGGGCGAGCGTGCCGACAAGAGCGCCATCCGCAGCGGCTCTGCCGAGGCCACCGTCGAGGCGTGCTTCGAGCTGGCCGACTCCCGCGCCGTGGATGCCGCGCTGGAGGCGGCCGGATTGCCGCCCTGCGAGGATGGCCAGCTCATCGTCCGCCGTACCCTCTCCACCACCGGCGCCGGACGCAACTGGATCAATGACAGCGCCACCACGCTGCAGACGCTGCGCTCCGTGAGCGAGCCGCTGGTCGATATGCACGGTCCCTACGACCATCAATCGCTCCTCTCCCCCGACTTCCAGCGCGAACTCCTCGACGCCTTTGGCCACTGCGACACTGCACGCACCGCCTACCACGCGGCCTACCAGGCCTGGCGCGGTCTGCTGCAGGAGCGTGAGACGCTGGCCGGCGACAGCGCCGACACCGAGGCGGAGATCGACCGCCTGCGCTACATGGTGACCGAGATCGCCCAGGCGGCGCTGACCGAGGAGGATGCCGAGTCGCTCGTGGAGCGCCATGCCGAGGCCGCCAATGCCGAGACCATTCTGACTCTCGGCCAGGCGGTCAGCGAGTCCCTTGATGGTGCCGCCCTCTCGGCCTTCAACGCCCTCACCGCCGCGCAGCACCATCTCGCCGAGCTGGCGCGGCTGATGCCCGAGGCGGGATCCTGGCTCGAGGAGGCGCGCTCGGCGGCGTTGCAGGTGCAGGAGCTTGGCCGTTCGCTCAACGACCGGCTGCAGCGGATCGAGGCCGACCCCGGACTGCTCGAGCAGCTCGAGGCGCGCATGGGCGTAGTCCAGAAGCTCAAGCGCAAGTACGGCCCCACCGTCGCGGACGTGCTGCAGACGCTCGAGCGGCACAAGCAGCGCCTGCAGGCGCTGGAGTCGCGCGGCGAGCGGCTGGCGGAACTTGACGGCGAGATCGCCAAGGCCCGCGAAGAAGTGCAGCGCCGCGGCGGAGCGCTGACCCGCGAGCGCCAGCTTGCGGCAGGCAGGCTTGCCAAGGCCGTCACGCGCGAATTGCGCGACCTCGGCTTTGCCAAGGCCGGCTTTGGCGTGGAACTCACCGCCCGCGAGCCGGCATCGCACGGGTGCGACACCGTCACCTTCCGCTTTGCGCCGAACCCCGGCGAGGCCTCCAGCGTCCTGCGCGAGATCGCCTCCAGCGGCGAAATCTCGCGCGTCATGCTGGCCGTCAAGTCGGTGCTGGCCGAGCACGACCGCATCCCCGTGCTGGTCTTCGACGAGATCGACGCCAATATCGGCGGCGAGGTCGGACGCGCCGTGGGCCGCAAGCTGCGCGCGCTCGCCACGCGGCGGCAGGTGATCTGCATCACGCACCTGCCGCAGGTGGCGGCCTACGGGCACGCGCACTTCGCCGTTACCAAGCACCTCCAGGGCGGACGCACCTGCGCCGCCATCACGCACATCGCCGACCCCGGGGAGCGCGCGGCCGAGCTGGCCCGCATGCTGGGCGGTGCCGACCTTACACCCCTTTCGCTGGAGCACGCCCGCGGGATGCTCCAGACCTGCCAGCAGGAGATACCCGCCAAATGAAGATTCTTATCGTCGGCTGCAACGGACAACTGGGACGCGACTGCCAGACCGCCTTTGGCGCCAGGCACGAGCTCATGTGCCTCGACTTGCCGGAGATCGACATCGCCAATCCCGACTCCATCCGTACCGCAATGGAGCAGTTCGCCCCCGAAGCCGTCGTCAACTGCGCCGCCTACACGCGGGTAGATGATGCCGAGAAGCATCCGGAGCTCTGCCACCGGGTCAACGCGCTCGGGCCACAATACCTGGCGCAGGCCTGCGAGGCCATCCAGGCGCGCCTGTTCCACATCTCCACCGACTACGTCTTCGACGGCCTGCGCCCGCTGGGCGAGGTCTATACCGAGGACGATACGCCCTCCCCGCTGGGAGTCTATGGTGCGACCAAGCTGGCCGGCGAGCGCCCGGTGCTGGCCTACGCGCGCGGTACCGTGCTGCGCACGGCGTGGCTCTACGGCGCCACGGGGCCCAACTTCCTGCTGACCATGCTCCGGCTGGCGCGGCGCCAGCCGCCGCAGCCGATCCGCGTTGTCAACGACCAGCACGGCACCCCCACCTGGTCGTGGCGGCTCGCGCTGCAGATCGCGCATCTGCTGGAGGTGGATGCGCCCGGGCTCTACCATGCCACCTCGCAGGGCTCCTGCACCTGGTTTGTGCTGGCCAGGCGTTTTCTGGAGGCGATGGGCTGCTCCGTCGAGGTCGTGCCGATCACGACCGCCGAATACCCCACACCCGCCCGCCGCCCTGCCAACTCCGTTCTCGATAACCGTAATCTGAAGCGCGCCGGTCTCGACGTCATGATCCCCTGGGAAGAGGATCTCGACGCTTTTGTCGCGCTCAATCGTGAAAGCTGGCTTAGGAGAGTACAATCATGACCAAATTCAAGAACCTTCTCGTTACCGGTGGCTGCGGCTTCATCGGCGCCAACTTCGTGCGCTACCTCTTCGAGGAGGCCGGCTTCAAGGGCCGCGTGGTCAACGTCGATATACTGACCTACGCCGGCAACCCCGAGAGCCTCGCGGACATTGCCGAGCGCGAGGGCGGGCGCTACGTCTTCGTGCAGGCCGACATCTGCGACCGCGAGAAGATGGCCGAAGTGATGGACAAGTACGAGATCGATGCCATCTGCCACCTGGCGGCGGAGTCGCACGTCGACCGCTCGATTGTCCGTCCCGACGACTTCATCCGCACCAACATCTTCGGCACCTACAACCTGCTGCAGCTCGCGCGCGAGCGCAAGGACCGCATCGTCCGCTTCCATCATGTGAGTACTGATGAGGTCTTCGGCAGCCTCGGCCCCACGGGCGCCTTCACCGAGACCACGCCCTACAGCCCCAACAGCCCCTACTCGGCCTCCAAGGCGGCCTCCGACCACCTGGTGCGCGCCTACCACGAGACCTACGGTCTGCCCGTGACCATCACCAACTGCTCCAACAACTACGGCCCCTACCAGTTCCCCGAGAAGCTCGTGCCGCTGATGACCCTCAACGCCCTCGAGGGCAAACCGCTGCCGGTCTACGGCGACGGCCTCAACGTGCGCGACTGGCTCTACGTCACGGATCACTGCGCCGCGATCTGGACCGTGATGAACCGCGGTGAATCAGGGCGCGTCTACTGTGTCGGCGGACGCTGCGAGAAGCCCAACATAGACATTGTCAACCGCATCTGCGACGATGTCGACCGCCTCGCGCCGCCGCTGGAGAACGGCCAGCCGCGCCGCTCGCTGATCACCTACGTCAAGGATCGTCCCGGCCACGACTGGCGCTACGCCATCGACTGCACACGCATCGAGCAGGAGCTAGGCTGGCATCCGGCCGAGACCTTCGAGACCGGCTTCGACAAGACCATCCGCTGGTATCTCGACAACCGCGAATGGGTCGACCGCGTGCGCAGCGGCGCATACCGGCAGTGGATTGACCAGAACTATACGCGGCGGTAGCCGCTTTGGCCGCCGGTGGCGGCAGCCGCAGGCCACCGGGGCGGCGGCAGTAGCAGTAGGCAGTGGCAGTAGGCAGTTATTGCGACCACACAGTGGCTCGCAATTTAGAGGGTAAAAGCGCTGCGCTGCCCTTTCGCCGCCCGGTGGCAGTAGAGGCAGGAGACAGGGGACAGGGGCCGCCGCCCTGCAGGGCGGCGGCAGTGGCAGTAGGCATGTAGGGGCGGCACGCATGCCGCCCGTACGGAGCGCGCGGGGACGCGGGGATGCGGAAACCCGCCGAGGTTCTTGCAAAACCCCTCGTGGCATGGGCGTCCCGCCCATGAAACACGGGCAAGATGCCCGTGCCACGTGCGCGTGCAAGGGGTTTTGCAAGAGCCTCCGCCGTGAACGGCGGGCACAGGACTGGCAGGCGGCGGGGACGCCGCGTGTGCCGGGCAAAGGGCCGGTGCTATTGCAAAACGGTCGGTCCGGCCACCCCGCGCGGCGCACTACGTGCGCAAGCGGTTTTGTGCGCGGACCTGGCCCGCGCAGATGAGGCCACTGCCAAGGCATAAGAAACGCCAAGGATCTAAAATCAAATCCCGCTGCGGCCTATTGCATTTCCCCGACCCAGTAGCCATAGCCCTCCAGCGCGATGCGCTGGCCAATCTCGGCACACCCGGATTCCACAAGTGGCGTTCCGGGAACGCCTTCAATGTTCAGCCTGGACTCCACGCGGTGTTCGGACAGGTTGATGGCCACGAGTATGCGCGTATCGCCAAGTGTGCGGATAAAGGTGGCCAGTTCTTCCGGCATATCGTTGTCCACCCACTCCAGTGTACCGTGAGTCAGCGCCTTCGTGTCCCGGCGCATGCGGCAGAGACGGCGGCACAGCTCCGTGCGTGCCTTGCCGCGGGGAGTCCCGCCTGCGGCCCAGTCCACGGGGAGCCTGCCGAAGATGCTGTGGCGCGCGGTGTCGGCCACTTCCTGGCCGTTGTAGAGGAATGGCGCGCCGTCGAGTGTGAACGCCAGGACGAGCGCGGCGCGCACATGCGCGTCCGACCAGCGCTTGTCCACGCGGTTCTCGTAGTCGTCGTTGGCGATGTCGTGGTTGTCGAAGAACCAGATGAACTTGGAGCCGCCGACCGGACGCTCCGCCCGCCGCTCCTCCCACAGCTTCCTGAGCGCGGAGGCGGAACTCCAGATCTGGTGGGCGTTTCCGAAGCCTAGGTAGTTTATATCGAATGCGCGAAGCTGGTCTTCCTTGCGGGTGCCTTCCGACAACATGGCCACATCGGGTTTGAGCACCTCTAGGCGCAGGCGCGCCTCTTCCCAGAACTCGAGCGGGATGGCGTCCGAGACGTCGGTCCTGAAGCCGTCCACGTCGAACTCCCTCACGAACCACTCCATGTTGGCCCAGAGATATTCGCGCAGTCCGGGGTTGTCGAAGTTGAGCGCGGGGAACTTCCATGCGGCGTTGCGGATGGAGCCGTCCGCCTCGCGCTGCACGAAGTCGGGATGCTTTTCGATGAACACGGCACCGGGGCCGCAGTGCAGGTAGACCACATCCTGCATGACCCGCATGCCAAGCGCGTGCGCCTCGTCCACGAAGCGGCGGTAATCTTCCGCCGTACCGTACTCGGGGTCGATGTTGTAGTAGTCCTTGATGCGGTACGGATTGCGCGGGTTGTCCATGCCGGACTTGATCTGCCGAGGGCTCCAGAAGTTGCGGTCGGGGTGGTCGTCGGAGACCGACACGGGGCACAGGTAGAGAATGGTGACGCCCAGTTCCGCGAGTCGCGGCAGGTGCGCCAGCGCCGCCTTGAGCGTCCCCTCCGGCGTGAAGGCGCGCAGATTGATCTGGTAGAAGACGCCCTCCAGCAGCCAATCCGGCGAGGTGCGGGCCTGTTTCTGGTTCAGCGGTAGAGTTTCTTTTGTATTCACGGCATCAATTCCTTGTGCGCTTATTGTATATGACAAGGCGGGAGAGGGTCAATCACACGAGATTCTTCTTGGTGGCAAGGGCATGGATTCTGCTAAACTGACTCCATCATGGAACAGGACAATCCCAGACTTCCGGCGCGGTTGGACCGCGCCGCGCTCATGCCCCGCGTAGGGTGCATGGAACAGCTCGCCTCGATCCGGCGGCTGGCTATCGAGGATGGCAAGGGACGCGGCATGCGCGTCTGGGAGGTCAGCAACGGCAGCGGCCTGGCCTTCACGGTGTATCCCGACCGTGGTCTCGACATCGGCCGGGCCAGCATCCACGGGGTGCCGGTGGCCTGGTACTCGGTCAACGGCGAGGTGGCGCCGGCTTTCTACGAGCCGGAGGGTGCGGGATGGCTGCGGAGCTGGGCCGGCGGGCTGCTGACCAGTTGCGGGCTTGCCAACGTCGGCACGCCCTGCGTCGTCGACGGCGAGCCGCTGGGCCTGCACGGCCGCCTGAGCCATACGCCGGCCGCGCAGGTCAACTCCACCGCCGCATGGACGGCGGAGGGGCGCTACGAGCTGGAGATCAGCGGGGTGGTGGCCGAGACACGCGTCTTCGGCACCAAGTTCCAGCTACGCCGCCGGATTACCACGGCTCTGGGTGACAACCGCATCACGGTACGCGACACGGTCGGGAACACCGGCTTCGCACCGGCGCCCTGCCTGCTGCTCTACCACATCAATCTGGGCTGGCCGCTGGTTGACGAGGGGGCCCGGCTCGAGGCGCCGCCGCACCGCGTCCTGCCGCGCAACGAGCGCGCCGCCGAGGGTCTGGAGCACTGGATGCGCTTCGATCCGCCGACACCGGGCTTTACCGAGCAGTGCTTCTACCATGAGATTCCCGCGGACGCCGACGGGCTTGCCACGATGCGGCTGCGCAACGGCGCGCGCGCGGTCTCCGTGAGCTACCGCGTGGCCGAGCTGCCCTGGCTTATCCAGTGGCGCATGCTGGGGCAGGGGGAGTACGTGACCGGCCTCGAACCCGCCAATGTCTTTCCCGAGGGGCAGGCCAGCTTGGCAGAACGCGGCATGGTGCGCCATCTCGCGCCCGGCGAGACGCTTGAGACCCTGGTGCAGATAACGTTCGAGTGAGCGATGGAGATACAATAAATGAAGACAGATCCTACAGCGAAATTCCCCTGGCTGACCCTGGTGCTGCTAATCGTCTTTCTGGTGCTCGCCTGGCTGAACGTGGCTCCCATGGTGCGCCCGCGCCTGCGAACCCGCGCGCCACGTACCGAAGTGGCGCCATACTTGCGGTCGCGGATCCCGGCGGCACCCGCGCCCGGCACGGCTCCGGTGCTGGATATCGAGGGTGCCACCAACGGCGTCGACGGAGTGCTGCGGGACAGCGAGCGCAATACCATCGCCATCTACCATGCCGTCTCGCCCTCGGTGGTCTCGGTGGTCAACCGCGCAATGGTGCGCGGCGGCTTCTTCGGGCTCCAGGTCTTCGAGGTGCCGCAGGGAACCGGCTCGGGCTTTGTCTGGGACCGCAAGGGGCACATCATCAGCAACTATCACGTCATCCACCAGGCGACGGCCATCACGGTCACATTCGCCGATGGCACGAGCTTTCCGGCCAGAATCGTCGGTGCGGCGCCCGACTACGACCTCGCGGTGCTGAAGATCGACGCGCCTGCGGATATGCTGACCCCCGTGCATGTCGGCGCCTCGCGCAATCTGAGGGTCGGCCAGACCGTCCTGGCGATCGGCAATCCCTTCGGGCTCGACACGACGCTGACGGTCGGCGTTGTCAGCGCGCTGGGGCGGGCGATCACGGCGATGACCAACCGGCGCATCCAGGACGTGATCCAGACCGACGCGGCCATCAATCCCGGCAACTCCGGCGGACCGCTGCTCAACTCCCGCGGCCAGCTCATCGGCGTCAACACGGCGATCCTGAGTCCCAGCGGCGCCTACGCCGGCATCGGCTTCGCCGTGCCGTCCGACACGGTCTCGCGCGTCGTGCCGCAGCTCATCAACCGCGGCAAGGTGAGCCGCGCGGGGCTGGGCGTGCAGTTGCTGCCCGACCACGTCACCCGCCGTGCGAATGTCGAGGGAGCCGCCATCATGACGGTCATCAGTGGCGGTGCCGCCGCCGGCGCGGGCCTGAAGGGCGTGGAGCAGACACGCGAGGGACACCTGCGGCTGGGCGACATCATAGTCGCTATCAACAGCAACAAGGTCTCCAGTGTCGAGGATCTAAGCGCCGAACTGGACCGCCTCCAGCCCGGCGACACCGCCACGCTCTCCTGCCTCCGTGATGAAGAGATACGCGAGGTAAGCCTGCGCCTGCAGGAGATCGACTAGGCGGTGTGGTGGCAGTAGGCAGTAGGGGCGGCACGCATGCCGCCCGTGAGGGAGACGCGGGGACGCTGAGCCCCGCCGTAAACGGCGGGCACAGGACTGGCAGGCGGCGGGGACGCCGCGTATGGTGGGCAGGTGCCCAGTGCTGATACAAGACGGCCGGTACGGCCACCCCGCGCGGCGCACTACGTGCGCAAGCGGTTTTGTGCGCGGACCTGGCCGCGCTTTCTACCGCGGGACCTGGCCCGCGCAGATGAGGCCGCTGCCAAGGCACAAGGAACGCAAAGATCTCTTATAACAGCAAGAGGCTCTTGCGGTACCCATGCGCGCACGCTGACTTCGCTACGCTCGCCGACGCGGTGCGCGCATGGAGGCTCGGTACGACCGGTACTACCGGGACTGCCGGTACTGCCGGTGGTCGCCCGGCAAAGCCGGGCGGTGCGCTGACGCGGCGTAGTGGCGGCCAATGCCTGTAATGGGGCATGGCGCCCCGTGGCATGGGCGTCCCGCCCATGGACGACCCACGGGCAGGATGCCCGTGCCACGTGCCTTGCATACGCGGCGCACGCGCCGCGTGGGGGGATGGGGCGTGGGGACGCGGGGAACCCGCAGTAAATGGCGGGCACAGGACTGCCACGCGGCGGGGACGCCGCATCTGCCAGCCGCCTGTAATACGATGGGGTGGCGGGTATACGTGGCGCCAGCTACCGGCAGTACCGGCAGGCACGGCAGTTCCGGTAGTACCGGGGATCGAGGACGAGGACGAAAAAGCGCCCCTCTCCCCGTCCGGCTCCGCCGGCTCATTCTCGTGGGGGCGGACCTCCGTGTCCGCCAACAGAGATAAACAGAGATAAACCAACTCTTTGCGCTTGCTTCCCGGCTCATAATCCGGTAAGTTGCCCAATGTTCTTCCGCTCGGGTGGTGGAATGGCAGACACGCATGTTTGAGGGGCATGTGGGGAAACCCATGGGGGTTCGAGTCCCCCCCCGAGCACCAGTTCCGCTTTAGACACGCCATGAAAATCCTCAGCCGCCTTCTTCCGCTAGTCGCCGTCCTCTTCCTCGCCGGCTGCGAAACCTTCTACCAGAACTCGCGCTATGCCGACGAGAGCCGTCGGGAGGCTGTGCGTGTCGAGATGGCGCGGCAGCAGCAGCTCCGCGAAGTCGACATGCTCAAGGCCAAGGTCGAGTCGTCCGATCTCCATCTGCAGCAGCTCTACACGCGCATCGACCGTCTCGAGGCGGCGCAGCGCGAGGCGGGCAACACCGCCGCCGAGACCGCCGCGCTGCGGCGCGATATCGACCAGTTGCGCGCCGAGCGCGAGAGCCTCAAGCGTGAGGTGGTCGATGAGCTGAGCCGCGAGATGGCCAAACTGCTGGCCGCGCAGTCCGCCGCCGCCGCACCGCGGGGCGGCAGCAGCCGTGGCAGTTCCAGCCGCCAGAGTGGCTGGGAGCACAAGGTGCAGCCGGGTCAGACCCTCTCGCAGATCGCCGTCGAATACAAGGTGCCGGTTGCCAGAATCAAAGAGGCCAACGACCTCAAGAGCGATGTGATCCGCGTGGGGCAGGTGCTCTTCATACCGGATTGATCGCGCATGGCCGATACCGGTCATATCCGTCTGCTCCCCGTCCATGTCGCGAACAAGATAGCCGCGGGCGAGGTGGTCGAGCGCCCCGCCTCCATCGTCAAGGAGCTGATGGAGAACGCCCTGGATGCCGGCGCCACGCGTATCGAGGTGACCGTCACCGCCGGGGGACGCAGGCTGATCTCCGTGGCCGACGACGGCCACGGCATGGGGCGCGACGACGCCCTGATGTCGATCGAGCCGCAGGCCACCAGCAAGATCCGCGATGTCGACGACATCGAGCGCATCAACACCTACGGTTTCCGCGGCGAGGCGCTCCCCTCCATCGCCGCCGTCTCGCGCTTCACCCTGCAGACCTGCCGCCGCGGCGAGGATGTCGGCACCGAGATCACGATCGCCGGAGGCCGCCTGCAGGATGTCCGCGATATCGGCTTTCCCGCCGGCACCACTATCGAGGTGCGCGACCTCTTCTTCAACGTGCCCGCGCGCCGCAAGTTCCTGCGCGCCTTCCAGACCGAGCAGGCCCACATCCGCACCGCCTTCCTGCTCCAGGCGCTGGCGCATCCCGAGGTCGGCATGCAGCTCAAGGCCGACGGCCGCGACCTTCACCTGCTGCCCGCCGGCGCGACGCTTGCCGAGCGCATCAACGACCTCTTCGGCCGCGACCTGCTGGCCTCCATGCGACCGGTGGAGTACACCGGCCGCGGCGTGGGCGTCTCCGGCTTTGCCGGTCTGCCGACCCTCACGCGCGCCGACCGCTCCGAGCAGTATGTCTTCGTCAACCGCCGCGCCGCCAGCGCCGCCGTGATCCCCTACGCCCTGCGCGAGGCCTATCCGACCCTCGAGGGCGACCGCAAGCCGATCGTCATCCTCTTCATAGACGTTGCGCCCGAGGCCGTCGACGTCAACGTCCACCCCACCAAGCGCGAGGTGCGCTTCCGCGCCCCCACGGACGTGCGCGACGCGGTGATCGCGGCTGTCTCGGCCGCGCTCGGCACGACGCCGCGCCCGGCCGCCGCACCCCTCCCGCCGCCATCCACGGGCTTTCCGCGCGTGTCACCGGCGGCAGGCTTTGCCGCCGCAACGCCGTCCGAGGCGCCGCCAGCCGGTGTGCCCGTGGCACCGCCCCCGCAGCCGCATCCCGCGCGCGACTTTCCCGCTTTCGGCACGCCTGGCGGCTACCCCGATCCGGCAGCGGCGCCCGCCGCGCCCGGCGGCGCGCCCGCGCCCGCGGCCGGCGGCGCGCCTGCTGGCGATGCCCCCGATCCGTTCACCCTGCCGCCGGATGGCTCTTCCAATGCCCCCTGGGCGTGGTGCCGCGTACTGGGTCAGGTGGCCGGGCGCTACGTGCTGCTCGAGACCGACGGCGGCTATGTGGTGGTGGATCCGCGCGCGGCGCGCGAGCGTGTGCTCTTCGAGCGCCTCATGGCGCCGGTATGGGGCGGACAACCCGTCGTGGCGCAGCGCCTGCTGATGCCCGAGACGGTGCAGTTGCCGCCCGAGGATGCCGACCGCCTGCGCAAGCACCTCGAACTGCTGCGCACAATGGGCTTCGAGCTGGACAGTTTCGGCGACAACTGTTTCATCGTCGAGGCGCTGCCGGCCGATCTGGGCGAGGTGGACTGCCGCGCCCTGCTGGCGGATCTCTCGCACGACATCCAGACCGCCGGCGCCCGCCGCGGCGCCGGCAAGTGGCGCGAGGAGGCGGTGGCCGAGTCCGCCTGCCGCCGCGCCGCCGGGACCACCGGCGTGCTCAAGACCGCCGAGATCGAGACGCTGGTGCGCGACCTCGCCGCCACGCGCATGCCCTACACCTGTCCACGCGGACGTCCCACCATGATCTTCACCCCGCTGCGCGAGCTGGCGCGCAAGTTCGGCCGCGACTGACCGCCATGTCGTCCCCCCTGCTAGCCATCCGCGATCTGCATGTCCGCTTCGACACCGAGGCCGGCAGTGTCCACGCCGTCGACGGCGTCTCGCTGGAGCTGCACCGCGGTGAGGTGCTGGGACTGGTCGGCGAATCGGGCTGCGGCAAGTCGGCGCTGGCGATGTCGGTACCGCGGCTGCTGCCGATGCCGCCGGCGCGCATCGAGGCCGGTGCCATCACGCTCGACGGCCGGCGGCTCGACACGCTGGCGCCGGAGGCGCTGCAAGGCCTGCGCGGACGCCGTATCGGCGTGATCTTCCAGGAGCCGCAGACGGCTCTCTCGCCGCTGCACCGCGTGGGCGACCAGATTGCCGAGGCGATCCGCCTCCACCGCCGCCTGCCGCGGGCGGAACTGCGCCGCCAGGTGGAGGAGTGGCTGGGGCGCGTCGGCATTCCCGAGCCTGCCGCGCGCGCCCGCAGTTGGCCGCACGAGCTCTCCGGCGGCATGCAGCAGCGCATCATGATCGCCATGGCCCTGGTACACGATCCCGACCTGGTGATCGCCGACGAGCCGACCACGGCCCTCGACGTCACCACCCAGGCGCAGGTGCTGGCGCTGATGCGCAGTCTGCACCGCCGCCAGAGCGGACTGCTGCTGATCACCCACGACATGGGGGTGATCTGGGAGATGGCGACGCGCGTGGCGGTGATGTACGCCGGGCAGATCGTCGAGACGGCTCCCTGCAAGCAGCTCTTCGGGCAGCCGCGCCACCCCTACACCCGGGCGCTGCTGGCGGCCCTGCCCTCGGCGGCCACCCGCGGCAAGCGCCTGCAGGCGATTCCCGGTCAGGTGCCGTCGCCGCTCGACTGGCCCGGCGGCTGCCGCTTCCGCGGGCGCTGCGCCTACGCGCAGCCCCGCTGCGCCGAGAGCGACCCCGGCCTCCTGCCGTGCGGCGACGCGCACGCCTGCCGCTGCTTCCTCGTGCACGACGCGCCGGAGGGCGGCGCGACTGTCTCCGATGCGAGCGGCTCTTCCGCCGCCCTTCCGCAACCGACAAAGTGTGGAGACAAAGTATAGGAGGCAAAGTGTTGAGACAAGGTGCAAAGACAAGGTGTAGGAGACGTGGGGCAGGCAGCAATGTACGGGCGGCACGCATGCCGCCCCCGCCGCCATGGCGGCGGCCACTGCTGGAAATACGCGATTTGCGCACCTATTATCCGATACGCCGTGGCGTATTCGCGCGGACGGTGGGTGCGGTACGCGCCGTGGACGGGGTGAATCTGACGTTGCAGGCCGGCGAGACGGTGGGTATCGTCGGGGAGTCGGGCTGCGGCAAGACCACCCTGGCGCGCACGATTCTGCGTCTGGAGCGTCCGCACACCGGCCAGATTCTGGTTGACGGAGTGGATATAGCCACCTTGCGCGGGGCGGCGCTCAAGGCCTACCGGCGCAAGGTGCAGGTGGTCTTCCAGGATCCCTTCGCCTCGCTCAATCCGCGTCATACGGTGCTCGATCTGGTGACCGAGGGCATGCTGGCCCACGGACTGGCCACCCCGGCCAACCGGCGCGGTCAGGCGGTGCGGCTGCTGGAGGATGTGGGTCTGGGGGCCGATCTGCTCGACCGCTATCCGCACGCCTTCTCCGGCGGGCAGCGGCAGCGGATTGCCATCGCGCGGGCGCTCTCGCTCGGGCCGCAACTGCTGATCTGCGACGAGGCGGTCAGTGCGCTCGACCTCTCGGTGCAGGCGCAGATCCTGAATCTGCTGGCCGACCTGCGCGAGCGCCGTGGACTGGCCTACCTCTTCATCACGCACGACATGGCGGTGGTGCAGCATATTGCCGACCGCATCGTGGTGATGCAGCAGGGCCGGGTGGTCGAGGAGGGGCCGACGGAGGAGCTGCTGGCCCAGCTGCGGCATCCCTATACGCGCGAGCTGCTGGCGGCAGTGCCGCTGCCGCCCGTACGGAGCGCGGACTCAATAGACACACGGCATGCCGTGTGTACCGAGGGGGCGCAGGGGGGGTAGGGGCGGCACGCATGCCGCCCGAACGGAGCGCGCGGGGACGCGGGATCCCGCCGTAAACGGCGGGCACAGGACTGGCACGCGGCGGGGACGCCGCGCATGCGTGCGCCCCGCCTGTAATACGA
>JAAYLN010000143.1 GCA_012521875.1 Lentisphaerota bacterium | reverse complement strand
TGCCGCGCTTGAGAGCCAACTCGACCGAGTCGGTCAGACGCGTGCGGATCGTGTCCGACACTACCAGGCGGTCGACGACCACCTCGATGGTGTGGTTGCGCCGCTTGTCCAGCGCCGGCACCTCATCCAGCAGCACCTGCTCGCCGTCCACACGCAGGCGGGCGAAGCCCTCGCGGCGCAGTTCCTCGAAAAGCTCCTGCTGCGCCCCCTTGCGTCCGCGCACCACCGGCGCCATCAGGGTCAGCCTGGTGCCCGCCGGGTAGGCCAGCAACTGGTCAACGATCTGCTCGGCGTGCTGCCGCTCGACGGGGCGTCCGCACGACGGACAGTGGGGGCGGGCGATATTGCCGTAGAGCAGGCGCAGGTAGTCGTGGATTTCGGTCGTCGTGGCGACGATCGAGCGCGGGTTGTTGCCCGCCGTCCGCTGCTCGATGGCGATGGCTGGCGAGAGTCCCTCGATGAGATCGACCTCGGGCTTCTGCAGTTGGCCGAGGAACTGGCGGGCGTAGGCCGAGAGGCTCTCGACATAGCGCCGCTGCCCCTCGGCATAGAGCGTGTCGAAGGCCAGCGACGACTTGCCCGAGCCGCTCAGGCCGGTGATGACCGTCAGGCGGTTACGCGGGATGCGCACGCTGATGTTCTTGAGGTTGTGCTCGCGTGCGCCCTGGATCAGGATGTCGTCTTGCATAAACGCGCATTATAGCGCGGTTCAGGGGTACATGCCAATAACATGGATGTTTCAACAGGTCAGAAAGCCCACATAAACCCACTTTGTCGCGAGCTGTCTCTGTCACCGGACACGGAGGTCCGGTGCTACGAGAATGGTCCGGCGGCGCCGGGCGGGGAGCGGGGCGCTATCTCGTCCTCGAGCCCGGCACTGCCGGTACTGCCGTGCCTGCCGGTACTGCCGGTGGCTGGCGCCCCGTATACCATCCCCCATCCCGTCGTATGACTGGCGGGCGCACGTAGATGCGGCGTCCCCGCCGCATGGCCGCCACCAGCCAGTCCTGTGGCCGCCGTTTACGGCGGGTTCCCGCGTCCCCCTGCCTCCGCCTTCGCCTCTTCTGTGCGCACGGCATGCCGTGCGACTATCGAGCCTACCACCCCGTCTCCGCGCACTCCCTATGGGCGGCATGCGTGCCGCCCCTGCGTGCCTACTGCCTCTGCCTGCCGCCACCGCCCTATGAACTGCTCACGCGCGCGGCAGGGCCGCCAGCAGGCGCAGCAGCAGGCGCTGGTTCTCGCAGGCGGCTTCCGGCCCCAGCGGCGGATGGCCGGCCAGGAACTCGCGGATCAGCAGGCGCATCGGATCACTGCGCGGTTCATCGAGCCCGGTTCCGGAACGGTAGCGCACGCGGAAGTGGCCGTCGGGGCCGGCCTCGCCGATCAGGTCGAAGGGGGTGTGGTTGAGCACGACACGGCGCACGTTGGCGGGTTCGCCCGTGGTGAAGCCGACGACAAACTGCACATCCAGCGATGCCCCGTCCTGGAGCGGCACCGGGAAGTCAAAGCGCGCCTCGTGCTCGTCGGTGGTGGCGCGCACCTCCGGCCATTCGGGTTCCGCGCCGGGCACCAGCGTCTGCAGCACGGCCACCAGATGCGGGCCCAGATCGACCCACGTCTGCACGGGATCGGGCGTGCGTCCGCGCACCGGCGAGCGCAGTTCCACCGCCAATTTGAGCAGATCACCCGGCTCGTGCGCCTGAAGCAGGTCGTAGCAGGTACGGGCGACTACCGAGAACTGCGAGCAGAGTCCGAAGCGCGCACCACGCGCAACGGCCATTTGCGTCACCTCGCGCGCCTGCTGCAGCATCTCCTCCGACGTCAGCGCGGAGCCGAAGACCAGCGGCTTCTCGCAGAGCACGTGGCATCCGGCTTCCAGCGCCTGCCGTGCCTGGGTAGCGTGAACTGCGGGAGGAGTGCAGATGTCGACAATCGCGGGGCGCGCCTCGCGCAGCAGCGTGGGGAGGTCGGTATAGCAGCCGCCCGCGAAACCGTACTGTTCCTTCAAGCGGTCGGCACTGCGCTGGACGCTCTCGGGCGTGCGCCCGAGAATGGCAACGACCTCCGCACCCTCGACGCGCCACCAGTTGGCATGGTGACGTCCGATTCCTCCGGCTCCCAGAACAGCAACAGTACAGGTCATGGTTTGATCCTCCGGTAAAACGGGTTAATCCTTGCCGCACGGCAACCGCGGCGACAAGATGAGAATAACAGATAACAGGCGCTTAGGGAACCGCCGATTTGGAATCGGGCGCGATTCGTGATTTTAGATTTGTGATTGGCTGGAGCTGCGCGCCGGATCAGGCGCGATGAGGTGGCTGCGACTGGGTTTTAGCTACGGATGACGCGGATTCGCGCGGAATCAGGCGCGATGCGGTAGCTGCGACTGTTCATTTAAATCAGGAAATCAAGAAAGCAGCCTGCCGCGCGGCGGTGTTGACGTGAGTTCTCATGTCTTGCTCCTTTCAGGGTATGGGCATGTAAAGAAAAGTGGGCGAGGCAAAGCGCTCGTCCTGTTCACCAAAGAAGCACTGCGGGGCGACATAGTTGTCGCACGGGGCATGGTTGGGCCATAGCTTCTGGTTCCTGTCGTCGTTCTTGTGCTCGTCCCATATGTCCACCACGAGATTGGAGACGGTGGTTCCATAAGCGGCACCTCCGCCGACACCCCAGCCCGCGTCCCAGCTCTTTTTCGCCGAGGAGTCGTTATTTTCACCTCAACAGGCGTCTTGCAAGCGCATCATGCTTCAGGGCGGAATCGTGGTATCCGGTGCCCCCGCCACCGCTCCAGTTCAACGACCCTGAAAGCGCCTCGGAGACCGCAACACCAACCGGGGAATCAATAATGTCGCGCAAGCCGCACGCGTGGCCGATCTCGTGCGCCAGCACGTTCAGTTTCGCATTGGTCCGTACCGCCATGCCGCACCCCGTCCAATGTGTCTCTGGCAACCTCATGCGGAGCCGCGCTTTCTGCGGATACCGAGCCACAGGGCAAATGCGGTCATAAGCCCCGCGAGGATGGAAAGCGAGACGGCAAGGCGCGAAAACCGCGATGGCAAAGCGGGCGGTTCGATCTTATCACCCGCACCGGCAGCGGAATCTTCAATATCGCTATTGCTTGTCATATGGCCGGCCTGAAAATGAGGGAATTCCCGATCCGCGAATCCTGCTGGGTTCGTGCTGATGTCGGCGTGTATCTTCGATTTCTCAAGCCGTTTCACCTCCTTTTCCATCTTCTCTTTCAGTTCGGAGTAGTATTGAGGGAATGGGGTGGAAAGCTGCCGCCTAAGCATGGCCTTGCGCTGGCGCGAGTCCTTGTATACGGGAGACATGGCGATCAGTTGAGAATCGCACACTTCGAAGCACCATTGGATGGGCTCCACCGCAGCCGCCTCGCAAAGCGCGCTGAACATGGCCGCTCTCTTTTCAGGAGAGGACGTGTTCCAAACACCTCCGGGGTATCTGTAAATTGACGAACGGTCATGATCGTCCATCCGGTCTTCCCCGACAAGGAATCGCAAGAGAATGTCCCTCGCCTCTTCCGCATCGGCGACGCGGAGGTAGGAAATGATCGCCGCCCGTCTTATATGGCGATGCCTTTCTTCCGAGGCGGCATGGGCCAGCAGGAAGTCCTTAATGGGGATACCCTTGCAACTCGGAAGCCATCGGATGACACTATCAACCAGCCCCAGACTGTAGTTCCACTCCTCCGTGCCGGGCGTGAGCGTCTGC
>JAAYLN010000142.1 GCA_012521875.1 Lentisphaerota bacterium | reverse complement strand
TTCTCCAGCCGCTCATCGCGTTCCTTTGTGACCGCCCCGATCCTATCCGCATCCTTTCGGCAATCGCTTTCGCCTTCCGCGACACTCTTTTGCTGTTCAGCCAGCCTCTGATCCAGCGCGCGCACTTTCAGCAACCCCGGCGCAGCCGCCTTTAGCGCCTCCCGCGCCCCAGCGGCTTGCCGCACCGCCGCCTCAAACGCTTCGGCCTGCTCCCTGGTGGAGGTTTCCAGTCCGGGCAGCGCCTCCTCCCCAGCCTTCAACGCCGTCAGGTCATCCGCCTGCTGCCTGCGCATGGCGACCAGCGTGGCGTAGATACCGTCCAGCGTGGCGGCCTTCCCAGCACGGCCAAGCTTTTCCCGCTCCGGCTGGAACGCCTCCATCTCACCCTGCAACTTCTCCGCCTCTTCGGCCAGACTGGCAATCTCCCCCTTCAGCCCCTCGACCTGCCTGAGCCAAGCTATGGCAGCCGCGGTCGCGGCCGACTTCTCAACCAGTTCCTTCTCCGCCGCGCCCCCGGCCTCCAGCTCCTGTGCCAGCTCCCGCTCCCGCTCCGGTTCGAGGACCGCTATTCCTGCCGTCTCCGCGCGCAGAAGCTCCAGTTTCCCCCGCTCCTCGCGCTGGCGCTCGTGGACGCGCACCGATATCAGGCTGTAGATCTCCGTGCCCGTGATCTGCTCCAGAATCGGTGCCCGTTCATCGGGTTTCGCCTGCAGGAAGGCCGCAAAATCACCCTGCGCCAGCAGCATCGAGCGGGTGAAGCGCCCAAAGTCCATGCCCGTGACCGCTTCAATCTCGCCGGGAACCTCACTGAGCCTGGCATTGATGACCTCGCCCGTGCCGGCATTGGAAATCTCGTGCCTGGCATTCTGGAGCTGGCCATCCGGCTTCCTGCGCGCCCGGTGCTGACTCCAATGGCAGCGGAAGCGCCCCGCCCGCGTCCTGAAGGTCACCTCGGCAAAACACTCGCCGGTATGGCGCGACATGATCTCGTTCTCGCTCGTGATCCTGCCCAGACGGGGCGTGCTGCCGTAGAGCGCCAGGCAGATGGCATCGAGGATGGTGGTCTTGCCCGATCCGGTCGGCCCCGTGATGGCGAAGATGCCGTCGGACACATAGTCCTCGTGCGTCAGGTCGATCTGCCATTCACCAGCCAGCGAGTTGAGATTCTTGAAACGTATCTGCTCAATTCTCATGGCCGACCCCCTACTCCACCTGCGCGCCCTCTTCGCGGAGCGACTCCACCACTTCCTGATAGGCGCGCCGCAGTCCGGGCCACTGCTCCTCGGAAATCTTTTTAGCTACAAGGCAGCGCTCGAACACATCGTTCACGCTCAGCTTGTCCAGCGTCTCCCCGGGATCAACCTGCTTCAGCACCCCGGCGATGACGAGGTTGTTCCTGATCCGCAGCACCTTGAGCCTGGAACCCTCAACCGCCTCCTCCACGCGCTCGCGCAGGTCGCCGATGATCGTGTCGCCACTATAGACCACCTCCAGCCAGCTTGCGGAATCCTCTGCCGCCAGCTCGGCCATGCGGCGCGCGATCTTGTCCCAGTCCCCCTCGATGCGCTCCAGCCTTTGAAACACCGGCACCTCGATCAACTGTACCGAGGCCTCCCGGCCATCGAACTCCACCTGGCACACGCTCTTCCTCTGCCGCGCCTCGCCGAAGCCCATCGGCAGCGGCGAGCCGCTGTAGCGCCTGGTCTCCGATTTCTGCACCCTTTGCGGCACGTGGAGGTGTCCCAGCGCCAGGTAGTCAATACCCTCGGGGAATATCCCCGCCTCCACCTGCGCCAGCGCGCCCACATATAGCTCGCGCACGCCGTCGCCGTCCACGGTTTGTCCGCCGGCGGTAAAGAGATGCCCCATGGCGACGATGGGGATATCGCCCCCCAGCTCCGCGCGCTGCGTCTCGGCCAGGGCGACCACGTCGGCATAATGCCGGCGTATGCCATCGGCCAGCTTCCGATCCTTGTCCGCCGCGCTCTCCCCCGCCTCCACCGTGCGGATATCGCGGTCGCGCAGGTACGGCACGGCACAGACGATCAGCTCCGGCGCCCCCTGCGCATTCTTGAGCACCAGCACCTCATCCTGCGGGGCATCCGCGCGGCTGTTGCCGACCACATGCACATCAAGCACCTTCAGCAGCTCCTTCGGCGCCTCCAGGAACGAGGGCGAGTCATGGTTGCCCGCGACGACCACCACATGCCGGCATTCCGAGCCCACCACCCGGCACAGGAAGCGGTAATAGAGTTCCTGGGCGAGGTTGCCCGGCGCGCTGGTATCGAAGACATCCCCCGCCACCAGCAGCGCCCCGATTTCATTCTCCCGGATCACCGTGGCTAGCCAGTCCAGAAACGCCTCGAACTCCTCATGGCGCCTCTGCCCGTAAAGCATGCGCCCGATATGCCAGTCGGATGTGTGCAGTATTCTCATGGTCAGGCTACTCTTTAACAAATTGCGCCGTTTGCCGCAACTCCCGGAACATGCGTTGCGGGCCACCCGAATGATGGATAGGGCAAGCCGCTCCTTGGCTGAGTTCCTGATTCCAAACTAACAGTCGCGTCATCCGCATCGAGGATAAATCAGCGCGGAGCGCCACCCCACCACCCCTCTGCGTCTCTGCGCCTCTGCGTTAATTCCACCACTCACCACTCACCACTCACTACTCACCACTCTTCTAGATTACGCTTGCGTTTGACGACGCTGGCGGACTAAGATTCATCCGTCAAGTGAAGCGGCCTTATTAAAAGCCGCGATATAAACACCTGGAAACGAGGACTGGAGATGGCCGTAGGATGGGCACGCGATAACGCCGTTCAGGATCAGATAGACGCGACAGTTGCCGCCGCCGTGCAGCGCGCGAAGAGCCGCCTGCCGGCGGGAGCCAGCCTGCCCCATTGCGAGGCCTGCCGGGAGGAGATCCCCGAAGCCCGCCGCGAGGCCATTCCCGGCGTGCGCCTGTGCGTGGCCTGCCAGGGCAAGCTGGAACGTACGCGGTAGATGCTTAACCGCGAAAGACGCTCTGTACGGTTCTTTTTTTTAACCGCGAAAAGCGCGAAAAGCGCGAAAGGTGAGTTTGTTTTGTCGGGTAGTATTGGAGAGAGCACGGAGTGATGGAACGCGATGATTTTACCGCGAAAGATGTTCATTCAGGATTTTTTAACCGCGAAAAACGCCAAAAGCGCGAAAGGTGAGTTTGTTTTGTCGGGTGGTATTGGAGAGAGGGTGGAGTGATGGAATGCAACGATTTTGCCGCGAAAGAAGGGCTGCTTTACAAGAACGAATGCTATGCCATTCAGGGGGCTATTTTCGAGGTGTATCGTGAAATGGGATGCGGGTTCCTTGAAGCTGTCTACCAGGAGTGCCTTGAAAAGGAGTTCGGCGCACAGAATATACCGTTTGAAGCCCAGAAGGAGCTGGTTGTTTCATACAAAGGTGAACCCCTATCTCAAACCTACAAGGCGGACTTCATCTGTTACGGCCAGATAGTTATCGAAATAAAGGCGCTAAAGGAGATTGCAAAAGAACACAAGGCCCAGCTTTTGAACTACCTCAAGATTACGGGGCTTAAACTCGGTCTGCTGGTCAATTTTGGCTCATACCCCAAAGTTGAGATTGTCCGCATGGCCAACTCACGCTATCACGTTTAGCGTGTTTCGCGTCTTTCGCGGTTACAAAAAACAATCTCAACCGCAAAGGCACCATCCACGGCTCTTTTTTTGACCGCGAAAAACGCCAAAAGCGCGAAATCTTTTGCGGGATGGCACCACGAATCCGGCGGCAGCACCCCAACCCTTTCGCGTGTTTCGCGTGTTTCGCGGTTACAAAAAAAAATCTCAACCGCAAAGGTACCATCCACGGCTCTCTATTTTAACCGCGAAAAACGCCAAAAGCGCGAAATTCTTTTCGGGATGGCACCACGAATCCGGCGGCAGCACCCCAACCCTTTCGCGTGTTTCGCGGTTACAAAAAAAATCTCAACCGCAAAGGTACCATCCACGGCTCTCTATTTTAACCGCGAAAAACGCCAAAAGCGCGAAAATTTTTGCGGTATGGCACCACGAATCCGGCGGCAGCACACCCCTGCCCTTTCGCGTGTTTCGCGTCTTTCGCGGTTAAGGCGTGTCGAGCAGCAGGGTGACGGGGCCGTCGTTGAGCAGGCGGACTTCCATGTGCGCACCGAAGCGGCCGGTGGCCACACGCGATGCGCCAAGCTGCCCGCGTAGGCGGTCGGCCAGCTCGAGATAGCGGGCCTCGGCAATGTCCGGTGCCCCGGCGGCGGTGAAGCCGGGGCGGTTGCCCTTGCTGCAATCGCCGAAGAGGGTGAACTGCGAGACCAGCAGGAGCCCGCCGCCGGTATCCAGCAGCGAGCGGTTCATGTGACCCGCCTCGTCGGCGAAGATGCGCAGCGCCGGCAGCTTGCGCGCCATCCAGGCTATCTCGCGCTCGCCGTCAGTCTGTGCCACGCCTAAAAGAACGAGCAGCCCCGGCCCGATAGACGCAATCACTTCGCCGTCAACCGTGACCGAAGCCTCGCTTACACGCTGTACAACCGCCTTCACCTCTATCCCCTACTCCCAGTATTCGGCCCAGGCCGTCGGCGTCTCCCAGATGCGCACACGGCGGAGACGCACGTTCGCGCCCGCGTGCGCAGGCAGCGACTCCGCCAGCGCCTTGTAAAGCACCTCGGCCAGCACCTCGGTAGTCGGATCGCGCCCAGCGAAGCCGACCACACGCTCGCCGTAGAGCCGGCGCAGTTCAGCGTAGCCGGGATCGCCATCGTTGATGCAGAGCGCATGATCCCAGGCGGAGACGTGCCTTTCCATGAGTGACTTCACCACGGCAAAGTCGCAGACCATGTCGTTGGCGTCGAGTGTGTCGGACTCGAGCACCACCTCGATCGTGCGGGTGTGGCCATGCACGAAGCGGCAATCGCCCGGATGCTTCGAGAGCAGGTGCGCGCTGTCGATGGTGACGGTTTTGCAGATGCGATAGGGCATTGCGCTGCGGAGTAGGCGACTAGAGCTTGATGCTAACGCCGGCGATCAGGGTCAGGTCGTTATGCTTGACATCCTCGCCGGGTTCGCTGTCGTACTTGTCCTGCAGCACGACGCGCAGGTTGAGCCTGCCCTGCAGCGGCGCCTCGACGCCGATTTCCGCCGTGGCCAGGTAGTTCTCGAAATCGCCGGCCTCGGGCGTGTAGACCACCGACTGCCAGATCTTGGAGTTCGCGGCAAACTTGTATTCGAACGCCTGCGAGAAGCGCAGGGCCCAGTAATCGTCCGAGGCACCGGCAACATCCTCCCAAAGCTGGAGGACGCCCGCATCAAGCGAGAGGGAAATGCTGTCGCTCTTCACCAGGAAGAGCCCCAGCCCGGGGCCCAGCGTTGCGCGGTAGCTGATATCCGCGATGTCGTCGTTCAGCACCGAACCATCCAGATAGGCGTAGGTCCTGGGGGTGAGCGTCTTCTTGGCATTGCCGGTGAGCTTGGCGTTGGAGACCGTCGTCTCGTCTTCCTTGATCTCGACACCGTCTACCACGCTGCGCGTGGTGTTCTCGCCGTAGTTGCCTTCCAGGCCCACCTTGAAGGAGCCGAGCAGGTCCTTCTCGCCTGCTATCTGCAGATTGCCGTTGGCCAGCATGGTCTCGCTGTTGCCATCCGTCAGGTTGAGTCCCAGCGTCAGCGACTT
This sequence comes from Lentisphaerota bacterium, assembly GCA_012521875.1. GTDB lineage: Bacteria > Verrucomicrobiota > Kiritimatiellia > RFP12 > JAAYLN01 > JAAYLN01. The sequence goes on along the minus strand of JAAYLN010000142.1, from coordinate 1,722 downwards.
CTCAAGCTTGGAAGCGCGCGCCGGCGCGGCCTCCTGGGCATGCAGCCCAAGCGCGACCAGACCCGCTGTAACCACGATCAAACCCTGCTTCAACGTCATGTTCCTGCTCCCTGTTCCCTGTTCCAAAATTGGTGCCGGCGGCACGGAAACCCTTCCGTCACCGCCGCCGATAACCGCCGACGACCGGCCGGACGGCCGGCTTGTGCTGCGTAAAAAGAAGAGGATACCGTTTCCATACCCGCAAGACAAGGTTGGAAATCGGATGCCCCCGGCACGGGTGTGTGTCAAGAAAGTGACATCATGTCGGGTGTCACGCTGCAAACGCCGGTTTTCTGCGCACTCCCTTGCGTTTGCGTTTTTCCTTCCAGTATGTGTCATGGAGCCCATCTTTGATCAGCGCCCGCGCCCATAGCACATCCAGGGCGCCGTCGGGCGACCACCGCTGCCCGGACAGATCCGTGCGCTGCTTGATGAGCGACTTGCAGTCCCCCTCGATCACGCCGGAGCCGATCGGCCAGCCCTCGCGGCGGAACCGGCGGTACTGCATCCGTTCCCGGTGTTTCCTGAAGTACATGAGGTGCCTGCCGAGGCCCTTGGCCTTGTTCGCGGGGAGCGTCAGGCTCTCGAAGTGGCGGATCACGCAGTCGACCCCGTACACCTTCATCTTGTGCCGCCACTCCTTGAAGAGCGTTTCCGCCGCGTCACCCTCGCCCGCGACGAACTTGCAGAGCTCGCTGAGATGCTCGGCGGCGTGCCAGAAGTCGACGATCCCGGTCGCCTTCCCGAAGCGGTCGGAGACGATGTTCCATATCCACTCGGCCCCGTCGGAGACGACGACCACCGGGGTGCCGTGCGGCGCCCCGAGCTTCTGGCGGGCCTTCTGCAGCGAGGCGGAGAACTCCACGGGATCGCAGAATGAGAGGACATGGACGGAACTGCCGGCGATCCGCTGGTATTTCCCCTCCGCGTCCCGCTCCATCAGGAAGACCGTCCCGCACTTGATCTGCCGTCCCTTTGGCGCGCCGTCCTTGCCCCTGACCCCCTCGAGGTACCGGCGCAGCATCCGGACACCGGTCATGTCCATCTCGAGGCAGATGATGATGTCGCGCCCCGCCTCCGCCCGCGAGGGCGCGCGCTCGAGCGCCCACTCCTCCATGTCCGGCCCCACGGCGCGCACCAGCCGGTGGATGCGGCTGTCGGACGCCGTGATGCCGGCGGAGAGCCTGAGCGACTCCTCTGCCTGCTTGTAGGACTGGCTGCGCGCGGCCTCGTGGCAGAGGAGCTTCGCGGCCGCGGGTGTGCAGTTGCAGACCAGCCCGAGCGCCTCGTCGGCCGGGAAGCGCGTCCCCGGCCCGGAACCGGGGACGTACGCCCGCGTGTAGGACACCTCGCCGACGCTGGAGAGGATCGTCGCCGACCGTTTTCCCCGGCTGCCTGACGGGGCGTCCACACCCGCGGCCTGCTGGAGCGGGCCGGACATCAGCGCGCCAAGCACCCTCGCCGCGCAGGCAAGCGCCGCCGAGCGCAGGTCGCCCTCCACGCCGGAAAGATCCCGTGCGCCGCTCCGCGAGTCGGCCTCCGCCTTGAAGGCGGCGGCGACAAGACCGGCGACGGCACCCTCGATTTCGGCTAGCGCCGTTTTTTTTTACGGTCGCCGGTCTGCCGCCCCGCAGCTTCCGCCACCTCGAATATCTGCTCGAAGATCTCCTGGAGCCGTCTTCC
>JAAYLN010000141.1 GCA_012521875.1 Lentisphaerota bacterium | reverse complement strand
GCGGAATGACGTGATTCGTGGTTCGGTCATCATCATTTTGCCTCCATCTTCTCCGCGCGTGCCAGCAGCGCATCGGCTTCGGCGGTGTCGCCGCCGCGACGGTGGAGATCGGCGGCGATCCGCAGCATCTCGGGCGTTTCCTGCTGGCGGACGAGTTGGGCGAGTTGACGCACCTTGTCGCGGTCGCCACCGGCCAGGCAGGGCTCGATCAGCCAGTCCGCCTGCTTGTTGTGGCGGTAGGACCACTGGCTCACGTGCCGTGCAAGGAAAGGATCGGACGCCCTGATGCGCTCGAAGTCGCGGCGCGCGGCTTCCGTCTCGCCACGCTGCACCTTGCGGAAGAGGGTGCAGAAGGCTAGATACGGGTCGAACGGCCCGTCCGCCAGACGCTGCTCGATCCCGGGACAGACCGCCGCGCGGAGATCGGAGCGGAAGGCCCAGCCGCCATGCCGCCGCCAATCAATGAAGCTCATCTTGACGGCTTGCAGGAAAAGTTCGGTGCGTTCGGGCTCGGTGAACCGTCTGGCATACATGTACTTCTGCCGGCTGCTGACCTCGGTATAATAGCGGGCAAAGGCTATGAGGCAGGCGTTGTGCTCCGCATCGGAAAGTGTCTCGCCCTGCCGCAGCCGCGCCAGAGCGTGATCCACGCGCGCGGTATGGACGAGGTGCGATGGCGGGCGCACCGGCAAGGGCCGCCGGTTTACCTCCAGCGCGCCCGGCATCGTGCCCAGCCACAGCATTTCATACTTTTCTGAGCCTGATGTACAGAAATCCATTGGGTAGTGTCCCGAAATGCTGGGCTCCAACGGGTTGGCACCGGCCTCCATCAGGGCGCGCAAGATACCCGGGTCAGGTGAAACCTGCAAAGCAGTGCGGCTCTGGTTATCACGGTGACGAGGGTTGGCGCCGGCGACCAGCAGCAGTTCCACGCATTGCAACTGCCCGCGTTCCGCCGCCAGCATGAGCGGTGTCCGGCCTTTGGCGTTGGGCACGTCAATGTCGGCACCGCGGGCGATAAGCGTCCGGACAGCCGCCGCCTTCCCGTTGGCCGCGGCATGCGCCAGCGGCGTCATGCCATCCATGGCGTATTCATCAACTAACGCTCCGGCATCCAGGAGACGGTTCAGTCCGTCAATATCATCCGCCAGCGCGGCCGCGACGAGCGGCGTGTACACGGGTGGGGTGTCCGGCTTCCCCGACGGCACGGCAGGGGGTGTCGCGGGTGCCGCTGGCGGAATGAGCCAGGGCATGTCGCCGCTGATCGTGTTGGTGGCCCCGACCAGATAGGCCAACTCCCAGTCCGGAGGGCTGCTGATAAAATAGTTGCCGCCGATGACGATCGTACCGCCGCGATAACGCGCCACATCGTAGCGGGCCAGATAGTTCTCGGGCGTGGCGAGTTCGACAGGCGGGTCTCCGATCGACTCGTCAGCCAGGCGGAAACAAGCGGTGATGTCAACTAAAGCCTCGTTCAACAAAGAACCACTACCACGTCCCTTGCGCCGTGTTTTGGTGAACAGAACCAGACCAGGCGTGCTGGTGATGATGCCATGTGCCAAGCGCGAAGTACTGACACGGCGGTCGTCGCTGACCAGTTTTGTCCATGTATCGTCAGCCGGTGTATAGCGCCAGATTGAGCGCTTCGTGAAAAGATAGAGCCGGTCTGACGCGGCATCAGCCACCAGACCATCAATCAAGCCGACCGATGCCAGTGGCCCGGTCGCCGTTTCCGTGGCCGTCACCGCCACGACACGCGCCTTGGCAGCGTCCTTGCGCCAGGCAAGCAAGGTGTTGGGCAGCGCGATATAGAGCGTGTCGCCCAGCGCGGCGGCATCCGTTATGTTGAGCGACGACAGTCCGATCTCAGCGCCCAGCAGTCGGACGTCGGACAAGTCGCCCGCGCCCGCAGGTGCATCGCGGGGAAACAGATATACGCCCTGTCCACGCCTGGCAAGGCAGATATTTGCCTTCCAGAAGAAGAGAGGCGAAAAGGCATGGTACACATGTTGACAGTCCGATACATACGGGCGGCCACGCGGGGTTACAATTTTACCGAAGCGCGAGTAGTCGATGGCGCCGGTTTTCAAGTTCATCCGTATCAACCCGGTGTAGTCGGTATTGTCCCGCGAAAAATCGTTTAGATCGTGCCCGCCAAGTGCAATCCACAGTTTATCGCCATCGACCAACAGGCGCTGCGGCGTAACCGCGAAGTCGAGACCATCCAGAGATATACCGTGCTCCCTGAGGTAACGGTCGTTCGGCGCGAGCATCGCCAACTTGTCGCCGGGAGAGACCTGAGTCGCAGGACTGCGGCGGCGGGCAAGCTCGATGCAGCTTTTCTCGATACGTTCCAGCGCCCTCTTTCCATGGTGTGAACGCGGCAAACGGGTGGATGGCACCGTGCGAAGCATCCCTATCCGGTCCAGCAGTGAATCGGCAACGCCCTGCTCGAACCATTCGAAATACTGATCCGACCAGGTGTCGCACAGGGAGGCCAGATCGCCGGCTTCCAGCCACATTTCGCACTGGGCCAACAGGGCGGCATTCACCTGCTTACCAAAGCCAGCGTTGCGGATAGCAAGCAGCGTATTGCGCAAAAAGTTGTAATGATGGTGTCCATCGTTCCGCGAGTGCCACTCGGCGAAGAAGATGGCCAGTTGCGTGCAGCGCAGCAAATCGGGAAGCAGCTCCAACACGGCGGTGTAGTGTTGGTCGCGCTTTTCGGCAGAGGCGCTGACACGGGCGGCCTTGACATGCGCGAAAAACCGGACGACAGGATCCGCGTTGGTACACAGGTTGTCGTAGAGCCGTGGCGGAAGCGTTGTGCAACTCAGAAGCACAGAGACGCGTTTCTGGCGTTCGAGCGGCTTCAACTGGGGATCTACAGCCAGGCGCTCAGCCAGCGTCTGCAAGTAGGTCGCCGACTCCGCCACGCTCTCGAACATCGCGTAGAGCTCCCGGCACATGGAGGGGTACCAACCGACATGCGGCAGCAGGTGCTGCGCCATCTCGAAGCGCGCCCGCGACCGTACCGGTTGCAGGATCTCCTGCAACTCGCGATCATTGGCCCAATCCAGATATCTCTGCGTCGTTTTGTACTCGCGGACGACAAGCACGTGTGACATGGGAAATTGGGCAACCAAACGTTTCTTCCTCAAATCGGGATCCTGCTCGATGAGGCTGATAACCTGCGCAAGATAATGCGCCCTCTCCAGATAAGCACTGCGGCATTGTTCCCATGTGGCAAGCGCGGGAGTGTTGTCGGTTTGCGCCACGCGCAGCAGCCTATTGACAAGCGCACGGCGGGCAGCCGCATTGGTGGCATCCAGGGCGTATGCCGCCTCGACCGCCCAAAGCTTATGCATGCCAAAGCGTCCAAAATCCCTCATGAAGCGGGATTCGAGCTGCGCGGCGCCCTCGATGGCAGGCCGCCGAGTCGTTGCCTCTTTCAGCATCTCCGCGGCGGCCTCGACCAGCAGGTCCTCCAGATTGTTGAGACCACCGTACCGCGTCACGCGCGCCTGTTCCACCAGTTGCATGTCGCGCAGGCGCAGCACGAGGGTGACGGGCAGATCATCTTGCGCCTTGGTGGATCCAGGCGTAAGAAAGACATCGCCATCGATCAGGAAGTCGGCGGCGCGGAACGCGGGCGCGGCGGCATCGGCCAACTGGCTCTCCTGCAGCAGCGTGCCCATCTCGCGCCGCTCGACAACCAGGACGGCGGGGTGCGCCGCCAGACAGCCCGAGAGCATCGTGACGCCGTCGGTCTCGATCCAGCCGGCCCGGGGATCGAGCGTGGCGTTGCCGAGGCGGATGACGTTGAGCAGGATGCGCTGCTCATCCGCCAGCCGCAGGGTCGGCAGCTTGGCCGACACGGCACCGGCGATGCGTTCCGCGATCACCGCCGGCGCCTCGTTGGTGGCGTAGAGCATCTGCATGACCTGGCAGCCGTGGCGCGCCTCGACCAGGCGCGACGCGTACTGCCGCAGCGAGGCGGTGCGCGCGAGGAAGAGAAAGCCATCGGCCCGCAGCAGGCGTCCCACGGCCACGCGCCCCTGCGCGCCGTCGGCCAGGCCGGCGGCGGTGAGCGCCTGCTCGCGCAAAACGCGGTCCAGTTCGGCGCGCTCGACGGTCTCGACGCCGGGCGTCTGCGCCAGTTGCACCGTCAGCAGGTCGGCCAGCGTGCGGAATGACGCGATTCGTGGTTCGGTCATCACCTTCGCACCATCACTTCACCAGCTTCGGCAGCAGGCGCTCGGCGATACGGGCGGCGGCGGCCTGCAGCGCCTTCTTGCCGGCGATCTGCTCGGTCAGGTCAACCTCGACGGCGGTCTCGCGGTCAATGGCCACGACCTCGCCGCTCTTGCGGTCAACCGCCTTGACCTCGACACGCGCCTTGACGCTGACCAGGTTGCCGCGGCGCAGTCCGAACTCGCTGAATCCCTCGCCCTCGATCCGGATATCCGCCTTGTCCGCATCCGCGTGGTCCAGCACCGTGAAGCCGGTCTCCTTGCAGAAGAGCGCGACCTCGGTCTCGGCGGCGGGATCGATGGTGGCCTGGCCGACATGCCGCTCGGCGATGCGCACCGCGACCACGGGCCGGCGCTTGTCGCCGAGCGCCCGGTTGAGCGCCGCGATGCGGTCCTCCAGCCGGACTTCAGGCGCGATGAGCAGGCCGGACTTCCGCGTGACGGTCTCGGCCACCTTGGCGGCCAGTTGCGTCACCAGCGGCCCCAGATCGTCGCGGGCCAGCCCCTTGACTGAGGCCCCGAGGACGCGGGTGGTCTCGGTGCCGATGATCTTGGCCACGATGTGCAGATCCTTGTCGATCTCGAAGACGGAGCCGGTGATCAGCACCTTGGCGCCGGTCAGCGAGCCGATCCTGACGGCCTGGGCCGGATTGACCATGCCCGAGGCGGAAAGCTCCTGCTCGGACAGGGTCTGCTGCAGATCCTGGCGGTCGACCAGCCAGAGCCCGTCGTGGGCGGCGAGCTCGGCAAAGAGCAGGTCGGCGACCTTGTCGGCGGTGCCCTTGACGGCCGGCCCGCGCTCGGCGAAGGCCAGAATGGCGGCGGGAACCGGCTCGGCCGCCAACTGCGGCGCGGCCTCCCCGGCGGCTTCCGCCGCGGCGGGTGCTGCGGCGGGTGCTGCGTCGGCCTTGGGTGCGTCCGCTGTCGCGGGCGTATCGGGCTCCGCGTGCAGTGCGGCGCCGATGACCGCACAGGCGGTCAGGATGATCCAGTGCTTGCGGTTTGTGTTCATGCTTACTTCTCCTCGTTCAACAGTTCCACCAGCAGCCACCGGGCCGCGGGTGCGGTTTCCCAACTAGCGATGATTCCCAGGCCACAGGCCGTGAAGGAGCCGCCCGAGGCGGCATCGGTCCAGCGGACGGCCTCGCAGCCGGCGGCGGAGCCGGCCTCGAAGACGACCTGGTCACGGATCGCGGCGAGCCGGAAACGGATCCGCACGGCACCCGCCGGCGGCCATTCCCGGAGATCGAGCTTGTAGGCCGCGCCGCCGCGGGGCGGGGCGCGCAGCAGCCTGTCGGCAGGCCCGGCCATGAGCAGTTGCCAGTCGGCAGGCGGGCGCAGCACACCGTCGGCGGGCGCCAGCAGCAGTATGCGGTTGCCCTGCGCGACGGAGGCCATCAGCGCCTCCCAGAGGCCGCGCTCGGACTCCAGCGCCAGATCCTCGCCCACGACCAGGGTGGTGTTGGTCATGGCCGCCAGCGCCGCGAGGCGGACGACGCTTTCGAAGGGTAGGCTAATGGAGCGGAAGGCGGCCTCCGTGCGTCCGACGGGGTCATAGAGCCGGATCGCGCGCGGTGCGGCGGGGTTGCGCCCCGGCGGCAGCGGCTGTTCGGCGAGAGCCCAGAGCGTACCGCCGCCAGGCAGCACCCTCCCCTGCTCCGAACCGGCCCGCAGCGTGACCTCGAGCGGCAGGGCCACGCCGGGCCTGATCCCGGGCAGGGCCACGGGCAGCGCGATGCGGCCATCCCCACCGGCACGTACCGTGCCGGCGGCCACGGTACGGTGATCGCGGACCACGCGGAACCAGACCTCCTCGCCCGCCCGCGGGACGAAGGAAGAGCGGCATATCACCAGCGTCTCGCTTCCGGCAAAGGCGTTCACAACCGCCTCGGCGGCGGGCAGGGCGCCGCCAGAGGCAAGCAGCACGGCCAGCGCGGCGGCGCGGCGCAGGCGCACGGCGGAGGATGGCGTCAGGAACGGCATGACTCACCTCCATCCACCGGCGCGACGGTCTGCAACAAGAGATACTCGACACCCTCGTGCAGGACGCGGGTGACCTTGCGCGTGGCGCCGAACTTCAGCACCTCGCTGGTCTCGGCCTCGATGGTGACGGGGCCGTGCAGCATAAGGCGGCTCTCGACGAGGGCCGCCCCACCCTCCAGGCAGTGCATCCACAGCATCAGGCGGTCGTCCGGCCGGCCGGCGGGCGTCAGATCCAGCGTGGCGTTGGCGCGGGCGACGACCTCCGTCTCCCAGAGGCGGCGCCAGGCGCCGTTCCCTAGGGGGCGGGCCACGATGACGAGCCGCACGACCAGCGGCCTGCCATCCGCGGAGGTTTGCGAGACGCCCAGCTCGGCCTCGTCGCCGCTCTGCGCCACCCACTGCAGGTTGGAGCCGAAGAGCTGCTCGGTCTCGCGGAAGATGCGGACCATCGAGCGGTGGCGGCCGGCAAACAGGCCGCGCTCCTCGGCCAGCGGCGACGCGGCCGGCGCGGGGGCGGGCGCGTGAGCGGCGGCAAAATGCCAGACCACCGCGATCAGGATGGTCGCCGCCATGCCGGCGGCGAACCAGAGCAGGTGGTGGAGCTGGCGCGGGGAGGGACGGTGCCGCGGGGCCGGCACCGGGGCGGGGCCGCCGTTGTGGAGCTTCCGGCGGGCGGCCCGCACGACGCGTGCCTCCAGTTGCCGCCGGGCGGCCGCGTCGGGCTCGTGGCTGGCGGCCCAGTCGCGTAGTAGCTTGTCGAGTGGTTGTTTCATGCTAGGCCTGCGTGGTTGTCAAATCTGTCCTGTGTTCCATGCGCCCGCCCAGGCGGGACGCCCTGTCGAAATCATCATCCTGCGGCATACCCTGGGCACTCCTACATACCTAGTTCCAGTTTCAACCGCTGCCGGGCGCGGAAGAGACGCCAGCGCAGGGTGGCGAAGGAGCACTGGCAGGCGACGGCGGCCTGCCTCTCGCTCAATCCCCGGATCGCGACCAGCGCCAGGGCGGCGCGCTGTTCCGGCGGCAGCAGCTCCATGGCGGCGGTGATCCGCTGGTTTAGCTCCGAGACCTCGGCCTGCCGCGGCGGCGCGTGATCCTCATGCTCCAGCGCCTCGTCCGACAAGTCGGCATCCGTAAAGCGGGCACGCCGGCGCTTCTGCCGGCGCAGGAAGCTCAGCGCCGTGTTGACCGCCACGCGGTAGCACCAGGTCGAGAAGGCCGCGGAGCCCCGGAAGGAGCCCAGCCCGGCGAGAATGCGCAGCATGGCCTCCTGCGCCACGTCGTCGGCATCCGCGTCGTTCAAGACCAGCGGATATACCGCGGCCCGCACGTTGCCCATATGCCGTTCCACGATCTCCTCCAGGATCCGCGGATCCCCGGAGGAGCGGTAGTCGGCAATCAATTGCTTGTCGGTTCGGCCCAAAGCGTTCAAACTCCGCATCCTTTCCGATGAGATAGACGCTTCAAGGAGCGCAGATGTTTGAGCTCACGGAAAAATTTATTCAGCCTCAAACATATTGCTTTGTAGAGGAGTCTAAGGAAAGTGTAAAGAGTGTTTGCGGAGTCATGCATAATGTCAACACAATGTCGCGGTACAACCACCTTGTCCAAGTCGCGCGCGCGGCGGTTTAGCCGGATCCTGGGCGTGGCGTTGCTGCTGGCCGGCCTGCCGGCGCCGTCCTGGTGCGCTACCGGGGCGGATGCGGGGCAGCCGGGAAAGCGTGTGCTGCGCATCGCCATGATACCCGTGACATCCACGGCGGAGAGTCTGGCGGCGGCGGTCATGGTGCAGGCGGCGCTCGAAACAGATCCCGCCTGCGAGATGATCGAGCGCGAGCAGATCGGCGCCGTTCTGCAGGAAAAGGCGTTGTCCGCCGACCTGGCGCGTCAGGAGGTGGAGAGTCTGGGCGCGACGCTGCAAGCCGACGGGTTCCTGTTTCTGGAGATTATCGCGCACGAGAAGCGCAAACGGCTGCATCTGACAGCGGTGGAGGCACAGTCCGGCACCCTGGTCCTCTCGCGGCTGCTGAACGCCGGATCCGGGGATGCCCCCGGCCGGGACATCCGCGAGGCGGCGGCCGACGCCCTGCGCCGGATACGGACGCCGGCGGCGGCGAAACACCATGTGGGCTGGCTGGGCGTCTCCCCCGGCGCGACCGGCGAGACGTGGCTACGCGCGTCCCGCATCCTGACCGCACTGGTTGAAATGCATCTCAGCGAGCTGCCGGGAGTGGCCATGCTGGACCGCCGCCGGCTGCAACGCGTGGGCGAGGAGGCCTTTATCAGCGGTCTCGACCAGAATCTGCTGCCATCCGTCATCCTGCTGGATGCGCGGATGCGCCAGATGGACGTTGGAGGCCGGTTGGAGCTGAATCTGCGTGCGCGCTGGCCATCGGGCGGAGCCGTCACGAATATGCAGACACAGACGCATCTCGACAAACTGGAGCAGAGTGCGCAAAGCCTGGCAGACGCTGCCGCGGCGCTGCTGGCGCTCCCGCCGCCGGCCGCGGCGGTGCCGGAGCTGACGCCCGACGAGATCACCTTGCTGGCCCGCCGGACAGAGACGCTGCTGGCATCACGCTCGTGGACGGAGGCGCAGGAATCGGCGGAAGCGCTGATGGCCCTTGCGCCGACCCGGCAGCACCACCGGGTCATGCTGTTCATGGCGCTGGACAAGGTGTCGGAGGACATGCGCAAGCGGCTGGGCGAAGCGCCGGAGCTTGATGAAGGCACCATGCTCGGGCTGATGCGGCGGGCGGTGGAGGTGCGCACACGGTATATCGAGGATTTGAATGATAAGCCTGTCTCGGGCGACATGATCGTCGTGTTTGAAACCGACTACCGCTCCCGTCCGGCGCAACCAACCGACACGCAGGAGATCCGGCAGAAGCTACAGGCGCTGGCCGGGGCCGAGGAGCGCATGTTCCAGGCGCAGTTGGCGACGGGAGAGCGCTACTGCCGCGACTATGGCTACCCCTTTCTCCTGCTACGCGCCCTGCTGCAGCGGACCAGGCAGTTGGCGCAGTATCAACCGGAAAACCCCGCTGCACAGGCCGCGATACTGCGCCAGGCGGTTGCCGGATTCAAACGGGCGCAGAAACTCGATATCCGTCCCCCGCAAGTAGCCGTGGAACTGCTGTTCGAGACGGTCTCGCATGAGATTTGCTGGTATTGCGGCAACGATCCGCAGCGGAGCGAGTTGTTCCGCGCATACCTGGCGGAACTGGCGGGCGACTCGAACGCCTGGTGCCGGCTGGCGGCCGGACGGGGCGCCTACAGCGCGCGCAACCAGGAACTGCCGCACCTTGTTCCCGACGACATGCCGGACAACCAGGAGCTCATGCGCCGCGCGGCGCGCAGCGTGCGCCATGAAATCCTTCCCGAACTGCTCTCCGAGAGTCACCCGCGCCTGAAATACAAGCAGGAGAGACAAACCAAATACAACGACCTGCTGGAGAAGGGCCTGCTGCTGGATCTCTTCGCTCCCGTCGAGGGAGGCCAGCGGCGACGGATGTTGAAGGTTGACCTGCGCTCCGATCCGGTACGCCTCGCCGATCTGGCGGCGATTCTGGCAATGACCGAAAAACTGGATTGGCCCAGGCATACGTACATACTGCAAGAGCGAACACGCAGCAACATACGCCGCGCACTCGCCGCGACCGGCCCGCGGAAGGCGCCGGCACAGTCACAGCCGGCGGCAGCGGCAGCAGCAAGGCCGGCGGATGCCCCGCCACCCGCCGCCCCAAAGCCCTCCCCGTGGGATGACTACCGGGTGATGCGCGCCGGCAAGGGATACCAGCGCGGGCAAGACAAGCCCGACCGCGATAATGGCGTTGCCCATGCCCGCGACCAGCAATGGCTCTTTCTCTATCCCGCCGGCGACTTGCTGCATGTGGCGGATGTCCAGGCCTGGAAGAACAAGCATGAGCCCCTGAAGGTGCGGCTGCTGCGCCTGCGGCTGCCGGATTGCCAGGTCGAGACGGATCGCACGCTCTCGCTGGAGTGTCCGGTTCCCGATGTGCTGACAACAGAGGTTCATGGGTTTGCCTGGGGGGCCGGAAACTACTTCCTGGCCACGCCGCGGGGATTGCTGATCATTGACGACAAGACCTTCACCACCAGACGCCTGACGACCAGGGAGGGACTGCCGTGCAACAGGGTCACCGCCGTAGCATGGTTCGACAACGCCCTGTTCTTGTCAACCTACGCCGAGGCCGAAGGCTCGGCCTCCAGCCTGTTGCGGATGGATCCCGCAAGCGGCGCTTTCGAGGAGCTGGCGGCTCAGCGCACGTCGAGCCGGCGCACGCCGTTGGACGGCTGCCGGTGCGAAGTCACCGACATGCTCCCCGACCCGGCGCGTGACCGGCTGCTGATGCGTATCAAATGGAAGACCGCCTGCGGGCTGGAAATATGGGAGTGGCGCCCGGCCGCCAAGAGCCTGGCCTGCATACAAGACAATTCCACCCGCGACAACGTGTACTGGCTGCCTAGCAGCCGCAATCATGCGCAGGTAGGGGGACACCCGAAGGCGTTCATGCCATCTGACAACACGCTCGTAAACCTGCCATCAGCGGATGCGAACCAGCGGCTTGCGTGCTATGGCGACACGGTTTTCACCCTCGAGTCCTGGTGGGTTAGCAAGGAGGAGCCGCGCGCCGCGCTGCTGGCGCGCACGGGCTGCCCCGTCGCCCGGCGCGCGAAGACCGACGACGGATACCCCATGATTTATCTGATCGGCGCAACCACCACGGATGCGGGCGTGGTACTGGTCAACATCTTCGGCGAGACTTTCCTGATTCAACGCCGCAACCAGCCCTGAAGGTAAGCGGCTGGCGAGGAGGGGGTGCGGGGAAGTTCTAAAGTTCTAAAGTTCTAAAGTTCGGAAGTTCTAAAGTTCTAAATGTTTGCTGCGGCCTGTACCGAACCACCCCGCCCGCCGACCCGGCATAAGCTCACGGTACAGCCACCGAGAGGTAGGGCGAGCCGTCCCCGTCACGCCGCTACGCGGTGTGACCGGCGAGCCGCCACAGGGACTGCCTGCCGTTCCTGGCGGGGCGTATGAAGTGAGCCTCTTGCAAAACCCTTGTAGGCACACGTGGCACGGGCATCTTGCCCGTGTTTCATGGGCGGAACGCCCATGCCACGAGGCTTTTGCAAGAGGCTCAAGTGGTTTTCGATAGAATCGATAGAATCGATGGATTCGAATGAGTCGATTCGCTCGATCATCCCATGTGCTCCCGTCTCCTGTCCCCTATCTCCCGTTCGTACCGCCATTCCCGCCCATGCATCCCCTCGGTACGGCCATTACCGTTCCTGGATGTGCAAGCGTAGTAGACGCGGCTTCCCCGCCGCGTGCGGGCCTCCGTCTTCCACCCCAGTCTCCTGCCGCCACCGACGGCACATTGCATACTGCATCGCTAATGTGCCAGTGCAAAGCTCCAGACAATCACAAATCTAAAATTTAAAATCTAAAATTTCCCAGTGATTGTCTCGGCGTGGGGATTTTTCCGGTGACGCAGCCAGTTCGTCATGGCCTCGTTGTTGCTTGAGTTGGCATAGCAATAATGGCACAGGTGCGGGCAGGTGTTGTAAGCGCCGATATCCTTGCTCATGATGCAACCGCAGGCGGCGCGCTGTCCGGGATCCTTCCTCGGCCTGTCGGGCGCCTTCCAGACGGCTGCCTGATTGAAGAAGGCGGGCTCCACGCACTGTGCCCCGATGAACTTCATCAGCACCTCGTCGTTTGGGAAGCATTTGACCATCAGCCTGTCGTCAACGCAGCGGTTGTGCCCGATGCCGGGAAGGTCGGCCGCCTCACCGCATGTCCCGGCGGAAATTCCCCACCCCTTTACAAGCCGTGCGACCCCCTCCGCCACCTCGAGCATCTCCTCCTCCCGGAACTCCCGGACGCTAATTCCTGCTCTTTTCAGGTTCCGTGCGACTTTGGCATAGGCTTGAATATCGATAAAACTGAAGACGAGACGCGGAGTGTGCGGTGCGATCTTGTCGCCGATACGCTCCATCCGTTCGAGCAACAACCTCGGCGTCAGCGTATCCGTCAGAAGAAGAGGGTCGAACCGCCAGATCACACGGTCGTTGCCGTGCCCGGAATCGCCAATCCTCCTGGCAAGCTCGACGAACGTGCCAATGCGGGCTTCAAGCGGCGGAACGTTCGGCTCGATCCTCTCGGCCTCGTAATCGTTCAGCGTGAACTGGAAGTAGTAATTCCGACCGAGCTGTTCCACGATATCAAGCGGAGTCTCCTGCCTGCCGGGGATCTTCTCCAGCATCGGCCGGGGGTTTTTCGACCAGAAAACGACCAGCCGGGTCTTTGCGAACGAGACGTAGAGTGGCACTCCGTTGAAGGGATTGAACCACTTTGCGTAGCCCTTCTCAAGACGGCTGATGAACCAGTCCGCGTAAAATGCCGGAATATCCGTCGAGCGGCTGGCGGAGACGATGACGGGCGCCTGGGCCTCCACAGTCCTGCCGTCCTCGGTCGTCAATTCAACCTTTGCCCAGGAAGCCACGATCACCTCGCTTGTCCGTACTGTAGCCGGTTGTGACAAGCCCGTGGAGCTGCCGCGCGGGTTGCTCTTGGTTGCCGGACTGCAATGGGCGGTCGTCGCAGATTGCACCCCTGCCACCAAAGCCGGTGCAGGGTTCTTCAGAAATTTCCAGCATTGTGCTAAGAATAGTGCATGGAGGGGCAGGTGGCAACCTCTACAGTGGGAGACAAGGTGTGGGGACAAGGTGCAGGTGCGAAGCACCCACTTAAACTCCGCACTTAATCTCACTCTTAATCGGCACGCTTACTCCACCCGCTTAATCTTTAGCTTGCGGCAATGATGGGACGAATGGGACGAATGGGACGCAGGGGACGAAGGTGTAGGAGATCAAGAAAGTGCGAAGTGCACACTTAAACCCCACACTTAAACCCACTCTTAATCGGCACGCTTACTCCACCCGCTTAATCCAGTTTCGCGTGCATTCGCGGCAAATTGCACCTTCTCTTTCGTGCTTTCGCGGTTCCTTGCGATTTCGACAAAGTTACCAACAAAGTTACCGGCAAAGCTCGCGACAAAGTTGATGAAAGCCCTGAAGGGGCGCGATATACCAGCCCAGGGCAACGCCCTGGGAAATGTGGCAAAAAATGACTAGCCCTGAAGGGGCGGGACATAGTTTTAACAATAGGTTTTATCCTCCGGTTGGCCGCTGTCGTCGATTGTCGTCGATTGTCGTCGAGTGCCAGAGACGCCACGTTGTCGCTTTGTCGTGAGCTTTGACGAAGGCGAAAGTGGAAGCGGGTGGTTTAAGCCCTGCGGGCTACGGCGCGGCATAAATGGACGGCGTCGCCGGTTGCGGATGGCAGCCCTGAATGTGGAAGGATTACTGTATCCCGTCCATCGAAAAAGTGCCAAAGAGGAACAGTGACAAGGCGGCGCCGATCACGCTGAAGACAACCAGCACAACGAGCGAGCCGGCGGGCGCAAGGAGAAGCATGAGGATGCGGCCGCGCCGGGTATCCATGCGGCGCATGGCCCAGGGCACCCCGGCGAGCGGAAGCAGATAGATCGGAATGAAAACGGTATTGGGTTTCAACCATGCGGGACAGGCGGTTCCCAGGGATGCCGTGAGCGTGGCAATGACCGCCTGAATTCCGTAAATTCCGGCCATGAGCCGGAATGTGAAGTTACTTTTCGTTATAGCCTTGTCCATTGGCATCCCATGCCCCCGTACCCGCGCTCGAGGACGAGGACGAGGACGAGGACGAGGAGCGCAGCCTCACTCCCCACTCCCCACTCACCCTCTGTGTCTCTGCGCCTCTGCGTTATAACCACTCCCCGCTCACTACTCACCAACACCCTTTACCCGTGCCATGGCCTCGAGATAGCCCATGCCGTTGATGTTGTCGGGCTCGAGGTAGCTGCCCTCGGTCCACTCGTTCCATGAGTTGATGGTGACGATGCGCTGATCCGTGGGCCGGTCCTTTACCAGCGCGCAGACGCGCGACAGCGCCTCCTGGAAACGCGCCGGCGTGTTGCCGCTGATGGTATTCGAGAAGGGATAGCCCACGGGGGCGAATTCGCTCTCGGGATGGCAGCGCGGGGTGGAGTCCCAGCCGAGCGTGACATTGGGGTAGCAGGGCACGGAATAGAGGGGCTCGTTGTTGGCGAAGTCCTCGAGGTAGCGGTCACGGGCCCAGTTGTAGTCGGTCTCGAGTTCCGGCAGGCCGACATGGTGTACCCAGACATACGAGGTGGTGGAGTCGAGGCCGAGGTCGTTTACCAGTTTGGGCAGGTAGGCGGGCGTCTGCTCGCGCGGCAGGATCGGCCGTCCCCACGCCACGGCGTTGAGGTGCAGTTCGCCCACGCCGGCGGTGCGGGCGCGTTCGCGGAACGCCTCCAGTGCCGCGCGGGTCTCCTCCACGCCCCCGAAGCTGGCCAGCAGCTTGCCGAGATCGTAGAACGAGAAGTAGGGACGGCCCGCGATGCGCCAGTAGGATGGATGACGGAAGTAGCGCCCGATGACCAGATCGGCGATGGTCTCGAAGGTGGCAGGCGTCACCGCGCCCGGATAGAGCAATGCCGGTGTGACGCCGCGGCGTGCCGGATGGATGTCAACCCAGTCGTGGTTGGCCCACATCAGGGCGAACTTGACCCGCCCGTTGTTGGGTGCGCCGAGATAGCCGCGGTCGAGGGATCTTTCGAGGAAGGGGCCGTCGTTGTAGTAGTACCAGTCGAAGATGAAGACATCGAGGCCGTGATCGGCTGCCGCGTCGATCTTCTGCGCCATCACGGCGGGATCCGACTCGTCGCCGTAGCCCCAGAGGGGTACCCGCGGCTGCAGGTGTCCGGGGAAGCGCGGTCGCGCCTCCCTGACGAGTTCCCATTCGCTCCACTCCGCCGAGCCCTTCAGGCGCGTGTTGCGGGGATCGCCCGGGTGGTAGTTGCCGAAATAGTAGGCGGCCAGAGTGCAGGTGTTTGACATAAAATCAAGTGTGCCACAGGCGGGCCGGCCGGTCAATGCCGCTGGTCTGGGACGCCGTAATCGGCTGGCGGCAGGGGTGCGCATGGAGAGCGGGCGGAATGCGGGATGGATCGCCTTCATCCTCGAAAAAGATTGAACCGCCAAGACGCCAAGAGCGCCAAGGAGAGCCGCGAAAGAAAAGACACGCAGAGAGGGTGTGTTTAACCGCAAAAGATGAAAAGACGTGAAACTGGGAGTAAGCGGGTGGAGTAAGCGTTCCGTTTAAGTGTGAGAGTAAGTGCAAAGCACACACTTAAACCACCCGCTTAAACTCGCTCTTAAACGGCACCAACCGATTGCACCCCACGCTAAATCATTCTTGGTTGTGTAGATAATTTGTGCTACGGTGTAGCCATGAAATGGGGAGTCCTATGGCGAAATGTTCATTAACAGCGTTTGTTGAGCGTGAGGGAGACGGTTTTGTTTCCCTCTGTCCCGAACTGGACATTGCCAGTCAGGGAAAAACGGTTGAAGAGGCTGCGGCTAACTTGCGGGAGGCTGTTGAACTCTACTTGGAGTGTGCTGATGCACAAGAAATTAAGAGCCGTTTAAAAGGGGAAGTGTACATCTCTCGATTTGAAGCCGTTTATGCCTAAGCTCGGTGTTTTTTCGGGGCATGACATTTGCCGTTTGTTAAGCGAGCATGGTTTTTTTCTGGTGCGTCAAAAAGGCAGGCATGCCATCATGCAGATGCAAACTCCACGCGGTACAATTACCGTTCCTGTCCCACTGCATCGTGAAATCAGAATGGGAACACTTTTATCGATCATCCGACAATCACAGTTGCCACGAACTTATTTTGAAAAAGATGGTGGCTAGAGAGCAAGGCATATGATTGTCAGTCTCGGTTTGATGATGAAGACTCCGCGAGACAAGATGTGTTGCGGAATATACTCTGGGCATATGAGGCCAATGAAGACCGCATGATGGACAATCTGGTTGTCGGACGATGATCGGGATCGCGCAGTGCTGGGAGGGACGAGCGTCGATCGTCCGGGCGGCGTTTCACGCCGTCAACACGGGCAAGATGCCCGTGCCAGTGCATCGGAAGCGAACGGGAGGCCACTGCCAAATCACAAATCACAAATTGCCCCTGCCTCTGTGAGAGAAAACAAGCAGCAGGCAGCGAAGTCGGCAAGGTTACCGGCAAAAAAGCCGGTAATCCGGCGGCGCCTAAAAAACGCTAATGTTCTGCAGGCGGATGGAGGGTGTGACGGGGACGAGCTCGGTGAGCTTGAGCACCTCGCGGTGCATGGCCACGCCGAGACCCGTGACGCGGATGGGGAAGTCCATGCGCTTGTTGCCGTCCGCGCCGTCGTGCTGCCACTGCCACTGGTTTTCGCCGGGGGCATGGACCTTGACGGGCGAGGCGGCGGTAATGGGGAACTGGACGAAGTGCCAGCCGTCGAAGTTGATGGCCGCCTGTCCCGGCCAGTCGTGCGTCACGCAGCCGTAGCCGCCGGAGCCGGCGCTGATCCACTTCTCGCCCTCGGCATCCGTGACCTCGAAGAAGATTTTGCCCCAGGAGGAGTTGCCCCTGACCCACACGCTGATGGTCGAGGGCTCGCCGGCCACGGGGGCGGTCTTGCCGAGTTTCAGGAAGGTGTATTCGTTGTAGAGGTAGGGGACGGGTGTGTTGGTGGCGAGGGTCAGCTCGATGCAGGCGCCGCGCTCGTTGTCGGCGACCTCCGCGACGGAGTAGGCGCCGGGGCGGAAGAAGGCAATGAAGGAGGGGTTGCACGTGGTGCTCTCGATGCGCGGATCCGGTGTGTTGACAAGCACGACCTCGTCGGCCGTGGCGAGGGGCGCGGCGACGGTGGCGGCGTCGGCACCGGCGTACTGCTCGTGAGGGTAGCGCCGCGTGAGGGCGGTCCGGACGCCGGCCAGGGGCGCGGTCAGCGTCAGGTAGAGCGGCTCCTCGTCAACCACGATCTGCGTCGCGGTCTGGTCCTCCGCGACCGCGCCGCACATTGCGGTACGGGTGTAGGAGCGCGCAGTACCGAGGTCGAGCGTGACATCCGCCTCGCCGCGTGCGCTCCAGAGCGCGTAGATGCGGCTGCCGTCGCGCTTGAACTCGAGCGCGTAGAGGGTCGGCGAACCCGTGGGGAGCTGGCGTACGAAGGTGGCGCGGTCGAGCACCAGAGTGAGGGTGGCGGTGGCGGAGAAGGCGTCGTTGGGGTAGGCTAGCGGCCAGCGCGAGAAGGCACCGTAGCCCCAGATGGTGTCGTAGTAGCTGTTGGCCATCTCGGTGATGCCGACGACGGGGATATTGCGGAAGCGCCAGGCGTGGGCGATCAGGGCGTCGCGGGCGATGAAGGCGGCGTCGAGACCGGGGCGGAAGTGGCGGCGCACACGCGACTTCCACTCGAAGCAGGCTTCCGGCATGACATTGGTGTAGCCGTAAATCTCGGCAAGGCGCCGGAGGTTGAAGGCGGGGTAGGCAGTGGAGAGTTCCGGCGGCATGGTCATGCCGACGCTCTCCTCGCCCATGGCGTCGATCAGGTTGTGCGGCAGCTTTTCGCGGAACATCTTGGCGATCGGCACCACCGACTCGCCGGTGTTGCCGATCACGATGCGGACGGAGGGGTCGGCGGCGCGCCAGGCCTCGGCCACTTCGCGGGCGATGGCGGTGCGTTTCTCGTCCTCCTGCTTCTGCTCGGGCGTGATGGTGGTTGTGCCGCCCAGAAGTTCGGCGGGGAAGGGGCCGCCACCGCCGCTCTCGTGGAAGATGAGCGCGGCCTTGCAGTGGGGATAGCGGGCGGTGTGTTCGCGTGCCTGCGCGATCATCGCCTGCCGCTGCTGCTCCGGGGTGGCGTCGGGGGCGGTCTTGGCGCGCAGTTGCGGGAACTGGGCCATCGTCAACTGGTAGCGGCGCGCGAGCTCGTTGGTCTCGGCGAGACCGCCGAGATTGGTGCGGTGGACGCCCATGCGCTTAAGCATGTCGCCCCAGACGGCGATGTCGCGCGGTGTGCCGTGGGCGCCGTTGAAGTTCCAACTGTAGTAGGGGGCGTCGTAGCCGGCCTTGCGGGTGTCGGGCGGGAGCAGCGCGAAGCGTGCGCGATGGGTGACGAGCAGCTTGCCGGCGGCGTCCGCGAGGGTGAAGATGGTGTTGTAGGGGCCGTAGGCCTTCTGGCGGAAGGTGAAGGTGTGTTCCATGGCGCCGGAAAAGCGTTCCGTGAAGGTATCGAGCTGCTGGCCGGCGCGGTCGGTGACGGTACAGGTGACCGTGTAGGTGGCCTTGTCGCCGGGACGCACGGGGGTGGCGCGGACGGTAAAGCCCGCCTGCTCGTCGGGATAGTAGGTGCTGCCGACGCGCGCGGGTAGCACGACGAAGTCCACGGGCGAGCGTTCGAGCGTGGCCGCCAGCACCTGCACCGAGCTGAAGGTGTCGTAGTCGGGCGAGCGCTTGCGGCTCAGGTAGTAGGTGTCCTTGCGGTAGGTCGGCCCCAGGAACTCGAAGTCGAGGTTGGGCAGATCCTGCATCATGACGACGTCCTGGATGGCGCCGACGTCGAAGTCGAAGGCGACTTGGTAGAGCGGCACTTTGCCGACCTTGCCGACGGCGCGCACGTTGGCGGGGAGGGGCTCGGACGAGCCGGGCGCGGGGAGGCGCACGGTGGTGTCGCAGACCGCCTCGGAGCGTCCGTCGCCGCTGCGGAACTGCGTGAGGCGTGCGGTCACGACGGGCAAGAAGTCGGCGGGGGCGTCGGGTGCGACCGCGCAGAGGGCGTGGGCGCGGATATACTGGCGGGTGGGCACGGCGAAGTGCATGCTGGAGGGCATGCCGTCGAAGGCACTGCGCTGGAGGTAGCCGTTGCATTCGAGGGCGAAGGAGCCGAGATTCTCGCGGCAGAGGGCCAGGTTCAGGGCGTTGGCGGGATCGGCGGGCAGGAAGGGCACGGTACCCTTCTGGTACTCGACCTTGCCGGCGAGTGTACCGAAGGGCCGGCCGAGGCCGTTGACGTCCAGCGGCAGGTAGAGGCCGTGGCCGGCGCTCTGGCCGGCGGGCGTGGCGCGGACGAGACGCACGCTCGATGCGGGGCCGCTGAGTGCGGCGGTGAAGCCCGCCAGCGGCGCGGCGAGCGGCAGGTGGCCGGCAAACCTGGCATCGACCCAGACCTCGTAGTTGGTGGCTACGCCTGTAGCGTGCAGGGCGATCTCGAACGTATGGTTGTCGGCGGCCGGGAAGGCTTCGAGGTGGGCGAGACTCTCGGTCAGTTCGGGCGGATTGTAGCGGTAGTACGGGCACGGTCGGGTATAGACGGAGACGTTGCGGCCCAGTTTGGGCGAGCTCACCATGAGCAGCAGGTTGGAGATGGCGCAGTTGCCGGGGACGGGCTTGAAAACTCCCTCCGCCGCATCGTAGGCGCGGTAGCCGAAGGGGGCCTGACCGTCCCGCGCGCGGAGACGGATGGGATGCGAAGTGCCGTCCAGGAGTGCGAGGTTGATCACGTCGTCCTTGCGGCGGGTGTCGGCGGAGGAGCGGTAGGCCAGGACGAGGCTGCCGAGCGGGGTGGTGTTGGTGTAGGCGGCGGGGGCATCGGGCAGGGCGGCGGCGCGGGCGCGCGCGCTCGCCGCCGCGATTTTCGCGACGTAGGAGCGGAAGGCATAGGGATCTTCGTGCGTGGCGTTCTCGACGATGCGGATGGAGTCGAAGCCGACGGGCGTGCCGGAGGCGAAGTTGTAGCCGGTCAGCCGCCCCGCGGGGAGGGTGGCGGAACACTCCTCGGCAAAGAGACCGCCGCGGCAGAGGAAGAGGCGCGCCTGACGGCCCTGCACCGCGATCAGCGCCTGGTTCCAGTTGCCATCGTTGAGAAAGCCCTTCCGGCCTGCGGCGGGCTTGGCAACGGCAGCCTGGCCGAAACGCGAGCCCGCCTCATCAATGGTGAGGATGACTTCGCGGGATTGGCCGGAATCATTGAAGTAGAGCTTCAGTTGAAAGGCGCGCGGGGCCTCGCTACGGCCGAACTTGAAGGCGAAGCTAAAGGTGTAGCGCTCCGTGGCCGGCGGCGTGGTGATGGGAAAAGGCGTCTTGCGCGCGTCGCCGCGCACATCCGAGAGCCAGAGCGACTTCAGCGAGGCGGGCCACTCGGCGATGGTGGCGCCCTGGTTGAAGACCTCGACCGCATCGCCGTAGCCGTCGAACTCCTCCTGATAGACGGTCCTGACGGTGGCGGCAAAGGCCGGCGACGTTGCGAGAGCTAATGACATGGCGGTGATGAGCGGGCGGGTGAGGTGTCTGATGGTCATAAGGTATCCTTGCCGGCGGTTGCGACTCCGGTCCGAAGCGGGGCCATGTGGCATGCACGCACCCGTCACGGAGCGATTACAGCTCAATAGATGCAAGCCTACCCCAGCCGCCCTTGCGGTGCAAGCGGTTTCGCACATTTCGTAATCGGCTGTTGACAGAGGGGACGCGGGGAGAGCATGGAGAGCGGGTGGTGGCGACCCCCACTTTGTCGCGAGCTTTGTCGGAAACTTTGTCGAAAGCTAAAGAGTAAGCGGGTGGATTAAGCGTGCCGATTAAGAGTGAGTTTAAGAGTGGGTTTAAGTGGGTGCTGTGCGCTACTCTTGCACTTACTTCCCACACTCGCACACTTACTCCCTTTTTCACGTCTCTTCCTGTCTTTCGTGGTTCCTCTTGGCGCTCTTGGCGTCTTGGCGGTTCAATCGCTATCGAGGACGAGGACGAGGACGCTCCATCCGCATTCAGTCCACTCCTCTTGCGCATCCCTGTCGCTAGCCGATTACCACATTTCGCCTTTCCCTTATGGCCCGGGCATGGGAAAATGACTGCACTATCACTCTTGTGTCTGCCTTTTAAGGACATCCATCATGCCTTCCACCTCCAAACCGCTAACCTGGCTCCTTGTAGGGCCGGGCGACATCGCCACGCGGCGCGTCGCGCCGGCGCTGCTTGCGATTCCGGATTCGCGGCTGGTTGCCATCTGCGGCCGTGCGGGCAGCCCCAAGGCTGCCGCCCTTGCCACGCGTACCGGCCATCCGGCGGTCTTCGACGACTACGACCGCGCGCTGGCCGAATCGGGTGCCGATGCCGTCTATGTCGCCACCCAGCCCCGGTTGCACGCCACGATGGTCTGCCGCGCCCTGGCCGCCGGCAAGCACGTCTTCTGCGAAAAGCCCCTCGGACGCGACACCGGCGAATGCCTCGCGATGATCCGCGCCCGGCGTGCGTCGGGTCTTGTGGCCGGCTGCTCGAACTACCGCCTCTTCACATCACAGTTCCGCACTACCCGGCGGCTCATTGAGGAGGGGCGCATCGGCCGCCTTGTGGGTGGCGCGGCGGTCGATTACGAGCCCTTCTACAACCCATCCGGTCAGACGCTGCGGCTTAGTGACGGTCTCTCGCCCATCCTGACGCTCGGCTTCTACCTCATCAACATCGCCCAGCACCTCTTCGGCATGCCCGAGGCCGTCTTCGCTATGCTCTCCGCGTTCAATCCCGACCAGGAGCCGGGGCGCGACGTTGATGACCTCGACAACCTCCTGCTGCGCTTCCTCGGCGGGCGGCAGTTCGCAATCCGCCTCAACCTCACCTCGCATGCCCGCATCCGGCACTCCTACGAGTTCTTCGGCACGGACGGCAGGATCGTCTGGCCCGGAGCGCCGCCGCATTTCGACCTGCCCATCGAGGTCGTGACCAACATCGCGCGTTCCGTCGCGGATTCGACCACCGGCGCATCAGGCGCCGAACCGCCCAACTGGCATCTGCCGATGATCGCCGATTTCATCGCCGCCGTGCGGGAAGGGCGTCCGCCCCTCTGCACGTTCGAGAGCGCCACCGAGACAGCCCTCATAACCGACGCGCTCTTCCGCTCCGCCGCCTCCGGGCGCCTCGAGCGCGTGACGCCGCTCGCCGAAGCGCTCGCGGATTGACTACGCAGGATCTTGCCCCCCCCTCGTGGCCGCGTGCGCATGCAAGGTTTTTGCAAGAGCCTCTATGCGCTCCGCATCGACGAGCGTAGCGAAGTCAGCTCTGCACGGGACGGCGTGGGCAGGCAGGAATGCCTGCCCCACACTACCCCGATTGCAGTTCTGGAATGACACGATTACAGTTCTGGAATGACAGCCACACTGGTTCCGGCTATAATGGCGGACAATAGCAGGCGTGTATTCAAACGCCGCAACCGGAGACGCATGATGAGGAATTATACCAGCTTCGCAACCGCCGCGCTGGCGGTGTTCATCGGTTTGGCCGCGGACACGCCTCTGCGGGCCGCCGGAACCGCGCGCGTCGAGCTCGGATCGATTGTCTCGGCAGCGAACAGCCCCTGGATCGACACGCAGTATCACGCCACGCCGACGACGCGCTTTGTTCTCGACATGCAGAAGCTTACAACGGGCAATCAGGAGCGTTTCTTTGGAACGCACCTTACATCGGCGAACTGGGGTTTCAGCATGTGCCAGAACGGCAACGGCAACTGGGCATACACCTACTGTAGCGGTTCCATGGGGTGGAACCAAGTCGCTCCCGGCATCCCTGTTGATACCGAAAGGCACCTGATCGACTTCAACTACAAGACCGCCACGGGCCGGGCGCTCAAGATCGACAACGGCGCCACGGCTCCCGAAACGGCACTTTCGCCCGGCATGAGCATCACCACCCCCTATCCCATTGCCATCGGTGCGTCACGAGTCGGGCCAAACCTTGACAACATCTCTAATATTTCCACGCATCGGATTTACTCCGTGAAGGTTTACGAGGAAGACGATCTCGTCCGCGACTTCGTGCCTTGCGCCGTCGGCTCTGTGACGGGACTGTGGGATCGGGTGTCCGAGACCTTCTACGCGCCGCCCCGAGGCGCCTACAGGGGTGAGAATCCCGCTACAAACCGTCTCTACATTGTCTCGGACTACGATATCGTGTCGGCGTCGCCCGCCTGCAGCATGTATGACGACGTGGCCGTCGGATCCAACGTTGTCGCCTCGGTCGCCTCCAGCATTGTCAGCGACACGATGATTGCCAACTGCACGGGCTGGAGGCTCTCCACCAACGGTGTCGCCTGCGACTCCGGCACCGGCAATTCCGTCTCGTACACCCATCAGGCTGGCTTTGACGTGCTGGAGTGGCTGTTCGCGACCGCCTCCAACAAGGTCACCTTCGCGGCCGGGGCGGGCGGCACGGTCTCCACCACCGGCGGCTGGTATGCCGCCGGTTCCAATGTCACCGTCACGGCCACGCCCGATGCCGGTTTCACTTTCGCCTCCTGGACGGGCAACGTGCCCGAGGCGCAGCGCTACCAGGCTACGCTCTCCTTCCCGGCCGCGGAGCCGGTCGCCGCCTCCGCGGCCTTCTACGCGCGGGGCAGCCGCTTCATAGACATCACCACCCGCGGCTATGCCGGCAGCGTGCCGCTGACCAACTTCCCCGTGCTCGTGCGCCTCTCGGAGGGGATCACGGGCTTTGACTACACGATGTGCCGGCCCGACGGCGCCGACCTCCTCTTCCTCGGCGCCGACGGGAGAGTCCTGAAGCACGAGATCGACACCTGGAACACCAACGGCACCTCGTTCGTCTGGGTCTGCGTGCCGGAACTGACCGCCACGACCACGCTCCGCCTCTACTTCAGCGCCCCGGATGCCAGCGCGCCCGGATTCACCACCGACGGCTCGACCTGGGCACCGGCCAACTTCCGCGGGGTCTGGCACTTCGCCGCCATCTCCCCCGCCGGCGTCACGCCCGACTCGACTGCCAGCGGGCTCGACAGCACGGCCTACAAGCCCACCGTCTCCACCGGCCGCGTCGACGGCATCGTCGGCAACTGCGTCCTGAACAGCGACGACGCCACTACTCAGGTGGACAAGACCGGCTTTCTAACCGCCAACTACAACGCGCTGGCCATCGGCAGCACCTTCACCCTCTCCGGCTGGTGCCGCCACCGCAAGAACGCGGCCAATGGCTGGGAGCGTCTCTTCTCCCGTAAAAAAGGGTGGCAAGACTCGGACGGCTTCGAAATCGAGCTCACAAACGGATCGAAAGTCGAAATGGGAGTTCGCGGTGCCGCACAAAATCCTCAGGTCAAAGTCCCCACGCCGGATATCAGCCTGGGCGACTGGTATCACGTCTCCTTCGTTTACAAGAACGATAAACTCGACGCCTACGTCAACGGCGTCAGGAAAGTCAGTAACGCCGGCATCGTCCCCGCGACGGACAACGGCCTGGGACTCGCCTTCGGTAGCAATCCCGATAACAGCGTGACCACCTACAAGGGCTGCTTCGACGAGTTCCGGCTGCTCGACGCCGTCGCCTCCGCCGACTGGGTGCGCGCAGAGCACGACACGGTGGCCGACCCCGCGTTCAACGACTACAGCGCAGTCGGCACTTTAAGCACCTCGCTGCAGGTCGTCGGCCGCCCCGCCGACTACGGGATCGCCGATCCTGCCTACGGACTCCACGAGGACCGGGTTGAGGACGGGGAGTACACCTGCTCGGTCTCGCCCTGGGTCGCCGCCGGCGAGGGCGTCCGGTATCTCTGCACGGGATGGCGGCGCTACGGCATCGACCGCGGGACGCTCGCGGAGACGCTGCTGGACTCCGGCTCCTCCAACGGGCTGACCTACACCCACACGGACATTGAGCGGCTGGAGTGGTACTTCACGAACCAGTACTTCGTCGCGGTCACGGCGGGTTCCGGCGGCACGGTCTCCACCACGGGGAACTGGTACACCGCAGGCTCCGGCGTCACCGTGACGGCGATACCCGATGCCGGCGCCGCCTTTGCCTACTGGACGGGCAACGTGCCCGAGGCGCAGCGCTACCAGGCTACGCTCTCCTTCCCGACCGCGGAACCGGTCACGGCCGCCGCCGTCTTCGGGCAGACCTACCACGTGCGCACCGACGGCGACGACAGCGCCGATGGCCTGAGCTGGGCCACGGCCAAGCAGACGATCGAGGCCGCCGTCGCGGCGGCCGGGGGGGCGGGTACGATCATCCTCTCCAACGGCGTCCATAACGTCACCTCCTTCTGGGTCGAGGTGACGCAGCCGCTGACGATCACCAGCCTCAACGGCCCCGCCGTGACATCGCTGAAAGCCGCATGTGCAGCCTTCAACCCGACACAGCGCCGCGTGATGCGCGTCAATCATGCGGGTGCCCTTATTTCCGGTCTGGGCATGGTCAGTGCCTACACCCACGATAGCGCGTATGCGCAGCCGGACGCCGTGAATGCGTGCGCGCTGCGGATTGACGCAGGCACCGTCACCAACTGCTGGATTCTCGGAAGCAAGGGGCTCGACAACAGCGGCGGCGTGGACATGCGCGGCGGCTTGCTGACGCACTGCGTAGTTGCCAACAATACGGCGCACCGCACCAGCAATAACCCCAGTGAAGGCAAGGCGGGTGGTATCCGGCTACAGGCCGGCACAGTCCAATCCTGCGTCATCACCAACAATAGCGCATGCGATCTGGGAGCCGGCCTGCGCATCACCGGTGGTATCGTCCGTGACAGCCTGATAGCCGCCAACCGCTTCCGTGACAACACCTCAGGCTACATGCAGGGGGCCGGGGTGTACATGAGCGGCGGCACGCTGGAGCGCTGCACGGTGGTGTCCAACCATTGGGCGAAAAATGGCGGCGGGCTCTACCTCGCGGGCTCGTCGGCCACGGTGCGCAACTGTCAGTTCGCCGGCAACCGTTCCTTCTACGACGGCGCGGGCGTCTATCTAAGCTCGGGCAACCTGCGGAATGTCACCGTGACCGGCAACCGCGTCGTTTACGAGGGTGCCAATGGACTCTACCAGTCGGGCGGTGCGGTCAGCGGCGCCATCGTGTATGGCAACGGGGAGAGAGTCTATCAGATCGAGGCGCGCAACATCGTCAAGACCGATGGCACCTTTGACTACAGTTGTACCTGGCCGGCCGTCGAGGGCACCGGCAACGTGGCTGCGGATCCGCTCTTTGCCGATGCGGCCGCGGGGGACTACCGCCTGCTGCCGGGCTCGCCGGCGCTGGATGCCGCCGCCGTCCTGGACGACGTCACGGACGATCTCAACGGCACCGCGCGTCCGCAGAACGGCGCGCCCGACATGGGGGCATTCGAGAGGATTCCCGGGACGGGCCCGCTGACATGCGGCTTCACGGCCACACCGGAGGAGGGGCTCGCCCCCGTCACGGCCACCCTCGCGGCGTTTGCCGATGGCGCTGATGCCGATCTGACATGGTTTGGCTGGGATTTCGACAACGACGGTATAATTGACGCGGCCGGCTCCGACAAGCAAGCGGTCTCGCACACCTTCGGGCCGGGGTTCCACAGTGTGGCGCTTACCGTCAGCAACGCCAGCGGCCAGGCGGCAACCTTTGTCGGGGTCAATGTGATCCGCGCCGGCAGCGCCACGAGCTACGTCAGCCTCGACGGCAGCCATACGCCGCCCTTCGACACGTGGGCCAAGGCCGCCACGAACCTCCAGGATGCCGTGGACGCCGTCTGGGCATGGGATGGCGCGGTGCCGGCGTCGGTCTGGATCACCAACGGCAACTACTACATCCCCATCTTCTGGGTGCAGGTGGAGAAGCCCATCGCCCTGCGCAGTGTCAACGGGCCGGCGGAGACCGTGCTGCGTGCGGCCTGCCCAGGATGGCGCTTCCGGCGCGTGCTGCGGGTCAACCACAGTGGTGCCTTCATCTCCGGACTGACCCTGAGGGACGGGGATGTCTACGGAAATTATGCCGGCGACAGCGACAACGCCGGCCCCGGAGCGCTGCGACTGGTCGCCGGCGTGGTGTCGAACTGCGTCATCCGCAACAACAACGGTGCCGACAACAGCGGTGCCGTGGAACTTAGGGCGGGGGGGCTGCTGACGCATTGCAAGATCTTCAACAACCAGGCCACGCGCAACGGCAACACAGGCGTCGGCTTGGGCGGTGGCGTCTGGGTGCGCGGGGGCGTGATGCGCGACTGCATCGTCACCAACAACCAGGCCAATCTCTACGGCGGCGGCGTGTGGATGTCGGATGGCAGCGTCGAGCGGTGCCGGATCGAGGGCAACACCTCCGGCTATTCCGGTGTTACGGGACGCCATGGCGGCGGCATTTATCTGGCGGGCGGAAGTGCCACGGCCTGCGAGATTGTGAACAACCGCGCCTATGGCTACGGCGGGGGTGCCTACTTCTGCAAGCGCACAGCAGCGCCCTGGTCCAGCGGCGCCGGTGCGCTGCGCAACAGTCTGGTGACCGGCAACCGGTCCTTTGAAACAAAACCCCAGAACGGCCACGGACTCTTTTTGACCGATTCCATCTCCCGTCTGGAGAATGTTACGGTGGTCGACAACAGCCACGGGGTTGACGGCTCCGGCATCTATCTGGCGAACGGCAACATGACCAACTCGATCGCTTGGTTCAACGGCACCAACGACTTGCACAAGACGGGCGGCACGGTGGGTCACTCCTGCTGGAGCGGCGCAACGGCCGCCGACGGCAACACCGGCGCCAATCCGCGCTTCAAGGATCGCGCATGCGGCAACTACCGCCTCACCAC
Organism: Lentisphaerota bacterium; assembly: GCA_012521875.1. Taxonomy (GTDB): domain Bacteria; phylum Verrucomicrobiota; class Kiritimatiellia; order RFP12; family JAAYLN01; genus JAAYLN01. The sequence continues at coordinate 5,377 of JAAYLN010000141.1, read as the reverse complement.
GGGCTCGCCCTGCGTCAACACGGGTGTGAACTATCTCTGGACCAGGGACGACCTCGACCTCGAAGGCAACCCGCGCATCCTCTTCAATGTGTGCGACATGGGCGCCTACGAGAACACCACCCTCTCCAGAACGCTGCTGATTGTGCGGTAGGCTGGCGGTTGCGCGCCCCGCCGCCGTCTGTAACGGGCGGCGGGGGATAAGCCCGGTACTGCCGGGACTGCCGGTACTACCGGTACTGCCGTGGTGTGCTAAATTATCGGAAACCGAATGAGGGGCTTGCAAAACCCCTCGTGGCATGGGCGTTCCGCCCATGAAACACGGGCAAGATGCCCGTGCCACGTGTGCGTGCAAGGGGTTTTGCAAGAGCCTTGAATGAACCGGGCGAATCGATTCCGTCGAATCACTCGATTCATTCGATTCTATCGCGGCGTCGGCTTGGCGTCCTTGGCGTCTTGGCGGTTCACCCATCAACCACCAACCACCAACCACCAACCATCAACCACCCACCAACTACGACGCCGGCTCGAAGGCGAACTGGTACGGCAGCTTGTACTGGTTGCGGATTTCCACCATCACGCGCTGCAGGGCGGGGGGGATCGGGCAGCCCTTTTCAAGCCGCTCGCGGCGCGCATCCCACTCCTTCTCGCCGGCGGTGTAGATGCGCTCCCAGCCCGGCATGCGGTTCGAGGCGCGCAGCTCGCGGCAGATGGTGCCGGCTATGCGCTTGAAGGTCTCCAGTCCCATGAAGAACTCGGGGTTGATCGCCATGAAGAAGTGGCCGAGCGGGTAGGGGATGCGCTTGCCGTCGGCGTCGGTGCCGTTGAGCGCCTTCATCCAGGAGCCGTCCTGCAGGGCGGCGCTGAGGATCTCGACGATCGTGGCGTAGCCGTAGCCCTTGTAGCCGGCGGTCTCCTCGCCGATGCCGCCAAGGGGCGTGAGGGCGGCCTGGCCGGTGGTCAGATCCTTGAGCACCTGCGCGGTGTCGGTGCGCATGCGGCCGTCGGCGCCGATGACCCAGCCGGGCGGCAGCTCCTTGCCGGCGCGCTCATACACCTCGATCTTGCCGCGCTGGGAGACGCTGGTGGCGCAGTCGAGGACGAAGGGGAAGGGCTCGTCGGTCGGCAGTCCCCACGTGAGCGGGTTGGTGCCGAGCATGTTCTCGACGCCGCCGGTGGGGGCGATCGAGGGGCGGGCATTGGTGCCGGAGACGCCGATCATGCCGGCGTCGGTGGCCATGGTCACATAGTAGCCGGCGATGCCGTAGTGGGTGGAGTTGCGCACGGCCACCATGCCCATGCCGTAGGTGCGGGCCTTCTCGATGGCCATCTCCATGGCGCGCACGCCGACCACGTGGCCCATGCCGTTATGGCCGTCGAGCACGGCGGCGGTGAGCTGGTCCCTGACGACCTCGATTCTGGTGACGGGGTTGAGGATGCCGGCCTTGATGCGGTCGAGGTAGATCGGCTTGAGGCGGCCGATGCCGTGCGATTCGATGCCGCGCTTGTCGGATTCGATCAGCACGTCCGCGATGATGGCGGCGTCCGGCTCCGGTACGCCGGCGGCGACAAGGGCGTCGCACATGAAGCGCTCGAGCAGGTCGCAGTCGAGACGCGGTTCGCTTGTGATGGTTGCGGGCTGTTGAGTCATCCTATTGCTTCCTTTCATGCAGCATCATCGGTGGCAATGATTGCGCGCTCCATGCGCCTACCGCCGATGGCATAATCATGGCAAAGCCCCTGCCCGGTGTCAACACCAGCCGCGGCGGGAAATTTTAGATTTGGGATTTGGGGATTTTAGATTTGTGATTGGTGGAACTCCGCGCGTGATCATGCGCGAGGATGACGCTGCGACTGGTTTTTGAATCAGGAAAGCAGGAAAGCAGGAATTTGTGGCGGGCGGGGAATGCTGGGGAGATTTTAGATTTGGGATTTTGGTTTTGTGATTGGTGTTGCGCGTTCTCATCCGCAATGCTGATGCTGCGACGGTCATTTAATCAGGAACTCATGCCCCCAGGCTTTTTCTCTGCGTCTCTGCGACTCTGCGTTAAATTTTCGAGGACGAGGACGAGGACGAGGACGATTCGTCAGCGTTCCGTCTGCCTTTCATGCACCACCCGCGCGCTTCCCCGCAGGCTACCGCTTGTGCCCGAGCACATCCGCATAAACCGCCTCGGTGGCGGTGGCGGTGTGTTCCCAGGTGTAGCCTTCAGCCTGGTGGCGTCCGGCGGCGATCACCGCCCGGCGCAGGGCCGGATCGTCGAGCAGGGGGCGCAGGGCGTCGGCGATGGTGGCGGGCTCGCTGGGATTGCAGTAGCGCACGGCGTCGCCGGCGAACTCGCGCGCGGCGCCGTCGGAGCAGACCACCGGGCAGCCGGCGGCCATGGCTTCGAGGACGGGGAGTCCGAAGCCTTCGTCGAACGAGGGAAAGAGCAGCGCCTCGGCGAGGCCGTAGAGGACCGGCAGGTCTTCCTCGTCAACGTAGCCGGTAACGTGTATGCCTTCCGGCCGGGCGGGGGCGGCGCGGCCGGGGGCGCCGGCCAGCACCAGGTGCAGGCTGGGGTGGGCGGCGCGCAGCGCGGCCCAGGCCTGCCGGATGCCGCCGCGGTTCTTGCGCGGGGTGGGGTCGCCAACGGCGAGGAGGAAGCGGGCAGGGAGGCTGTAGCGCTGTCGGACGCGGCTCTGGCTTGCGTGGGTGGCGGGGGCGAGGTAGGCCGGCGACACGCCGAGCGGGATGACGCGGGTTTTGGCGGCGGCGGCGGGAAAGCGCGCCACGAGGATGTCGCGCGTGGCGCGCGAGGGTACGATGATGGCGGCGGCGCGGCGGATGGAGCCGGGCAGACGGGCGCGGTAGTGCAGGCGGTTGGCCGGTGTGCAGAAGTGCGGGTGGGTATAGACGTGGAGGTCGTAGATGGAGAGGACGAGGGGGCAGGGGAGGCGCGGCGGCGCGACGTAGGCGGGGGCGTGGAAGAGGGCGATGCCGGCACGGCGCACCTGGCGCGGCAGAAGCGTGAGCTCGTGGAGGATGCGTCCGGCACGTCCGCGGCACCAGCCCGGCATGGGCCAGACCGCCTCGCCGGCCTCCGGCAGGAGGGCGGCGCTGCCGCTGCCGCCCGGCAGCAGCAGGCGGTAGTTGAAGCTCCGGCGCGCGAGGAGGGCGCGCGCCAGTTCCGCCACGCTCTTCTCGACGCCGGAGAAGGGCGGGCGGAGCACGAGGGCGCTATAGGCTATCGTCGGCATCGTCGGCGGACGCCGGGGCGAGGGAGTCGAGCTGGCCTTCGTAGATGTGGCGGCGGATCTTCTGGATGGAGGTGCGCTCGAGCGGTTCGCGGCGCACCTCGAGCTTGCGGGGATGCTTGTAGTCGGCCAGTTTCTGGCACTGCTTGCGGACAATGGCCTGCGTGCGCTTCTCGATCTCCTCCCAGTCGGGATTGTCGGCATCCACGGACTTGAAGTTCTCGAGGTTGGGCACCACGATCGCGCCGACCTTCTCGCCCACCTCGCCCTTCTCGTGGTAGCCTATGACGAGGATATCGAGTATGCGCCGGTCGCGGGCGATGCAGACCTCGACCTCCTCGGGATAGATGTTCTTGCCCTCGCGGTTGACGATCAGGGCCTTCTTGCGGCCGCGGATCGTAAGGTGGCCGTCGGCATCCTGCGAGGCCAGATCGCCGGTGCGCAGCCAGTCGCCGTCGAAGGCCTCGGCCGTGGCCTCCGGCTTGTTCAGGTAGCCCTGGGTGACGGTCGGCCCGCGGATCTGCAGCTCGCCGACGCCGTTGGCGTCGGCATCGGCGATGCGCACCTCGATGTTGGGCAGCGGCACGCCGATCGTGCCGGGGCGCACGTTGTCTATTTTGGTGATCGAGACGATGGGCGCTGCCTCGGTGAGTCCGTAGCCCTCGATGATCGGCAGGCCGAACTTGCGCATGCCGATAAGGACCTTCTTCGAGCAGGGGGCGCCGCCGACGACGATCAGGCGCAGGGCGCCGCCGAGGTTGCGGCGGACGCCGCGGGCGACGAGCGAGCGCAGGCCGATGAAGATCAGGAACTGCGCCAGGGGGCTGCGCCGGATGTTCTTGATGATCTTGGCGTACACCTTCTCGACCAGCAGCGGCACGCCCATGAGCACGGTGGGGCTGTAGCGCTTAAGATCCTCGCCGACGCTGCGCAGGTTGGTGACGAACTGCATGCGCGCCCCGATGCAGAGCGGGGCCACGAAGTTGGCCGTGAAGGAGAAGGAGTGGAAGAGGGGCAGGACGATCATGAAGCGGTCCTCGCCCGTGATGTGGGTGATCAGTTGCAGGGCGCCCTCGGCATCGGCGCAGAAGTTGGCGTGCGTGAGCATGGCACCCTTGGGGACGCCCGTGGTGCCCGAGGTGTAGATGATCGAGGCGATGTCGGCGGGGCGCGCCACCTGCTGCCGGTAGAAGCCATCGGGCTTCTCCGCCTGTCCGCCGAGCGCCTCCACTCGCGGCACGAAGGCATGGCAGGGACGGTCGGCGCATGTCTCGGCCTTGTCGGCGGTACCGTCGAGCAGCACGATCTGCCGCAGGGCCGGCAGTTCCGGCAGGATCTCCTGCAGCAGGGGGATGTGGCGGCGGTCGGTATAGACGGCGGCCGCGCCCGAGTCCTTCAGGATGTAGGCCACCTCCGAGGGTCGCAGCTTGGGGTCGATCGGGACGACGGTGATGCCGCATCCGGCGTGGGCCAGATAGATCTCCATCCATTCCGGGCTGTTTTCCAGGATGACGGCCACCGGTGCCGTCCGTGGCGCAAGCCCCAGTTCGTGCGCCAGTTCGGCCACCGCGCGCACGCGCCGGGCCATTTCGGCGTAGGTGCGGCTGATGATCTGGTCCTGCTGCCGGTACTGGATGGCGATCCGTTGCGGATGCCCCTCGACCGTCCGGTCAAAATATGTGCGTATGGTCATGTCTGCTGAAGTTCCCATAACCGGTGTCACGAGAATGTTAGGTTTCGGCAAGAGAAGACTTTAACTCAAATGGCGCCGCTTGGCAATAGCAACGCCGGATTTCCGGTGGGGTGCTAAGGATGGCGCTGATGACAGCCTGAAGGGGCGCGTATACCGCCAGTCCCGGCTGTGAGGGAGTGTTGACTTATTGCAAATCCCTGCTGATTTTTTATCAGGAACTCATGAAATCAGGAATTAATTTGTGGAAACCGCGCATTACTGCCATTCTTCTTGAGTTCTTGAGTTCCTGATTAATCCGCGCGGGGAATAAATCACCAGTCCCTGTGATGGGGCAGTCGGCTGGTAGGTAGATGCGGCGTCCCCGCCGTGTGAGGGGGGCGGGAGAGGTGTTCGCGGCGGGGCGGTTGGTTGATCATACGACCCAGTCGTATGATCGCTGAGTGTTAAAAG
>JAAYLN010000467.1 GCA_012521875.1 Lentisphaerota bacterium | reverse complement strand
TCCTGACCCAGTTGTTTGCCGTTTTTTCGGTGTTTTCGTCGTAATGCTGCCTAAGTCCGACAGGCTGCTAGGATGAATGCCCATATCATACGCACGGAAGGAATAGAGGTCAAGGGTGTCTCAGAGCAGCTTTGTCGGAAACTTTGTCGCCTTCGTCGAAAGCAACATGGAAAGCCCACTTGAAGGCGCGAAAACGCGAAGACTTGGAACCGCGAATGAACGCGAATTCACACAATAATGGAGTAAGCAGATGGAGTAAGCGTGCCGATTAAGAGTGGGTTTAAGAAAGGGTTTAGAGTGGGTGCTGCGCGCCTAATCGTCCTCGTCCTCGTCCTCGTCCTCGTCCTCGAGCCCCGGCACTGACGGTAGCTGGCGCCTGTACCGAACCACCCCGCCCGCCGCCCCGGCGGAAGCTCACGGTACAGCAGCCGGAAAGTGGCCCGCTTGCCGCCGTGATGGAGTGATGGAGTGATGGAGCGATGGAGCGATGGAGCGAAAAAGCGCCAAAGGCGCGCCCTATCCCAGCCTAGGGTGAAGCCCTAGGAAAGCACGGCAAAATATAAACAAGGGCTGAAAGCCCAGCCTATCATCCGGCAAACAGACGCCTGATTCCATGACTATATCCCGCCCCTTCAGGGCTAGTCGTTTTTAGCCCCATTCCCCAGGGCGTTGCTCTGGGCTGGTATGTCGCGCCCTTTCAGGGCTGTCATCTGCATCCTCCCCAGCATCCCCGCCCACTAAGCCTTCCGCGACACATGCGCCAGCGAAGCAGGACATACGCGTCATCCGTAGCTGAATAACCAGCTGCGACCCCGGCAACACCCCGCCACAAATTCCGGCCTTCCTGCCTTCCTGATTCAGAAACCATTCGCATCCTCCGAATAGCGCATGAGGCGCGCGAAGCTCCACTCTCTGCGCCTCCGTGCCTCCGTGAGGGACTCTTCCACAGCATTCGCATAGCGCATGATACAGCGCGGAGCCCCGCCCCCCTCCGCGCCCCCGCGTCATGCCCGCCACACCTGCGGACATATCAAGCCCCCAAAAACATATTTTTAACCCCGCTGGAAAACCGCCGTGCATGTTGCTTCTACGGGGTGTGAGAGCGAATCCTCGCAACGGCGACCCGCGAGCCCCGTCAACCCGGCCAAGGGGAGTCGTCCAATACTGTTTGGGTTGATACATAGGAACTAACCATGAACTTCTTGGACACAAGCGACGCCTACCGTAAGCTGGACTCCTTCACCCTGGCAAGAATCATCGAACTCGGCACCCATCATTTCTGCCATCGGTTTCTGGATCTGACCGATGATGCGAGCATATCCACCTACGACCGGATGAACCAGGCGGCCCGCTCGGTCCGCACGGGCATCATCAAGGGTTCGGTGCTCGCCGCCACCTCGCCCGAGGCCGAACTGGAATACACCGTGCAGGCGCAGAGGAGCATGTGGGAGTTGCACGGGGAATACGAGGAATGGCTGATGATGAAGCAGCAGGTACCCTGGGCAGCGCAATCGGATGAGGCGCGCGCCGTCCGTGCCGTGCGGCTCGATCCGGTCAGCGAGCGTGAGGCCTCGAACGCCCATGATTCCGGCAAGTATCTCCTGAGGCAGAAGGCCAGGTTCGACCAATGGATCGAAAGCGACGACGATCTGGTCGCGGCGAACGCGCTTCTGATCCTGTGCCAGCGGGCCACCCGGGTTCTGGAACGCCAGATCGAGGCGCAGGAAGACCGCCTGCTGGAGGCGGAAGAGAAAGGCTTCTCACTGAACTATGCCGCGCCCCTTCTCGACTAGTCGTTATTGGCTCCATTCCCCGGGGCGTTGCACCGGTGCTGGTATGCTCCGCCCCTTCAGGGCTGTCATCAACTTTGTCGCGAGCTTTGTCGGTAATTTTGTCGCCTTCGTCTAAAACAACTGGTGGTCTCTCACGGAGGCACGGAGACGCTGGTAAACGGAACCACGAATGGACGCGAATGGACGCGAATTGATGGTGTTATTTTAACCGCGAAAAACGCGAAAAGCGCGAAAGGGGAACCGCCAATGGACGAATTATGGAGTAAGCGGGTGGAGTAAGCGTGCCGATTAAGAGTGAGTTTAAGAGAGGGTTTAGAGTGAGTGCTTCGCACTACCACTGTGTCTCCACACCTTGTCCCCTACACCTTGTCTCCACACTTTGTCCCTGCGCTTTGTCGAAAGCGAAAGAGTAGGCGAGCGGGGCTGTCCCCGGACCAGATTGATCGTCCTCGTCCTCGTCCTCGTCCTCGTCCTCGTCCTCGAGCCCCG
>JAAYLN010000140.1 GCA_012521875.1 Lentisphaerota bacterium | reverse complement strand
CCAACAAGCGGCGGCACGGAACGCGCTGACGCGCGTTCGTGCGCCTTGACGTTAGGTCTTTGAGGTTCATAGTGAGTACTAAAGAACTTGAGAGTGACGGGTTTTCTGGAAGTTCATGGTTCGCGCGATCCATTTCCGCTCTCAGCGGACTTTCTTGAACACCGCCGCTTCGTGACGATGGCAAGTCCGTGCAGATGATGCAGGGGCGTCAACCACCGCTTTCCGCGATTCGCGAACACAGTCCATCCTGCGTTGCGTTTCAGGAAGACGCAACCAGGCGTTGGAAGGGGAGGTTTGGGCGGTGCTTGTGCCGCCGGCGGCGTCACGAGGCGAGTTTCAGGCCTTCCGCCCTGCCCAGGTCGATCCTTTTGCGGATGAATTGCGCGAGGGTTGCGTTTTTCGGTGAATCCGCGAGGAATTGGGGCAGGGCGTTGCGCAGGGCGAGCGCGACGACACGCTCGGATGGCGGAACGCCGACGCGCAGGGTGCGCAGCCACGAGCCATGCCCGCGCCAGACGGCAACGGGTTCGAGAACGGCCAGGATTTGCAGCAACCCCTGGGCGACGATGCCCAGCTGGATGTGCGCGTGATAGGCGCGCAGCTTGCGGCGCACGGCGTTCCGGTAGCGTTCCGACTCCATGTGCAGGTGCTGGTTGCCCGACCGGCGGGGACGGGGTTTCATCGGGGCCATCCAGAAATGATAGGCGTAGACGCCGAGGGTATGGATGGCCTGCTTGAAGGAGACCTCGATCTTGAAGCGGATGCCGTAGGTCTCGATGATGGCCAGGGGCGCCAGCGACAGGTCGGTGCTCAACAGGATTTTGCGGCCGCGCGTGGGGTGGGCGACGAGCACGAAGCGCACGGCGATGCCCACGGGGCGCCAGAGCAGATCAAGCACACGGTAGCGCAGCACGACGCCGACTTCTCCGTATATGGGGCTGGGGGCGTCGGCGAAGGCTTCGGCTTCCTCGAAGCAGGCGCGCAGAACAACCTTCTCCCCGTAGACGCGGCGCCTCCCTCGGCACCGGGTCGCGGTCTCCTCCGCTGGCCGGTAGGCCACGGCGTTGGACCGGACGCCGGTGATCAGGTGCCAGCCGGTGCGCAGCAGCGGCAGGATGATCTTGGCGGAGGCGTAGTAGGCGTCGGCGACCAGCAGGCCGGGTGTGGAAACCCCGAGCGCCAGCAGCATGGCCGCCAGCTTGTCCAGCTGCGTGCGGCGGTCGCGGTTGCTGAAGACAACGCCCTCGTGGATGCCGCCGGCCAGGGGCATGGCGAAGCATCCCCGCGCGGCGCGCACCGCCAGCGCGATGACCTGGCACGAATGGCCGAAGATGTATTCGGGCTTGGTGTTGCTTTCCGACTCCTGGTGCAGTTTCTTGACAGCCGGCATCTTCCGTCCGGTCTTGGGTATCTTGATGCCGTCGGCCAGGAAGACGGTGTGACGCCCCGCCCTCCACGCCTGCCGCTGCAGAAGCGCGAGCGCCGTCCGGGTCCAGAGGCGCGCCAGGCATTGCGTATCGAACCCCGTGCTATGGAACAGCCGCAGCAGGCTGCCGTAGCAGGCCGGCTCCAGCCCCAGCGATCGGACCAGGCTCGTCACGCCGGCCAGGTCGGGCCGCACGCAAACCGCGGCCAGCGCCAGGGCGAACCACAGGAAGGTGCGCGAGCGCTTGAAGGCGGGGCGCAGCCGCTCGACACAGGACCACCAGACAGACCATAAACGCATGCAAGGACTCCTCTCGTTTAAGGCTTGCTATTATAGCATATGTATGCTATAATAGCAAGCCGGAAGGAACCTCATGTCAACGACACTCTCGACACTGGAAAGACAAATCGCGCGTATCCAGCGCGACCTCGCGGAACTCGGCCCGATGCGCCCCGGTGCGCTCGGCCGTCAATACAAGGAACCCCGGGAGAAACGGGGCGGCTACTGGCAGATCAGCTACACGCACCGCATGCGCAGCCGCTCAGAATATGTCCGGCCGGAGCACCTGCCGGCCGTACGGGCGGAACTGGCGAACTTCCGCAAGTTCAGGCGCCTCACCGAGCGATGGATCGATCTGTCGCTGGAAGTCTCGCGGCTGAAACGAAAGACACCGCAGCCAAAGGAAAAGTAGCCCGGCGCGGCGATCGGCGGGCTAACGGGGGGCAACTGAAAACGCGAGCCGCAGACGAGCAAAAGAGCAGCCCGCGAGAGGTGGAATGCGCTCGCGCGCCGCCCATGAACTCATCGAGAACTCGCCACTCTCAAGTTAGTCACATCCTCTAAAAAAAGCAATTCAGCTTATGCCTAATGTCCCAGACGCAATCCATGTTTGTGTCAATACAGACCATGTTGGGTGTAGTCAGCGAAGCTGACAGGACGTTGACCCGATTTGTTGAACACAGATAAGTGAACGCTAGGCTCCACTCTTTTCCCAGAAGAAGTCTTACCTCATTTGTTCCGT
>JAAYLN010000139.1 GCA_012521875.1 Lentisphaerota bacterium | reverse complement strand
TCAATGCACCGCGGAGACCGCGGGCTCCATAGCGCATCCGAAGCGAACGGGGAGCCGGAACTTTCGCTTTAGACAAGGTGCAAGCGCGGAGCACACACTGGTTCCACACTTAATCCCACGCTTAATCGGTACGCTTGTCTTACTTCATCCGCTTAATCTTCTGCTTGTATGGGACGAATGGGACGAATGGGACACAGGGGACGAAGGTGCTGGAGACAAGGTGTGTCTCGGCCCACTGGTCTGAGACACCTCATCCCAATCTGCGCCAATCTGCGACATATGCGCCTGCGAAGCAGGACATCTGCGGTTAAAACTCCTCTCGGCTTCGCGCCTTCGTGCGTGCTTTCCCTGTTGCGTTCGACGAAGGCGACAAAGTTACCGACAAGGCTCGCGACAAAGTGGGGGGATGTGCTTCTCCCGCTCCCCTTGCGCTCGCCACCCACCGCTCACAGCCGCTTCACATCCTCCAGCGTAAGCCGCGTTTGGTTGTGCAGGTGGCATAGGGCGATGGCGAGCGCGTCGGCGGCATCCTCGGGGGGGGGCTTTCCCAGCCCCAGTTGCTGCACCACCATCGCCTGTATCTGCTGCTTGGTCGCGGCGCCGTAGCCCACGACGGCCTGCTTTACCCGCCGGGGGGCGTATTCATATATAGGAAGCCCGGCGGCAGCGCAGGTGGCTATCACCACGCCGCGGGCCTCGCCAAGAATCAGCGTGGTCTTGACGTAACGTGAAAAGAAAACTCCCTCGACGGCCACGACATCCGGATGGAACTCATCCAGAATGGCATTGAGGGAGTTCTGGATATGGACAAGGCAGTCCGAAAGCGGACGCGCGGGCGGATTACGCAAAACGTCGTAGGCCAGCCCGCGGATACGCCCGGCCTGCTGCTCCACCACTCCGATTCCCGTGCCGCGCAGCGAGGTATCGATACCCAGCACGCGCAGGGGGGCGGCCTTCTGGCCGGGAAGCGGCAAGCGGGGCTATTCCTCTTCCGCCAGCTGCTCGGCGATGGAGTCGTCAACGTCCATGTTGTGGTACACGTCCTGCACGTCGTCGTAATCCTCAAGCATGTTGACGAACTTGTTGACCGCCTTGGCGACATCGAGATCGGTCACATTGACCGTCGTCATCGGCAGCAGGCCATTGGCCTCGGCGCTGATGGTGGGGATGCCGGCCTTCTCGAGCGCATCGCAGATGTCGGAAAAGGCGGATGGCTCGCAGAGGATCTCGAAGTTCTCGCCGTCGTTGTTGATCACGTCGTCGGCCCCCGACTCCAGCGCGATCTCCATCACCTGATCCTCCTCGGCCGCCTCGGCGTCAATGATGATCTGGCCCTTGCGCTCGAAATTGCGCGAGACGGCCCCGATGCTGGCGAAGTCGCTGCCGTTCTTCTTGAAGATGTTGCGGATTTCGGCGGCGGCGCGGTTCTTGTTGTCCGTCAGTCCCTTGACGATGAGGCCGATACCACCGGCGGCGTAACCCTCGTACGAGACCTCCTCGTAGTTGACGGAGCCCGCCTCGCCCGTGCCCTTCTTGATGGCACGATCAATGTTGTCGTTGGGCATGTTGACGCTCTTGGCCTTGGCCAGGAGGTTGCGCAGCGCCGCATTGCTGTTCGGGTCGCCGCCGCCCTGCTTCGCCACGACCATGATTTCCTTGGCCAGGCGGCTGAAGATGCGCCCGCGCTTGGCGTCGGCTGCGCCCTTCTTGTGCTTAATCGTCGCCCATTTGCTATGACCACTCATGTTCCGTTTCCTCTTCTCCGACGCTGCCTGCGCCCGTCGGCATCTCGCATCCTAACAAGCTCGTGTCGCCAGCCGCTCCCGGCGGCTGGACCCACCCGTTCTCAAAACCCATCGACTCGGCAGCATCCGTCACGCGCTGGTACGCCTCGTCGGCGACCGTCCGGTTCCATCCCGGGCGCTCCAGCGCCCGGTAGACCGGCGTGTACTGCGACATCAGGCTGACGTGCAGCTCCGTGCCGATGTGGCGCGCAATCCAAGCCAGGTTCCCAATCGCCTCGTCCTCATGGCCCGGCAGCACCAGCAGGCGGCAGATTGTCCCGCGCCTTGCGACGCCGTCGTCATCCACCTGCAGGGGGCCGAGCTCACGCCAGAACCACAGCAGCGCTGCGCGTGCAGCCTCGACATAGCCGGTGGCGTCCGAGGCCTCCGCTGCTGTCTCTGACCGCGCGTAACGCAGATCCGTCAAGGCGATGTCCGCCAGGTCGCGGTATGCGGCCAGAGTCTCCAACGATTCAAAACCGCTAGTATTGTAGACGAATGGCAGCCGCCTGTCACGTGCAATCAGGGGCGCCGCCGCTTCGCGGATCATCGGCAGCCACGGCGTGGGCGATAC